>JBDNIG010000605.1:0-5498 GCA_041688415.1 Rhodopirellula sp. | reverse complement strand
ATTTCACCTGAGATCTTCCTTGTGTGTCGAGGCTTAGAGTTTGTTACTACTCACTTAACCCCGCAAAGCACGGAAGATTTCGGGTTTTCTTATTATCTTTTGAGAAAACTTCAACAAGCGTTCGCTTGTTTGAGGACTAGTAGTGGCAAAAACCTCCTCGAACACGTAGCGGGATGGACAGTTGAACAATTGTCGCGCTGGCAAGTTGATGGGGCGCTTGCCGCACATCTTTCGGTAATCGACTCACCCATTTCAGCCATCTTTGTTGGTGATTTTGCAGATGCTGTTTCGGCAGGCCCCGATGTTCAGTACCAGTGCAAACGGATGACGGAAGCAGGAAGCGACAGCATGCCAGTCATTGCGACCGGGATCGCTGGCGAAGATCTACTCGCCAAGGGGGCTTCCATCTTCGCCCGAGACCGCGCCGAAAACAGGACAAGCTATCTTGACACTCTGCCTGACTTGGAACTGTTCGTCGATCGCAACCACCAATACGACTGGCTGAGTTTGCTGGGCGGAAGTGATCAGTTTGTTCCTGGCGGCCAGCAATGGGAACTCGCCGCCCCCATCGAAGGGCTCGCTCTACGCCGCGGTGCGACCAGTATTAAATTAGTGGTAGCTCACGATGAGTACCCAGGCGTTCGCGAACTTCAAGTCAAGCTCGACCGTCCAGCGGAGCTTAATCTTGCGGCTCGTCTCCACGTTTCAGCGACTCCCGCACAGGGGAACGCGAGGCTTTACCTTAGAACGGATTCGTACGGCGAGATTCCCTCACGAACCATCCTCGCAAACTGGAATCGGATGGTTCCGCTGCTGGACGATCAGGATTTGCCAATCGGAAAGAGGGCTTACGCCGAAAGCCGACCAAGGTCATTTCCAAATCTTCGCCCGAGACCGGCTGATATGAGCCGATGGAGCACATTCCGAAACAGAGCCACACGATTTCTTGACGAGGTTCATGACCGAACTGGCATCAACGCTAGATATGCTTCTCTCAGCGACCTGCTTGACTCGGCGCGGATCGCGTCGGGGACATCCGCCGTCAGCTCCGACGGGAATGTTCCGCCGGGGCAGGAGCAAGCGATCGTTCGCGATCTAACCAAGCTTGCATTCGATTACATCGCTGTTCGACCAACCACAACTGAACGCCGGACGCACGCCGAAGCCGTAAAACTACTTGGATTCATTTCAGCGGATTGCAATGAACTGGATGCTTGGATCCGGCGAGACGTCGTGAGTTTGAAAAAAACCGATGAAACAACTTGCATCATCGCGGGGAATTGCATCCGCAATCCGAGCACTGCTTCGGTATTTGTGCAACAGTTGTTGGCTGAAATTCCACTCGGGAATAGGAAGCGCCTACTTAACTATCAAATGCAGGCTCTCGGACGACTGCTCAGCCAAAGACAGGATGCAATGAAAGAGTTTGCTACTAAGGAAGCCTTACTCCTCGTAAATGAATGTTTGAATGTTTTTCGCGACGAAACCGAGAAAGACAACCTGGCTTGGCTGTTCGAGCACAGCGGTTTGGTTGTCGTCTATGCGTTGCGGTATCGAATCTACGAGCCTGGCTTTCTTGATCCCGAATCAGCGGAAGCTCTTCTTGCCAAGGAGTTATTCACGACTGCCATTGAAAAGCTGAATGACCGCAAAGAACGACGGCGGCACTGGGGCCAGCCGGGAAATTTTGTCAGCCCGCATCGTGCCAGAAGACTGCTGGCGGCCCTGCGGCAATTGATCGACTACATCGACAAACGCGGCGAAGGTGACATCCTGATCGCAGTCGATGAGTGACTTACAAGACTGTTCGACAAGACCAGCGATTTCTTTACATGCTTTCAGCAAATGGTATTTGGGGCCAGCCGCTTTCTTAAAACGCCACCACACTGCCTTCCTCAACGGCATCACCATCAAGGCAGTGTCAAGCTGTGGCTGAAAGCACGGAACGGGTTGGCTGACCGAAGGGATCTCGTTCTGTTAAAGCTGAACGATTCGGTTTACAATGCGTCAATGCCTCCGGGTTGTTCGCGTTGGGTGCCGTGGTGAAGTTAAGGAGAAAGATTATGAATTTGAATTTGCCGGTCGAAGCCAACGATTTCGTGAAGGCGTTGGTGGCGCAAGGGAAGTACCAAACCGAAGAAGCGGCAGTTGTCGATGGCATCCGCTTGTTGATGGGCCGTGAACAATTGCGAAGCGAGATTCAGCTTGGCGTGGAGCAGCTTGATCGCGATGAGTCGTCGGACGAGGATTCGGTGTTTGCAGAAATTGATGCGGCGATCGACGAGGCCAAAGCCACACAGCGAGGCGAATAGCCGATGCCCAGGCTGCGGTATTCTGATGCGTCCAAGGAAGACCTGAAAGAGATCGCTCGGTTCATTGCGAAGGATAAACCCAAGCCGCCAGAGCGTGGGTGGCGAAGCTTCGCCAGCGATGCCGGATGCTGGTGAAGAACCCGGAAGTGGGAGACGACCGCAGCGACTTGGGTGTCGGAATCCGGTCTACCTATGTCGGCAGCTACATCGTCTTTTTTCGGCAACGCGATACGACGCTTGAGATCGTTCGCGTGCGACGGGGTGACTTGGAATTTCCGCTTTTGTAGTTGGCGACTTGCCAGCAGACTGTGGCGCAGCGTTTCAAGACGACTCGCAGCGGCGGGGCTGCTTCGACTCACTTGAATGCATCGTTGATGTCCTTCATGTCAAAGATCGCTGTGACTTCGCTCCCCGACGCATTCAAAAACTGCAATGCGATGTGACCGAGACCGCCGATGACGACCATGCCTACCCGTGCGGTCGGCGACACGTCGTATTGGATAAACGGGTTGAAAACTCACCCTCGTCTGGCGTGCAGCCGAGTCAATGCTTCGTTCAGATCCGGGTAACCCGCCTTCTTTTCGCACAAGGCATCGAACTGCTTGCGGATCGTCGCGGATGCTGAGTCGTTCGCAGAATTAGGCGATCGATTCTTCAGTCGCCGTGCACCCAGCACAGTCCGTGAACGAAACCAAACAGTTTGAGCTGTCGAGAAGGGGAACTGGGGAGTCAAGAAGTTAAGGAGTTTTCCCGTTCTCCTTGTCTCCCGCTCTTCCAATCTAACTTAGTGATCGTGGTCTTCGTGGTCGTGGCCTTCAACCGTGCCCGCTTTGACCAATTCTTGTGCTTTTGCCAAGGTTCCGGCCGGGTTGGCTTGGGCTTTCTTGGTGCATCCGCCACAGCACAGGTAGACAGGTTTGCCATCGACTTCCAATTTGATTGGTGCGCCCATCGAACCGAGAAGGCTTGTGTTCGCCACGGCACAGTACTTCTGCGCCTCGACTGCCGTGCGCTCTTCCATTGGCAGCTTGGCAAGCGTCGCGGCTGAGTCACGTAATTTCATGACTGCCTTGACCGTTTTCTCGCCGCCCTTCTGAGCGTCTTCGACACATCCTTTGCAACACAGGAAGACCGGTTTGCCTTCGATCATCACCTTCAGCGGCGTGCCCATCGAACCAAGGCGATCGTACGTCATAATTGGGCAAAAACGCTGCTCCTTGACGAGCTTTTGGTCTTGAGGTGACAGTGTGGAGATCGCTTCTTTGATCTTGGCCTCTTTCTTCTTCATGGCCTGATGGTCGTGGTCTGCATCGTTGTGTTCCTGCGCAATCGCGTTCAAGGAACCAAAACTGCTGGCAATCAATCCGAGGGCCAGCGTAAACAACAGGAGTGATCGTTTGATCGACATTCTAAGAATCCTTTGATTCAGGGTGCGGAACCATTTTTTCACAACTCAGCCGATACGGCGAACCATTCACCACACATCGCGGAGCGAAAACATTGTACGTTGACCAGTTAGATGCACGGCAGCGAGCGATCCTTCACGCAAATTCGGAATTTGCCTGTGAAGATGCAGATTCGACGAAATGAGAGTGAGGTTTGAGGTTGGACGATTTTGCTTGCTACGCTAGATCGCTTCAGCCGAGACGCGCCAATCAGCCGCTGTCAACCGAATCGAACCCGACCCTAACTCATCTGAATTGTGGATGAAACGATTGCGAAAAGCTGGTTGCGTACTTCGTTAATCTCGTTCGGCAGCATCGGCCTATCTATCGATCATCTGAATCGAACTTCCAAAAACTCAGTGAATTCGCATCCGAGTAAATTCGCGTCCGTTGGTGCAATCGAAGTCACATTCCTCACCAGTTACCAGGATCACTAGTGAAAGGAGGTGTTTGGCCCAGCAGCATGTCCGTTATTTCATAGCCAGCATTTGGTCGAGTTCGTCGAGGCTCAGCAAGCCAAATGCGGTCAATCGTCCGCCGGGTGTTTTCCAACTGACTGCAATGGCTTCCGCGCTCTTGCCAATCTGTAAATCGTGATCGCCGCGTTTGACGATTTGAGTGGGCGCGTCGCCGAACGATACCTCTTGGCCTCGGCATTGCTCGACCACCAAAAAGGTTGATCCGTCAGGACGTTGGCAAACTGCCGCAACACAGTTGCACTTGCCGGGACCGCACGTGCATTCACCTTCCGAACAAGTGCACTGCGGCATCTCCAGGAGTTGTGTTGAGACTAACTTCACCGAACTTGGCAAGATGGATTGGATCGACGGTTGACGACCGAAGTTTTCAACGACCTCAGTAAACGAAGCAGCTCTGCCATTGTATCGACTCGCCAATTCCTGCAATGCTGCGTCGGTGCCGGAGGCCTGTAGCTTCAACGTTTCATGCAAGTCCACGACCGCAGCCACATCGCCGTCGTGAGTATGGTGCTGATGCCCGTCGTGCGCCAAATGACCGTGGGAGCTTGGGATCTCATCCTGGCCATGCGGCTGAGTTGCATGAGCGGCTATCATATCGCTCCGTGAAGGATCACTCTGCGCGACCTGGGAGGTTCCATCATTGCGTTGCCAAGTCCAGGCCAAGATCAAAATCGAAGCGGCCAGCGATGCGGCAATCAGCATGGCATCCTTGAACCATTTCGATCGTCTACCTTCCCGATCGTCCGCAGTCGTTCCCTGGCGGGTGAGCGAAACGGTTGGGTTACTCGCGGGAAGGCCCGCCTGGATTGCGGACCAGGGTGGCGGTGCGTTCGATGGGGGAGTCGCAAGTGTGACGCTCAGCCTCTGGAAAGCCGCCAACTCCGCTTGGCAAGCGAGGCAGGTCTGAACGTGCGCGCGAACTCCCGTCGTGGCCGACTCGGAGAGTTCGCCATCGAGAAAGCTGGAAAGTTGTTGTTGTACGCTGTCACAGTTCATCACTATTTGCTCACGCATGAAGCCCAAGTGCATCGATTCGCCGTCGTCGACCTTAAACGACGCTAACCCTTAAATGGTTCGTCGGATCGAATCCTTCACCGTTTTCCGGCATTATCCAGGAAATTATGGCTCATCCGACTGAAGCGTGCGCAGGACTGAAGGATGCTGAAAGTACGGTGTATGGATAAAAAAGCGTGGACATGCCATTCTGTCAGGGAGATTTCTAAAGTCATCCTTTGAAAGAACGCACATGTCCACCACCTTAT
>JBDNIG010000604.1:0-3933 GCA_041688415.1 Rhodopirellula sp. | reverse complement strand
TGCAATCGTAACCGACTCGCTGGCGACCTCAGGTTCATCAACCAGCCCCTCGATCCTTCGCCGGACCGAAGTGTGATCGCTCTGTTCCAGCGTGTCCGCCATCGCCGCCCGGATTGGGTTCAGGTCCACATACGCGGCACACGCCAGCAGCGAGGATTCATCAGCCAAACGCGTCGCACGGAGACGATCTTGAAAAAATCTGCCCGCTTCCTCGTCTTCGCGGTTAGCGCGCATCGCCACCCGCTGGCACAGCAACCGCATCCACCAACTGAAACTGCTCAATCGTTTACGAATCTCCGCTCGCTTGATCGGACAGTCCGCGATCGATTTGATCTCCGGCTCGGACGGGGGCATCGGTGAACCATCCGTTTCGCGGCGATGTGGGCACAACATGAGCCAGCGTCTGGCCACCTCCTCATCGCTCCAAGTCGCGACCACGTCGGGCCGCGACCTTGCGATTAGATGAAAATAGATCAAGCTCTGTCCCTCTAATTTTCTTCTAGTTTCCGGACTCGTTTAACCGCGTGCTTGGCGGGCGGCGTTTCTCCGAACGAGCGTGGGGCGTTGCCCACGTGGTTAAACGGAAAGTACAATCTAACAAACTGTTATCGCTACGTGGCGGCCCCTCAATAGATTCACAGCCTCTTCGCGACTCGAACCTTTCACTCGCAGAACCAATTTAATGTCCGAACCTTGCTTTCGCGTCGATTTGACCAAAGAACAATTCGTCTTTTCAGCGGCACATTTCATCACGTTCGCGGGCGATATTTGCGAACGCATCCATGGGCATAATTATGCCGTTCGCGTGAGCGTCGAAGGACCGCTCGATGAGAACCGCTACGTGGTCGATTTCATCGCCCTGCGAGATGCGGTGCTGGCGGAGACCCAGGCTTTGGATCACCACGTGATTCTGCCCCGCGATCACCGCGAGATACTGGTGACCGAGGATGAAAAGGAAACGACGGTGCGGTTTCGCGATCGGCGTTGGGTATTCCCAAACGAAGACGCGATCATTCTGCCGGTTGTCAATACGACAGCCGAGGAGATCGCGCGCGTGATGGCCGAGCGGGTTCGTAAACAGACCAAAGACAAATTCGGCGACGCCCTGTCGATGATCGAAGTCGGCGTGGACGAGAACTGCGGGCAGTGGGGTGTGTGCAGATTGCCCTGGTGAAGGACGAAGCTTGGGACCATTGTCCCGAGCGAGCAGATTGGTGCCGGACGGGACAATGCTCCTGTCTTACAAAGCTTAGCCGATCCAGAGTGCAGCGCGGGCGAGCTGCAGCCACGCCTCGCCGGTGGGGTCGCTCATGTCAAACCCTTTTGTCGGGATGTACGCCTTGCGTGAATCCACGATGCGCACGGGGACGGACGCTCGATCAACCAGTTCCTTGAGGCGACGTTCGTTCGCATACTGCAGCACGATGAAGCGATCATTGTTGGAGATCGATTGAATTCCCCAAGCCGCCGCATCGAGTCGAAGCTCGCAGAGTTGGGTCATCCGCGATGCCGCGTCGGGGATCGGCCCAAACCGATCGATCAGCTCTTCGCGGAACTGGATGATTTCCGTCGCGTGATTGATGCGCGTCATCCGTCGATACAGATCAATCTTGTGACGCAGGTCGGGCACATAGTCATTGGGTAGGTAAGCTTCGATGGGTAAGTCAATGTCGACGTCGGCGGATAGCTTGGGCGGCAGTTTTTTGGCTTGGCGGACCGCGTCCTCGAGCAATTGGCAGTACAGCTCGTATCCCACCGCGGCGATGTGACCGCTCTGTTGGCTGCCGAGAAGATTCCCCGCGCCGCGGATTTCCAGATCACGCATCGAGATGGCAAACCCCGCGCCCATCTGCGAGTACTCTTCAATCGCGCGGAGTCGCTTGCTCGCTTCGGGGGTGAGGTGTTTCGTTGGCGAGACCAACAGGTAACAGTAGGCTTGGTGTTTGTACCGTCCGACCCGCCCGCGGAGTTGGTGGAGATCGCTGAGCCCGTAGCGATTGCCTTCGTCGATGAACATCGTGTTGGCATTGGGAATGTCCAAACCGCTTTCGATGATTGTGGTCGCCAGCAACATATCGAATTTGTGATCGATGAAATCAATCATGATCTGTTCGAGTTCGCCTTCGCCCATTTGGCCGTGCCCGATCCCGATCCGGATTTCTGGAACGACTTCGTTGATTTTAGCGGCGAGTTCGTGCATGTCACCGATCCGGTTGTGAACAAAGTACATTTGCCCACCCCGGTTGAGTTCTCGCACGATCGCGGATCGCATCGGTTTCGGGTCCCAGCGAGTGACTTTGGTCTCGACGGGCATGCGTTCGGCCGGTGGCGTTTCCAGATTGCTGATGTCGCGGGCGCCGACCAATGCCATGTGCAGCGTGCGTGGAATCGGGGTTGCCGAGAGCGTGAGTACATCGACGTTGGTGTGGCGAGTTTTCAGTCGCTCTTTCACCGCGACGCCAAATCGCTGTTCCTCGTCAATGACCACCATCCCGAGGTTATGAAAGTTCACGTCTTTGCTGGCGATGCGGTGCGTGCCGATGACAATGTCGACTTTGCCACGGCGAAGGTCTTTGATCGTTTGTCGCTGGTCGGCCGCGGTGCAAAACCGCGACAGTTTGCGAATTTCAACCGGGAACTCCGCCATCCGATCACAGAATGAATGAAAGTGCTGTTCGGCGAGCACGGTGGTCGGGACCAACACCGCGACTTGGTACCCCGACGTGACGGCTTTGAATGCGGCCCGCATCGCGACTTCGGTTTTGCCGAAACCAACGTCACCGCAGATCAGGCGGTCCATCGGTTGATGCGATTCCATGTCCGCTTTGATCGCTTCAATCGCCGTGAGTTGGTCGGGTGTTTCGAGATAGGGAAAACTCGCATCGAATTGATGTTGCCATTCGTTGTCGAGATCGAACGCGATCCCGCGCCGGGTCGCCCGTTGGGCTTGCAGTTCGAGCAGTTCGTCGGCCATGTCCGTGACGGCGGACTCGGCGGCCCGGCGTTGGTTGGACCACGAGATACCACCAATTTTCGCCAGTCGGGGACGATTTTTCGTACCACCTACGTAGCGTTGGATCAACTGAATCCGTGTCGCCGGCACGTGGATTTTCGTGCCACCGTCAAACTCAATGGTGAGATGTTCTTGGTGCTGACCGCTCTTCTCGATCGTGTTCAGGCCACGATACAAACCAATGCCGTGAGACAAGTGGATGACGAGATCGCCGGGCGTCAGTTGCAGGAAACTGTCGATCGGTTTGCCGCGAACCCGGGAGCTGACGCGGCGCACGGGGTTGCGGTGAAACAGTTCGGCTCCGGTCAATACCAAGACCTCCGCTTCGGTCAAACGGAATCCGCCGCTGAGCGGGGCTACGGTCATGTGGAGGTGACCGGATTTGGCGGCGTCGGTATCGGCGAGCAGTTCCGTCAAGCGCTGGCCGTCGGCGGGCGTGTCGCCCACGACGATGACCTCGTGTCCCGCGGCAACACTGTCGACGCGGGACTTCGTTTCGTCGAGCGACGCGGCGAAACTGTCCGCCCCAGCGGTCTGGAGATCGATGTGGTTATCGTCAGAACTTTCGGCAAGTTGACTGCCCGTCACCACGCGGTGCCCTCGTAACTCCGTCAGCAGTTCGGCCATGGTGACGAAACGATCCGTGCGAGCGACGCGGGCGAGCAATGCGTCGCTCGTGGCGCGGCATTCGGCTGGATTGACGACCAACACGACCGTGTCGCTGGGCAGATAATCGACCACGGTGGCTTCGGCACCCACGGTGTCATCGACCTGCGGGAATTCGCCATCGCTGCTCGCCTGGTCATCTTCGCCCGGTTGAGCATCTTCGTCGAACTCGGTTTCGAATAAATCTTCGATAATTTCGCCACTGGAGACGCCATCGGCTCCGATCGCGGCGAGTTCGACGCTATCGAGCGTTT
>JBDNIG010000603.1:0-5802 GCA_041688415.1 Rhodopirellula sp. | reverse complement strand
CGCTCGGCTTCCTGCTGAAGCTCTTCCCATTTTGTTTCGGGCTTCTTTGGCAATTGCTCGATAATGGGAAGTGTTGTGCCACCCGCGGTAAGAGGCTCGCCGATTCCATCGAGAAGCCACCGTGCATTCACACCGGGAAACGAGCCCAATTTTCGCAAAAGTGTTTTCGAGGGCTCACGTTCTCCGGACAGCGTGCGTGACAGAAGCGACTGCGTAACTCCAATCTGACGAGCGGCTTCTCTCTGCTGGATCTCCGCGAACAGGAGCATGAGCAGACGCTGTACTCGACGGGCAGTTGGATTCATGATTTTTTCTCGCACTCAAACTGTGAATGGACTGTTGACGATGGCATCGAATGATGCCATGCTACCCGAGGCGTGTCAAGTCGACGGGCCAAGGAGATCTTCTCGCACCATTAGGGTGTCGATTTGAAGGCACAAGGATCCATGCAGTGCCGCGTTATTTCATTCGCAGGGAGTTTGAATCATGCGATCCCCAAAAGAGCTCGAAATCCGAATGGTACGAGTATCGGATTCAGGTCTCACGAGTACCAAATCTGAAAATCAAGCCGAATCTCATCTTTTCCGTATGCGGAGGCTACAACTGCTCCGCGTCACCGGCTTCATGTGCTCTGCACCGTGCGTGCAACACGTCCAGATCCATTTACGGGGACTGGAGAGCTGAGCGATGGCGAATTCACCGATCACTGCAGGGCAGCTCGAACTGCTCGCCGACATGGTCGCCGAGCGATTGGCAAGACAGCCTCGCTGCGTCGACAAGCACGAACTTGCCCAGAAACTCGGTGTCAGTACCAGCACGGTCGAACGCTTGATGGCTGAGAAAAAAGTGCCTGTCCTCAGGCTCAAGCGACGAGTTTTGTTCGACATCGAAGCCGTGCTGGCGGCACTCGCGGCGAACAGCGACGGGTGAGCATCAGACAGCGACAGATTTGGGTTGAGCGTCGTCAGTCGTGACGACACGGCGAGCCCACGATAAAATCAGCACTCAGATCAGATAGGTTTAACAGAGATAGCCATGGCATCATTGCAACATGTGACTAACGATGGGCGAGACAGCTGGAAGCTTCGGTTCTACATTAACAAGAAACGCAAGCTGATCGGCCTTGGAGCCATCACAGAAGCCGATGCGGAAGAAGCGAAGGAAAACGTCGAGCATTTGATCGAATGTGCCGACCGCTCCAGAACACCCGGCAAGAGCACGCGACAATGGCTCGATCGCACCCCCCTCGGTCTGCACGACCGACTTGCCGCCCTGGGGCTGTGTGAGGCGAGAGTTGTGCGGGACCTGCCAACCACCGTCCTTGCGTACTGCCGGAGCTATATCATAGGACGCAAGGACTGGCAGAAGCCCGAGAACTACCGCCAAGCTGTTGACAAGCTGGAGCGATTCCTTGGAAAGGATATTCCCTTGGTTTCTCTGACGAAGGGCGAGGCTGAGCGTTGGCACCGCTGGATGATCGACGACTTAGAGTTGAGCCCCAATACAGCTGGGCAAAACGTCAAGCGTTGTCGCCAGCTCCTCAAGGCGGCGATTGACGACGGACTCTTGGAGAGAAATCCTCTCCACGGGATCAAAATCGATCTCTCAAGCGACAAAACGAAGAACCGTTATATCGATGCCGCTATGGCGAAGGCGATTCTCGAAGCCTGTCCTGATCAAGAGTGGCGAGTGCTGTTCGCTCTAGCTCGATATGGGGGACTCCGTTGTCCTTCGGAGGTTCTTCTGCTTCGGTGGTCAGACATCAATTGGGAGCGTGCCCGCTTCAAAGTTCATTCAACGAAGACGAGGCGAGCTGGCAAAGGAGAGCGTGTTGTACCGCTGTTCCCTGAGCTCCGAACTGAGCTGGCTGATCTGTCCGAGATCCGGCTACCGGGCATCGAGGTGCCAGCGACAGATTACGTGATCCAACGCTACCGCTACACCGAGCAGAACCTGAGAACGCAGTTGCACCGAATCGCCGATCTCGCGGGTGTCGAGAGATGGCCCAAGCCGTTTATGTGCCTGCGTTCAACACGACGGACTGAGCTTGAACGGTCAGGCCGCTTCGCCAACCACGTGCTGAACGATTGGTTCGGGCACAGCGGTGCGATTGCGGAGACCTACTATCTACAAACGACCGAAGAAGACTTCGATTTGGCCGGGGACCTACTCGGGTGCCTATTGGGGATCCCATCACAACGGAGCCAGGAACCCCCTAGAGAAGTCACGAAACGAAAAAACCCCGGTAAAACCGGGGTCGTGATGGTTCCTGATGGATCAGGAATGGTTCCTGATAGCTCAGAAAACGGAGGTCAGTACACCCGACAGGATTCGAACCTGTAACCGCCGGTTCCGAAGACCGATGCGCTATCCAGTTGCGCCACGGGTGCGTTTTTTGTTGGCGTGATCGTCGACCGGGGGCGACGTCACTGCTGCCAGGGCGATATCATGGACTCTTTTAGTGAATTTGACAAGTCCACCAAATCATATTTCGATGCATCGCCAGAAAAATCTTCTGCGATCCTCTGGTATGCTGGTCGCATCGGCGTCAAGCATTCACGTGGAGCCGGGAACTGTTGATCAAGCGTGCGGCTATTGGCCGGAAGTGGTGGATTTGTTGTGAAGGTGATTCTTGCCGAAAAACCGTCCGTGGCGCGTGATCTAGCGTCGTTTCTGAAAGCCTCGCGGCGGTGCGATGGCTATTTGGAGGGCGGCGGATATCAGGTGACATGGGCGTTTGGGCACTTGGTCGAGCTCGTCGAACCGGGTGATTACGACCCGGCGCTGAAACGCTGGACGTTGGATTCGCTGCCGTTTGTCCCGGAAACGTTTGAGCTGCGAGTGCGTGGCGATGACGGTGCGAAAAAACAGTTTGCCGTTATCAAGAGACTCTTCAAGGCGGCCGACTCGCTGATCTGTGCCACCGATGCGGGCCGGGAGGGCGAGCTGATTTTCCGGTATATTTTGACGCTGAGCGGATGCGGCCAAAAGCCTGCGGAGCGGCTGTGGCTCAGTTCGCTCACGCCCAGTGCAATCGGTGCTGCGTTTCGCTCGATCCGGCCACTTGCCGACTATGACAATCTTTACGAGGCGGCGAAGTGCCGCAGCCAAGCGGATTGGGTTGTCGGGCTCAATGCCACACGCAACTACACCGTGCGGTACCGATCCGCTGGTGGTAGCGGCGGCGATAATTCATCGAGCGACCAAAGCAAACGCGGTGCCAACAAAGGGCTGTTGTGGAGTTTGGGTCGCGTCCAGACCCCGGTGCTGGCGATGATCGTCCGTCGCGATGATGAGATCCGCACCTTTCGATCCGAGCCTTTCTGGGAATTGCTGACGACTTATCGCAAGTCATCCTTTCGGTTCACCGGAGATCGTTTTGCCGAGCAGGCGGACGCCGAACGGTTGCTGGCGCAGGCGGGCGAGCATCCGCTGCAGGTCAAGAAGGTGCAGAGCCGGGCGGAGAAATCGCTGCCACCCCAGCTTTACGATTTGACCGAACTGCAGCGGGACATGAACCGTCGGTTCGGCATCTCAGCGGCCGATACTCTGGCGGCGGCCCAGTCACTCTACGAAGCCAAGCTGATCACGTATCCACGGACCGATTCTCGCTACCTGACCCAGGACATGCGGAAGGAGGTGCCGCAGATTTTCGAGCAATTGCGGGTTTTCAAACCGAACGAGATTGCCAAACTCGATCTCAACGCGTTGTCGTTTTCGAGCAGAATCGTCAACAACACCAAGGTGACCGATCACCATGCGATCATTCCGACGGGCGCGTCGCCTGGCAACCTCGGTGATCGCGCCCAGAAGATTTACGATGCCATTGTGATCCGCTTCATCGCAGCGTTTTATCCGCCTTGTCAAAAGGAAGTGACGGTGGTGGATGCCGCTGCGGGCGATGTTCCCTTTCGAGCTCGCGGTGTGCGGGTGGTCGTGCCGGGATGGACGGAGTTGTATCCGCGGAAGGCCAAGGGAGGGGATGCGGACGAGCAACAGGTGTTGCCGGCTTTCAAGGTCGGCGAGAGCGGTCCGCACGAACCGTACGTTAAAGCGGGAGAGACATCACCTCCCAAACATTTCACAGAAAATACCTTGCTCGGAGCCATGGACACGGCAGGGAAACTCGTTGACGAAGCGGAACTGCGCGAGGCACTCAAGGAGAAAGGGCTGGGCACGCCCGCGACGCGGGCAGCGACGATCGAAACGCTGTTGCACCGAAAGTACATTGAACGGGCTAAGAAGAATATCCTTGCGACGGACCTGGGCAGATATCTCATCGCGATCGTCAAGGACCGCAACTTGACCTCACCCGAACTGACCGGCGAATGGGAAGCGAAGCTAAAACAGATCGAAGCGGGACGGCTATCGCCGGATGTCTTCATGAAAGAGATCGCGGAGTACACCCGCGGCGTCGTGCGATCGAGCGACGTCGACACTCTCAATCACGAAATCTATGGCCCGTGTCCTCGCTGTGGCGAGCCGATCATCGCCGGCAAACGTGCCTTCGGTTGCTCGGGTTGGAAAGCGGGTTGCGATTTTGTCTTGCCGCCGAAATATCGAGACGTTGAACTATCGATGCAACAGATTCGCGAGCTGCTGCAGTTCGGCGTCACCAGCAAACCGGTCGAGTCCGCCGATACCGAGCCCTGTTTGTTGGGCATGTCCACGTCCGGCGTACTCATCGAAATACCGGTTCCTCGGGGTGACGAACAAGGTCGCGACGGCAAGCCCAAACGCAGCACCGCCCGAGGTAAACCCGAGGGCAGTTCACGATCGTCACGCGGTGGTAAAACGAGCAAGTCGCAGAATACTCAAACAACCCGGGATGCCAAACCGTCCGGTGACCTGGGAGCATGTCCGCTGTGTGACAGCCCCGTGATCGAGACCGCCAAGGCGTATAGCTGCAGTCGCTGGCGTGATGGCTGCGGACTCACCATTTGGAAAACGATCGCGGGCAAACGGATTACCGCTGCGATGGCTAAAAAGTTAATCCGCGACGGGCAAACGACGACGCTCAAGGGTTTCAAATCGAAGGCGGGTAAACGGTTTGAAGCGAAGCTGAAGCTGAACGATGGGAAGGCGGAATTCGATTTTTCTTGACGGGTGCGTGGGGTTGTGGCTCATGGATCACGGCAGGAATTGGTCCGTGAAACAATCCTCGGCCCGCACCGAGTCTTGACCGATCACGTCGAGTTCCTTCATCTGGTCGACCAGTTGCCGCCAGCGCTGGAGCGTCATTTCCCCCAACTCGGTCGACTCATCGGGATACGCCAGGGGTCGCATTTGCTCGGCACCGAACTGGAGTACTTCCGCGGTCATCCCGTGCGTATTGGCTTTCAATATCGCTTCGTTCGCTTTCTCGGGTGATTGCAAATAGTCGATCCAGCCTTGTTGGGTGGCTGCGACGAATTCCCGCACGAGTTCCGGTGACTCGCGAATCAGCGTCCCCGTCGTGACCAGCACGCTCGAATAGGGATTCCAGCCCAGGTCACTGATCATGAGCGTTTGCACCTCCAAGCCTTGTTGGCGGGCGAGCAGTGGTTCGGCGACCGCGTAGGCTTGGACCGCCATTTTAGGATCGTCGACCATGCCCGCGATGGAATTGAAGTACGGCACTTCGCGAACTCCATCGAGAAAACCACGTTGGCGCAAAAAGGGCAAAAAGGCTCGGCCCGGTTGGCACTGGAGCGTCATGCCCGATAAATCTTCGAAGCCATCGACGCCGCTGTCGGCTCGCACCAGCAAGCACCTTGGGTTGTTCTGTACCGCAGCGAGTACGGCAACAATGTCGGCACCTTG
>JBDNIG010000602.1:0-40688 GCA_041688415.1 Rhodopirellula sp. | reverse complement strand
GGGGAGTTAGTTCGTGTGGTTTTTCTCCTAACTCCCAACCCTTTCACTCCCAACTAAAAATGCAGAACGACACAAACCGAGACGACCTACTCGAAACCGCCAAACGTTCGATGCTCGGGCGGCTGATCTGGTTTTGCCTCACCAACAAACTCGTCGTGTTGCTGTTGGTAATCGCCACGATTGGCTGGGGCGTGATGGTCGCCCCATTTGATTGGGATACGGGTGTGCTGCCACGCAATCCGGTACCCGTCGATGCGATTCCGGACATCGGCGAGAACCAGCAGATCGTATTCACGCAGTGGATGGGACGCAGCCCGCAAGACGTCGAGGACCAGATCGGATATCCGCTAACGGTGTCGCTGCTCGGTATCCCCGAGGTCAAAACGATCCGCAGCTATTCGATGTTCGGTTTCTCGTCGATTTACATCATCTTTGGCGAGGATGCAGACTTCTATTGGTCGCGAACTCGGGTGTTGGAAAAGCTGAACAGCCTGCCCAGCGGCACGTTGCCCGACGGCGTACAGCCGATGCTGGGTCCAGACGCGACGGCACTCGGGCAAATTTATCTCTACACACTCGAAGGTCGCGATCCGGATGGCAAGCCGACCGGCGGTTGGGACCTGCGGGAACTGCGAACGATTCAGGATTACTACGTTCGCTATTCGTTGATGTCTGCCGAAGGCATCAGCGAGGTCGCGTCCATCGGCGGCTTCGTTCAAGAGTATCAAATCGACGTGGACCCCGACGCCATGAGGGCCGCCGGCGTGACGCTGGCCACCGTTTTCGATTCAGTTCGCATGTCGAACGTCGATGTGGGAGCGCGGACGATTGAATTGAACAAAGCTGAATACGTCATCCGCGGTCTTGGATTCATCGAACAGGTCGAGGATATCGAAAAGACGGTGCTGAAGGTCACCGACAATGTTCCGATCACGGTTGCCGACGTTGCCAACGTGTCGCTCGGGCCGGCATTGCGTCGCGGTGCGCTCGATAAAGCGGGTGCGGAGGCGGTCGGTGGCGTGGCCGTCGTCCGCTACGGCTACAACCCGCTGGCGGCAATCAAGAATATCAAGCAACGGATCAAAGAGGTTTCGCCGGGACTGCCCACGAAGGTGTTGGTCGACTACTCCAAGACGTCAGCTGATGAAGTCGACTTGTACGCCGATCGTCATAACTTGGGGACGATCACGGGAGCGACTACCAGCAGCGACGCGTGGGTAAAGCACCTTCGCTCAATGCCTCAAGCCGACTGGCCCGCGTGGGTGACTACAAGTCAAGTCGCGGTTGTGCCGTTTTATGATCGGACAGGATTGATCTACGAAACGTTGGGCACACTGAACACGGCGCTGATGGAGGAAATCCTGGTCACCATCATCGTGATCCTGGTGATGGTCGTTCACCTGCGCAGTTCGTTCTTGATCAGCGCGTTGTTGCCACTTGCGGTTCTGATGTGCTTCATCGCCATGAAGACCTTTGGCGTCGATGCGAACATCGTGGCGTTGTCGGGCATCGCGATCGCGATCGGTACGATGGTCGACATGGGAATCATTGTCACCGAGAACATCCTCAAATACTTGGATGAGGCGGCGCCCGAAGACAACAAGTTGACGGTCATCTTCAAGGCGACGCACGAAGTCGCCGGAGCCGTGCTAACCGCCGTGACGACGACGGTGGTCAGCTTCTTGCCCGTGTTCACCATGATCGGTGCGGAAGGAAAGTTATTCCGGCCACTCGCATTCACCAAAACGTTTGCCCTCGCGGCGTCCGTGATCGTGGCTCTGACGATCATTCCGCCAGCGGCTCATGTGTTGATGGGCGGTCGGATTGAGTCGAAAAGCTTGCGCCGTGGAGCGTGGTTCGCGCTGCTGATCCTCGGTATTGCGGCTTCTTTCATGCTGACGTGGTGGGTTGGAGCGATCTTGATCGCGTTGTCGGCATACAAGTTGTATGAAGACCGGATTCCTCAGCGATATATTCGCTTCGGTCCGTATGCGGCCAGTGCCTTGGCCGCGTTCGTGGTCGGCGTATTGTTAACTCAAGAATGGTTGCCGCTGGGGCCGCAGAAAGGATTGATGCTCAACCTGATGTTTGTCGGCGGATTGATTGGCGGCATCCTTGGTTTCTTCACGCTCTTTCAACGCTTCCTGTACGAACCGATTTTGCGATGGTGCTTGGATCATAAGCTGGCGTTTCTTTGCCTGCCTGCGGCGATCCTGTTGTTTGGTGGTTCGGCATGGTTGGGATTCGACAAGGTTTTCGGCTTCATCCCAAAGACAGCGGCTCTCGTCGGCGTTTCCGAAGCGACGATTCGACAGTCGAGTCCTTGGCAAGCCGCGACCCGAGTGTTTCCGGGACTCGGTAAAGAGTTCATGCCGCCGCTCGATGAAGGTTCGTTCCTGTACATGCCGACCACGATGCCACACGCTTCGATCGGAGAAGCATTGGACGTGCTGCAGTTGCAGAATCGGTTGCTGGTGTCGATTCCGGAAGTCGAATCGGTGGTCGGCAAGATCGGACGTGCCGATACGCCGCTTGATCCGGCCCCCATTTCGATGATCGAAACCTACATCACCTACAAGTCAGAATACAAATCCGACCAAGACGGTCATCGACTGGACTTTCAGTATGACGAAGACGCGAACGAATTCTCGCGGGACGACGAAGGTGATCTGATCCCCGATCCCGACGGTCGCCCGTTTCGCCAATGGCGTGATGAGATCCGAACGCCTGACGACATCTGGCAAGCGATCACGACCGCCGCTCAGATTCCGGGGACGACGTCCGCGCCGAAGTTGCAACCGATCGCGGCCAGAATCGTGATGTTGCAAAGCGGGATGCGGGCACCGATGGGCATGAAGGTAAAAGGACCGGACCTCGAGACGATTGAGAAGGTCGCGTTGGAATTGGAAGGGTTGTTAAAGCAGGTTCCCACGGTACAAGCCTCCGCTGTGATCGCCGACCGCATCATTGGCAAGCCGTATCTCGAAATCGACATCGACCGCGATGCGATCAAGCGATATGGATTGCACATTCGCAGTGTTCAAGACGTGATCGAAGTCGCGATCGGAGGTCGTCAATTGACGACCACCGTCGAAGGTCGCGAACGTTTTCCAGTCCGCGTCCGGTACGCTCGCGAACTTCGCGACGACCTCGAATCGCTCGAACGGATTCTGGTTCCGACACCGATGGGACCGCAAATCCCGCTCGGTCAGCTCGCTGAAATTCGCTACATGCGCGGCCCGCAGGTCATCAAGAGCGAAGACACTTTCCTGTTGGGCTACGTTCTGTTCGACAAACGACCTGGCGAAGCCGAAGTCGACGTGGTCGAAGACGCTCAGGCATTTTTGCAAGATAAGATCGACTCGGGCGAGTTCACGCTGCCCGCCGGAGTCACGTACACGTTCTCGGGCAACTACGAGAACCAAATTCGATCGCAGAAGACTTTGTCGATCGTCTTGCCACTGGCCCTCGGCATCATCTTCTTGATTCTGTATCTGCAATTCAAATCCGCGATCACAACATCGCTCGTTTTCAGCGGCATTCTGATCGCCTGGGCCGGCGGCTTCATCATGCTGTGGATGTATGGCACCGATTGGTTTCTCGACTTCAGTGTGCTCGGCACGAACATGCGAGAGTTATTTCAAGTCAAGACGATCAACCTGAGCGTCGCCGTCTGGGTCGGCTTCCTCGCTCTGTTCGGCATCGCCAGCGACGATGGCGTCGTGATTGCGTCGTACCTGGATGAAAGTTTCCGCAAGGACCGAATCGAGAACGCCAAACATGCTCGCGAAGCCACCGTGGCGGCGGGCATGCGTCGCGTGCGTCCCTGCTTGATGACAACCGCAACGACGCTGCTCGCGTTAATCCCCGTGCTGACATCGACCGGCCGCGGCAGCGACATCATGGTACCGATGGCGATCCCCAGTTTCGGCGGCATGACGATCGCGATCATGACGATGTTGGTCGTACCCGTGCTTTACTGCAGTGCGATGGAGTGGAAGCTGCGACTCGGAATCAAGGACGAACGATTCGCGGAGGATGCATGATGTGGGCGACTGAATGAACGGTTTAACAAAAGAAGGAGGTTTGGCACTCATCTGGCGTTGCACAACAATCTGTCGGAGAACACGTGTTGAACGTCGCCAGCATCCAGGTCGTGGGTTCTGAGATAACGATCATAGATCGAAGAGCACAGCCACCCGGCAAGTCACTCCGCAGATCTATCGTTCTGGAGCAAGAGTGCCACACAAATCCTGGGGTTGGCAGCGTGGCAGTCGCGCCGAAATGCATCATCCAGGGCCACAGAATACGTCCCGCTTCCCAAGCTCGTCCATGAACTATTGTAGGCGTCCATTCTGTGAAATCGACTTTGCGTTGAAGTCGGTGCGTTTGGTAAGACGCAGCGATGGCTGCCAAACGTCCACAACCGAAATCGAAACCGCTCAATAAGGCACAGTTGAACAAGCTGGTGCAAATGCAGGCGGAGAAAATTCAGCAACTCGAAGACAAAATCCGAGAGTTGGAGGCGAAGATTGCCGGAAAGAATCCCACCGAGCGTCTCGAAGAATCTTACTCAGAAAAGGCCGATAACGCACGCAAGGAAAAAGCGGGAGCCAAGCCACCCGCTCGGAAAAAATCCAAAATAACACGCAGACGCGGTCGAATCACGACCGCAGAAAAAGCCAAGCTTGATCACCGAACCGAGCAACTCTTTCCCGAATCAATCGACAACGATCTGTGCAGCTTCTCGCATACCCTGAGTGGCGTGGCGGCTCGAAGAAGGCAAGGCAGCCTTGATCGCGCAGGAGATCTACCGTTTCCGAAATCAATTTGGCAAGATCCCAGGCGTTCTGGGGCAAAGTGAGTTCGGCATCGAGATCGTCATTGCCCTGTAACCGTACACCAGAACCATTGTAGGCGCGAGTGTTAGGGTCATGGGTTTCGCCACGTTTCTCAAACGGGAAATCCCATGTTTCCAACCCAAGACGCCCAACTCTGGGCCGATCGGCTCGAACGATTCGAGCATCTCGACATCACCGTCCGGCAATTCTGCCTCGATGAAGGTGTCTCGCAGGCACCCTACTATTACTGGCGACGTAAACTTCGCGGCCGTACTTCGGCCATCGCTGAGGTGCCCGCCGAGTCGCTGGCGAAGTTTGTCCCCGTGTCCTTCCCCGCGAATGCGCAGCCAGAACCGCGCTCGGTGATGACCGTGGATCTGCCAGGTGGTATTCGATTCGAAGTGCCTGCGGGCAACGGGGCTCCCTGCAGCGAGGCCAGCCGCTCATGATCGGATTACCTGACGGGACTCCCATTTATCTTTGCACCGAACCGGTCGACTTTCGAAAAGGTTTCGATGGACTGACCGGCATCGTCACCACATCGCTCGGTCACAGCGTGACCAGCGGCGCGTTGTTCTTGTTCGTCAATCGCAAACGCGACCGTATCAAAGCCCTGTGGTGGGAGACCGGCGGATTGACGCTGTGGTACCGGCGACTCGAACAAGGCACCGTTGAATTGCCCAAGCCCGAAGACGATCAGTCCCACGTGACGATCGATTCGGTCGAGTTGGCGATGTGGATCGCTGGCATCTCGTTGAAGTCTGCGGAGAAAAGACGAAAGCGAATGCCTCAAAGACAATAATGATCGACTCGATGAGAAAGTCATCGAGCTGAACCTGACGATCGAGAAACTTCTCAATCAACTCTACGCTCGCAAGAGTGAACGACGCGCCGACGGGGCCGGCCAGTTACTGCTGGACTTGGGTCAAGAGGTCACGCCCGAAGTCGTCAGTGCGCTCGAAGAAGCGATCCGCGAGGCCGAACAAATCGTCGAAGACGCCGAGCAAGAGAAGGGCAAGCGGCAGCCGCGACGACCTCGCAAAGACGACCGCAAGTTCCCCGAACACTTGCCTCGTTATGAACGAACCATCGATCTTCCCGAAGACAAGCGAGAAGCGCGTGGCGACGGGCCGCAAGAACTGGCTGTTCAAAGGCTCGGTGTCGGCGGGCGAGCGAGCGGCGAACTTGATGACGATCATTGGCAGCGCAGTCCGCAACGACCTGGACGTGCGCGCATACTTGCAAGACGTTCTGGAGCGAGCGTTTGAGGGCGAAACGAACTGGACCGCCCTGGCTCCGCATGCCTGGAAGGCTGAGCATCCCGAATCGATACGGACGTACCGCCAAGACGAACGTCGCCAAGCCTCCGACCGCCAACGCCGCGCCCGCCGCCTGGGCAAAAAGTCAAGCCCAGCGACGTGACTGGTTCTGGTGTACGGTTACATTGAAATGGCTTCGGCGTACAAGTTGTCCGTGTCGGCTTCGAGTCGCTGTGCGACGAATCGTTCGGATAGGAATTCGGGATCGCCCGAAGACGGCTTGCGTTCGCGGCTGTCGCCGAGCGGTGGAAGAAATACTCGCGCAACTGTGAGCAGCGCTATTGATCCGATGGAATGACTTCATGGCCCGCTCGCGTCCCTAGGGCTCGCCAGATCGTCCGATCAATCGAATCGGTGTAAAAACGTACCGAGCCATCCACCAAACTGGCCTGCACTCCGCCGGTGTGGTAGCTCCGTGACGTCACCGCCGCATACGTGGGATCGGTGATCGTCTTGCCCTCTCGCGATGAATTGAAATCGACGTCGTACTCAGCCCCACCCGATGTGTACAGCAGTTTGGTGTTGGGGCCGAACGTTGTCGTGAATCCACTCTGGTGAATACGTGAATCGATCCATTCGGTGTGTCCCGAGTTCGTCTTGAAGTTCCCACCATAGGCGACCACCGCTTCAGGTAAGTTAGGTGTCGCCACGCCTAATGCCCCCGGCGCAAGACCGTCACGAAGGTAGGGATTGAACGCCTTGACTTCCGCCAGCGCGAGCGTACTGCTGGTGCCGTCAAGTACGTCCCTGAAACCAGTCTTGCTGTTGGGATAAACCAGCCCGGTTCCTGTTCGTTTGCTGACCGGATCGTAGACGAACCATTCGCCCATATTGACGGCGTAGTTCAACGGATAGTGGGCAAAGTCGGGGTCCGCTGTGGAAGGATCAGGCCGTGATTGGTCGTTGACTTCGCTGGGACAAAGATAGGTGGGAACGCGAACCCGAGCTATGTTACCCTGAGCGCCGTAGGGCAACGTCCAGTCAATTAGCTCGGTGAGCCCGGGCTGCTCCAAGTACGGCAGGAGACGGGCTTGGAAGGACCATGAACTGCTCGGCTGATCGGTGCGATAGAGACCACCGGAGGGGAACTGATTGAAACTACCGTGATAGTTGTGCATGGCCAAGCTGACCTGCTTCAAATTATTCCCGCAACTCATTCTGCGAGCTGCCTCGCGGGCGGCCTGAACCGCCGGTAACAACAATCCGACCAAGACGCCAATGATGGCGATCACAACGAGCAATTCAACGAGGGTGAAGCCGCATCGGCGGTGAAGGGTTCGGGCGAGAGCCATGTTTGTTTGTCCAGTAAGCTTGAGGGGGAACGGAGAAATCTCCGGCTATATCACGCTTTGCTGGCTAGGCTCATAAGGTCTCCGACGAGACCCGCCATGGCTGGCTACCACATTGTTGTTCTTGAGAATCATTCTCATCTGCGCGTCAGTTTAACAGTCGCACTCGTCAGGGCAAGGGTTGTTGGCGAATTCTCGCTGAGATTTCTCGCCATCGACGGACCCATTCCTGGTTCCCTCGCTAATATTAAGCTGGAACCACCCCATATCAATCTGTTCTTCTCATCGTTCCCGGCATTCGATGCGCTGGCAAAATTACAGATACGGGCAATTTGCGAACATACCTTTGCACGCAGTGCATAACCGACTCGCGGTTTAGCCCCGCAGAAAATTCCGGTCAATCGGAAAAGTTTACTGGTGCTCATGGACGGAGACGCCCTTGACACTCCATCCCTTTTGCCGTATCGTACATCGTAGATTAACGATATAGGAACTCAATGGCCAAACGATTTACAATTAAGAAACCCTGCGATTCGACGCCGGTGAAGCTGAAGGCTGATCCGACGGCGGGTGAATTTGCCAAGCTGGCTTGGGCCATCGCTCATCCGGCTCGCGTGCAGATCGTGCGGTTGCTGATCGGTCGCGAAGCCTGCGTTTGCGGCGAAATCGTGGACTGTTTGCCACTTGCTCAGTCGACCGTTTCGCAGCACCTGAAAATCCTGAAAGAGTCGGGTTTGATTCAGGGCGAAGTCGATGGTCCGAAGGTTTGTTACTGCATCAATCCCAAGCAACTCCAGCGGCTCAAGTCGTTGGTAGCCGATTTGTGAAGCGTATTTTCTTGCGTTTGATTATCGTTGTTCGTCGATAGACGATTATAAAACCGTGATTTGACACTCGAAAGGAAAATGAAATGAGCAAAATTGAAATCTATGACAAAGCCATGTGCTGCTCCACCGGCGTCTGTGGTCCCCAGGTCGATCCCGAATTGCCGAAGTTCGCCGCCGATTTGGACTGGTTGAAGTCACAAGGCCACTCCGTCGTCCGGTTCAACTTGTCGCAAAACCCAGCGGAGTACGCTAAACACGAACTGGTAAAACAAATGCTCGCTGACAAGGGCGTCGAATGTTTGCCGTTGGTGATCGTGGACGACCGCGTCGTGAGCCGCAGCGAGTATCCATCCCGCGAGAACTTGGCACTGTGGACGGACACGACGATCAAACCAAAATCCGGTCTTCCGGTAGCTGACGGCGGCGGCGACTGCGGCGGCGAAACGGGCTGCTGCTAATTCAACAACGATCCCTATTTTCGGAGACCAACGATGCAATTTCTCGACACACCCACACGAAACCTGTTCTTCACGGGCAAAGGCGGCGTCGGCAAGACTTCGATGGCTTGCGCGACCGCTGTTCAGTTGGCCGATCGCGGCTTGCGAGTCCTATTGGTTTCGACCGACCCGGCATCAAACCTCGATGAAGTCCTTAGCACGAAACTGTCAAATAATCCGACGGCGATAGAGTCCGTGCCGAACCTGTTCGCCATGAACATCGATCCCGAAGAAGCCGCTCGCGAATATCGCGAACGAATGGTTGGCCCGTACCGTGGCGTGTTGCCCGACACGGCGGTTGCCAGCATGGAAGAACAGTTTTCCGGTTCTTGCACGCTGGAGATTGCAGCCTTCGACGAGTTCGCGAAGTTGCTCGGTGACAAAAATGCAACCAGCACTTTCGATCACGTCATTTTTGACACGGCACCAACCGGTCATACGTTGCGATTGTTGACGTTACCGTCCGCGTGGTCGGGCTTCATGGACACGAACACCTCAGGAACATCGTGCCTTGGACCGCTCGCGGGACTCGGGGCACAGCAGGCGATCTACAAGCAAACGGTCAATGCTCTCGGTGATGCTGCAGTGACCACGTTGGTGCTTGTGACTCGACCAGAACCGTCTGCGTTTCGCGAAGCCCAACGCACGAGTCAGGAATTGCGAACGCTCGGCGTCAGCAACCAACATCTGATTGTCAATGGAGTCTTCAAGAGTCAGACGCCGAGCGATCCGATTTCGGTCGCAATGCAGAGTCGAGGCGATGACGCTGTGGCAGGCATGCCCGAGGATATTGGCAAACTTCCACGAACCACGATCCCGCTGGCGAGTGCAGGATTAATGGGCGTCGATTCGCTGCGGCAAGTCGGTCAAGCTGAAACATCACTCCCAGCTCCCCCACTCCCAACTCCCTCTCTCCCTGACTTCCCCGACGGACTAGGTTCATTGATCGACGAACTATCGGCCGTCGGTCATGGCGTGATCCTCGCGATGGGCAAAGGCGGTGTCGGCAAAACGACCGTCGCGGCGGCAGTTGCCGTCGCTTTGGCCGAGCGTGGGTTTGACGTGCATCTATCAACGACGGACCCAGCGGCTCACATCGCAGCAACAATCGCGGCGGACGAAATCGCAGGTTTGACGGTAGGACGCATCGACCCGGCGAAGGAAACCGCCGACTACACGACCGAAGTGATGCAAAACGCCGGGCGTGATCTGGACGCGGAAGGCAAAGCCCTGCTCGAAGAAGACTTGCGTTCGCCTTGTACCGAAGAGATCGCCGTGTTTCGAGCCTTCGCCAAAGCGGTTTCCGAAGGCAGTGATCGCTTTGTCGTCTTAGACACGGCACCGACAGGCCACACGATTCTGTTGCTCGATTCGGCGCTCGCCTATCACCGTGAAGTGTCACGGCAATCAAAACAGATTACCGAGTCCGTTGAGAAACTGTTGCCGCGATTGCGTGATCTAAACTTCACGCGAGTGTTGGTGGTGACACTTCCCGAAGCAACGCCGGTCCATGAAGCGGCAAAGTTACAAGAAGACTTGCGACGAGCCGAGATCGAACCATTCGCCTGGGTCATCAACCAGAGTCTCGTTCCGCTCGAAGTCACCGACCCAACACTCCGGCGTCGTCAGCAACACGAGCTGCCGTTCATCGACGAAGTGAAATCGAAACTCGCTAGCCGCGTCGCAATGGTTCCGTGGCAGGTTGATCCACCCACCGGTGTTGAAGCCCTAAGACGAATCACACAGCTCGACGGAACCGTCGCTCAATAGATCCATTTACTCGCAAAGGCAAACTTAGATGACCAAGAGGTGTGTTTTGTTTCTATGCACGGGCAATTCCTGTCGCAGCCAGATGGCCGAAGGTTGGGCACGCCATTTTCATGGCGACAAGATCGAAGCCTATTCCGCTGGCATCGAAGCTCACGGCATGAACCCCAATGCAATGCAAGTGATGAAGGAAGCTGGCGTCGATATCTCGGGCCAGTCATCCAAGCTAGCGAGTTCGCTGGCCGAAGTGCCGCTCGATCTGGTCATCACCGTTTGCGGTCACGCCGACGAAAACTGTCCGGCTTTCCTGACGAAAGCAAAGTTGGTTCACGTCGGATTCGACGATCCACCGAAGCTCGCCAAAGAAGCCACCAGCGAAGAACACGCCCTCGACTGTTACCGTCGAGTGCGTGACGAGATTCGCGACTTTGTCCGCGACCAGTTGCCCCAACTGACTGACGGAACGTCGTAGCGATGAATACTACCCAAACAAAGAAGGCAAAGGAAAGTTCAAAATGAGTAGCGAAGCCAATTGTCCAGTCGATGAGCCGAAGCAGATGGGCTTCTTTGAACGTTATCTGACTGTTTGGGTTGGGATATGTATCGTCATTGGAATTGCGTTAGGAAAGGTCGCACCGGGTTTCGCAAAGTCGCTTGACGCGATGGCGATCTATGTCAATGACGCTCCGGTAATTTCGATTCCGATCGCCATTTGTCTGTTCTTCATGATGTATCCGATCATGGTCAAGATCGACTTTGGGGAAGTCGTTCGTGCCGGCAAGGCCGTGCGTCCGGTCGCGTTGACGCTGCTGATCAATTGGGCCATCAAGCCGTTTACGATGTACGCGATCGCCAGCTTCTTTCTCGGCACCTTGTTTCTTGGTTTCATCGGGCCTGATGCGATGGACTACGTCAAAGCACCCCTTGGCAGCAACCTGGAAATCGGTGCGACTTATGGGGCAGGAGAAGTTGTCTTGGTCGATGGCGTGAAGATGTTGCAAGTTCCGTTATGGCGAAGCTATCTCGCCGGTTGCATCTTGCTCGGTATCGCTCCGTGCACAGCCATGGTGCTTGTTTGGGGGCATCTGTCCAAAGGAAACGATGGACACACGTTAGCAATGGTGGCCATCAATTCTTTGACGATGCTTGTGCTGTATGGCGTCCTGGGCGGCTTCCTACTCGGTGTCGGACAACTGCCGGTCCCTTGGCAAGCGTTGTTGCTCTCCATCGTTGTTTACGTTGCCTTGCCGCTGGTTGCTGGTTATCTCTCGCGTCGCTGGCTGATTGCCTCGAAAGGCGAAGAGTGGTTTCGCGAAAAGTTCCTTCATTTTTTGACACCGGTCACGATCACGGCTTTGCTGGTGACATTGGTGCTACTGTTTTCGTTCAAAGGCGAAACCATTGTCGCCAACCCACTGACCATTCTTTGGATCGCAATCCCGTTAACGATTCAAACGGTCGCCATTTTTGCCCTCGGTTACGCGGCGTCGAAAGCCTTTGGATTCACATACGAGACTGCGGCACCAACAGCGATGATTGGAGCGTCCAACCATTTCGAGGTCGCGATCGCAACGGCAACGATGCTCTACGGATTGTCTTCAGGAGCAGCGTTAGCGACGGTGGTCGGCGTTCTGATTGAAGTCCCGCTCATGCTAATGCTGGTCAAGTTTTGTTTGCGGACGCAGCACTGGTTCTCGTCCGAGCCACCCCATGTCACCGAAAGCGTAGGAGAAAGTCAATGAACACGCAGCAACACCCTGAATGTTTCGGAGAGATGTTTCCCGATGGATTGCGGTTGCAAGCCAATCAGCCCAACCGAGGCAAAGTATTCACGGTGCAGTTCACCAAGCCTGCCGGTCTTTATCCAGGATTCACCCACCGCTCGATCGAAACCGATCTGGAGCAATGGGACGAGTGCCAGCAGTGCCCGGATTTTGAAAGCTGCTACAAGCTCTGCATGGCGAAGGTCGCAGAGGAATCGGTCGTTCTGAATCAGTAGGATCGTCGAACCTATTTGGATGGTCGTTGCCGCGGAACCCTTCAAAGACGAACGACAGCGAAAACGTCGGCCAAACGTCTTTGTTCTGAATGGCTGATGACTGGAGGTGGGAGTCATATTTTTGAAATCAGTAGCAGCCGGTGTTTTGGCTCTTGGCCTTCTTGGCTCCGCTGGATTAAGTGTACCCGCGTTCGACCCAGCTCCGAGTGCCGTTGTTTAAGCGAAACGACGATCAGTAGTCGTGATAAACTTAAGCGAATCGCCAGAAGCAAACTGCGAAGCTTCTGGCGGTGCTTTGCGTCCGACAACGCCTTGACTCTCGCGCAATATTCTCGTCACCCATTCGACCGCTAATTGAGATTCGCCCCGACAGGCCCACTCACGAAAGGCAACCAGATAGTGAAGCCGTAGTGATCCATACGACGGCGATAGGCTGAGACTATCTCCTCGTGGGTCAGCATCGGTCTGTTCTTCGCGTTCTTTCGGCATTCGGCGCGTTGGCAAAACTACAGGTACGGGCAGTAAATCTCCGCTGCATGCCAAAATTTGTGAGGCACCGGAGTCAGGATGAGCGCCAGGATAACGAAGGTTGCATAGCCGACCCAACGACGGCCGGGGCTGATGGGGGTGATGTCGTTGAGCGGCGGTGTTCCTCGTCCGGCGATGAAGTAGATGAACAAGGCGAAGAACAGCAGTCCTGGCCAAGGTCTGCTTGCAATCGAGTCAACGCTTCCTCGGCAAGTGCGGTCAGGCGTCCGCGAAAAATTCTGGCACCATGTTGTCTGGTCGCCACTCGCACATTCATCACCGCGCGAATAGCCTCCGGCTGTTCACCGTCCAGGATCATACTTACGCCATCGTCAATGGTGTGGTCAGTCTCTTCTCGTTGCTCGGCACGCGACGCCGCCGTCATGCTGGCTATCATCCAAAAGCACAGCAGCAAAACAATGGGTAACCACAGGAAACCACCCATCATCGTGTTGCCAGGCATCATCAATAGAACGAGCACTGGCAAGGAAAGGCAAATGATGAATAAAATGTTGAGCCAGCCGATTGGTGTTGAATTTTTCCCCATGATGTTCCTCGGTTTGTAGTGCCAAAGTTTGGTTAGTTTGCTCCTGCCGAATAGCATCTAAGCGGAATGAGCGTCCGCATGCTCTGATTGGTCGTCGTCTTCCTTCCACGACAAGAATAACTTTTCACCTGCGAAGAGGAAGGCAATGCCGCCTAGTGCGACCCAGATGACTAGCATGTCGCTGCTGGCCTTCATCCATAGAAATGCGCTGAGAATGGCGGCATCCAGCAACAGTGCGGTCGTCGGAATCCATCGGTTTGCATTCACCTTCTCGCGTACATGACGCAATACCCCCCAGTGAACTGCCATGTCCATGACGAGATAGAAGATCGCTCCAAGTGAAGCAATTCGCGATAGATCGAAAAGGATCGTCAGCGTGATAGCGAAGACGACTGTGTAAACGAGTGTGTGTTTCTGGATATCGCCGGGCATTCCAAAGTGCTTGTGCGGAACGAGTTTCATTTCGCTCAACATCGCAAGCATTCGAGACACGGCAAACGTGCTGGCGATCAGTCCGGAAATGGTCGCGACGATTGCGAGTCCGACTGTGAAATACATGCCCCACTGACCGAACGCGGGACGAGCCGCCTCAGCCAAGGCGTAGTCGCGATTCTTGATGATCTCGGCAACGGACAGATTGCCCGCGACCGCAAAGGCAACGAGCAGGTAAACTACCAAACAGACCGCCAGCGAAATGATGATCGAACGTCCGATGTTCTTCTTCGGTTCCTTGATCTCCGATCCGCTGTTCGTGATGGTCGTGAATCCTTTGTATGCCAGAAGAGCCAAGGCTGTTGCTGAAAGAAAACTGCCAGCGGATGTTCGCTCGGTGACACCAATGCTTTCGAAGGTCAGCCCCGACACCCACAGACCTGCAGCGGCAAAGATCAGGACACCTACGATCTTGATAACGGCGGACACGGTGGAAAACGTGCCGATGAACTTGTTGCCGAGAATGTTGACGATGAAGGCCGCGACAAGAAGACCAACAGCAAGTGCTGGGACAAGGTACTGATTGTCTTTGGCGTCGAACAATTGCAACGTGTAGGTTCCGAACGTGCGAGCGACGAGACTCTCGTTGATGACCATGGAGAAGTACATAAGCAACGACATCGCTGCGGTGACCGTTCCCTTGCCGTAGGCTTTCATCAAGAACATGGCGATACCGCCCGCCGACGGATACTGCTCGGCCATCTTGACGTAGCTGTAGGCACTGAATCCCGCCACGATCGCCGCAGCAAGGAATGCAAGTGGGAAAAGACCCCCTGCCTGCTCAGCCACTTGCCCGGTGAGCGCGAAGATGCCAGCTCCGATCATCACGCCAGTCCCCATCGCGACCGAACCGGTTAGCGTTAGGCTGTTCTCTTCGTATTGGCTATTGTCGGAGGCGTCGTCACTCATGTTTTTTCAAGGTGGGAGTTGGGAGTCTGGGAGACACGGAGACACGGAGACACGGAGACGATTTAGTGTTGACGTTCCGCGCCTGAACGGCCCCTCTCCTTCACTCCCCCTCTCCCATTCCCCCTCTCTTTCTTCCGCAGCAGTTGTAACAGCATGCGATCAACGCACCGAACAGCCATCCCAACACAAAGATTCCAATGGCACCCAGGATCGTCTCGCCGACTGGCATGTCCCAGCGCTTGGTTGTTTGCACTTTTCGATGCAGTCCGACGAGCCATTCTTCATCAGTCAAGCAGAAAACACAGGACTAAAAACGCGGACAGGCCGCAGCAAGAGGATTTTGCCGCGACCTGTCGAGCTGATAAGAGTGGAGGAGACACAGAGACATGGAGACATGGAGACATGGAGTACGAGTCCTGGATTCTCCCAGATTTCTCCTCTCCCGAACTCCTCCTCTCCCATTCCCCCACTCTATTCTAGCGTTTGTGTTCGCCGTGGTCGTGTGCGGCGTGGTCGTGGCCTTCCACCGTGCCCGCTTTGATCAACTCTTGTGCCTTCGCTAAAGTTCCCGCTGGATCGGCTTGGGCTTTCTTGGTACATCCGCCACAGCATAGATAGACCGGTTTACCATCAACTTCCAATTTGATTGGAGCGCCCATCGAGCCGAGCAAGCCCTTCGTGTTGATCGCACAATACTTCTGGGCTTCAATTGCCATCCGCTCCTCCATCGGCAACTTGGCGAGTTCCGCTGCCGCGTCGCGCAGTTTCATGACAGTCTTAACCGTCGCTGCACCACCTTTCTGAGCGTCTTCGACGCATCCTTTACAGCACAAGAAAACCGGTTTGCCTTCGATCATGACCTTGAGCGGCGTGCCCATCGATCCGAGGCGATCGTACGTCATAATTGGACAAAAACGCTGCTCTGTGACGAGCTGTTGGTCTTGCGGTGACAGTGTGGAAATCGCTTCCTTGATCTTGGCTTCTTTCTTCATCATGATCTGATGGTCATGGCCAGCATGGTCGTGCTCTTGGGCATACGCGGTCAAAGAACCAAAACTGCTGGCAATCAGTCCAAGGGCCAGCGAAAACAAGAGAGGTGATCGTTTGATCGTCATTCGGGGAATCCTTCGATTCAGGGTTGGGGAACCACGCTTTCGTCACTGAGTCGATACGGCGAACCATTCGCCATACGTCGCTGAGCGAAAACAATGTACGTTGACCAGTTAGATGCACTGCGGCGGCCGATCCTTCACGCAAATTCAGATTATTTTGCTGGACCAGAAAAGTCCGCAAAAACCGAACGAATTTGATTGAACTGGCCTGGCCGACCTGCGGGAATTTGATGCTCATCGCGTAGGTGCCATCACCGTCTCTCTTTCTTTGGTCGCGATGATTTCGATGGTGAAGTGCGAGTTCGAGCAGATCAGCGGGCGAACGCTACAACGTGATCAGTTCATCGCCAGCATTTGGTCGAGTTCGTCGAGGCTCTGCAAACCAAATGCAGTCAATCGTCCGCCGGGTGCCTTCCAACTTACCGCAATGGCTTCACCGCTTTTGCCGACCTTCAAATCTTGACCGCCACGCTTGACGATTTGAGTGGGCGCGTCACCGAACGATACATCTTGGCCTCGACACTGCTCAACCACCAAGAAGGTTGATCCGTCGGGGCGCTGGCAAACCGCTGCGACGCAATTGCACTTGCCAGGACCGCAGGTGCATTCCCCTTCGGAGCAATTGCACTGCGGCATTTCCAAGAGCTGGGTTGAAACAAGTTTCACTGAGGCTGGCAAGATGGATTGGATCGACGGCTGATGTCCGAAGCTTTCAATAACCTCGCTAAGCGAGGCCGCCTTGCCGTTGTATCGACTCGCCAGTCCCTGCATCGCCGCATCGGTGCCGGAGGCATGTAGCTTCAACGTTTCGTGCAAGTCCACGACCGCAGCGACCTCACCGTTGTGAGAATGATCGTGATGCCCCGAGTGACCGTGGGGGCCTGACGTTGCAACCTCGTCGTGGGGCCTAGTCGCATCACCAGCTATCATAGGGCTCCGCGAAGAATCACTCTGCGCGACTTGGGACGGGCCATCGTTGCTTTGCAACGTCCAAGCCAGGATCAAGATCGAAGCGGCCAGCGATGCGGCAATCACCAGGGCATCTCTGAACCATTTTGATCGTCTACCTTCGCGATCGTCGGCAGTCGTTTCCTTGCCGGCGCGCAAAACGGTTGGCTTATTCGCGGAAAGACCTGCCTGGATTGCTGACCAGGACGGCGGTTCGCTCGACTGGGGAAACGCGAGAGATACGCTCAGTCTCTCAAAAGCGGCCAGTTCCGCTTGACACGCAGGGCAGGTCTGGATGTGTGCATGAACATCCGTCGTGGTCGACTCGGAGAGTTCGCCATCGAAAAAGCTGGAAAGTTGTTGTTGTACGCTGTCACAATTCATGACTATTTGCTCATGCATGAAGCCCAAGTGCATCAATTCGCCGTCATCCGTCTTGAACGACGCTCATATCTTAGATGGTTCGTCGGATCGAATCCTTCACCATTTCCCAGCATTATCTAGGAAATTCCATTCATCGTCGAGTCTGGGAGTCTGGCGGTAAACATTCCGGCACATTCAGCCGTGCTACGCCAATGCGGTTGTCGGCCATTCCGTAATAGACGTCGAAGCGGTCCGGCGTGCCGAGATCGTCCCGCCGGTCGATGCTAGTGGGAAACACGACGTTCGCGATCGTTCCTCGAAGTTCTTCCGGTGACTCCGGCGTCAACACGGGCTCAGCCGAACGATAGAGAATCTGTTGCGGATGCTCTTTGGAGAGGATCATCACCCCCGCCGAGTAACACAGTTGACTTTCATCGCTGCCAGATTCCGCCACGTCGCTCACGCCGTGATAGACGAGTAGCCAGCCATGGCGAGTGAGAATGGGCGGAGCGCCGCCGCCAATTTTGAGCTGCTCCCATGCCGCCACGGGCATCATCAGCCGCGTGTGTGAATCAAAATGGCAGAGGTGATGATGTTTGTCGCAGACCTCATTGACCAAAGGGCGTCCTTGTTGTTGACGTCATTGAAATCCACGCCCTCGTACGGCATAAAGATTGCCAGCCCCATTCGCTCCCAATGAAACAAGTCTTCCGATATTGCCAAGGCGATTCGCGGGCCACGGGGCGAATATGCCGTATAGGTCATTGCATACCGCTGCAGCGGCTCGATAAAGGTGATGCAAGGGTCTTCGCAGCCGCCACTGCCATCGGGCCGTCGCTCATAATCGGCTTCCGGTTCCAGGTGCGATGCCGAGCCGCTCGACTCCAGACGGATCACCGGCCTCATTAAACAGAACCCTGGCGATGCCGATACGCGAATAATTGCCTCGCGCAACCAGACGTGGGAACAGGGAGAGCTGACCATCAGGTCCACGCACGGCCGCTGGATTCAGGACACCTTCCACCTCCAGCGGATTGCCCGGTTCCGGTTTCATGATTAGCCCCAGTCGCTTCAATTCCAGGCTACTCATCGTTTCTCCTGCGCACGAGGTTGCGAGTTGAACGCCATCCATCTAATCATGCTGTCGTTTCAGTTGGGCGAGGTTCAGCAATCACCAGTTGAAAATTTCGTAACCGTTCACGGCCTTCGGCCCTGAACGGCTTTCTCAATCGGAAAAGAGAATTGATTTTCGGCCAGTGCCGGACCTCAACCGATCAGGCTTGGAGCAGACGCTCCTGACAATTTCGCTGCAATGGAAGCCTGAAGATAAGCGAAGAAGTTCTTCTCTTGCTTTTTGCATGTCGCGATTGCTGTCCACATTCGCTCGTGGTACCGCTCGCCAGCGGCGCTACGAGTCCCTTGGGTGATCCGACGATCGATCACCACATGCCGAACCTGTTGCTCGCTATGATTATTCGTCGGTTCCAAGCCTGGGCTGAACATGAACCGAAAGTAGTCCTCCGACATGTCGTAGGTACTGCCATCGCTGACTTCAACGATTGAAAATCTCGCAGCAAGATTGCTTGCTTCGTTCGAATTCGCGACTTTGCGCACGATTTCTAGAAATCGATCGCGCTGCAGTCGCATCGATCGTTCATGGCCGGTTTTTGTCTTCTCGTCGCGAGTGTGCCAGGCCGAGAACAGTTTTCGCGTTCGATCAAGTAACTGTTCGGCCCAATCTCGTGTTTCCTTATCGGGATGCTTCTTCAAAAAACGTATTTCCCGAATCAGGTGTGCCCAACAGTATTGAGCCTTGATGTCGTAGTTCCAAGCAAACGAACAGTTCGCCGAGAAGTAGTCGAAATTCAGGTAGCCCTTGAACTCGTCACCGACAAGCTCTTCCAAGACCGATCGTGAGCGTGTCGTGGCGATGTGGAATACCGTGAGGATGGCGGAGCTAATGCACCATACCCAGTGTTTCTTGCCGTTGTTTTTGAAACTGGTTTCATCGCTGCCAAGCTGCGGTTGCAGCGGGATCGCCGCTTTCGTGTCCTCGTAAGCGTCGGCCAAAGACTCCGAAATGACGCCGTTGCAAAGCTTGGCCAGATAACCGCTAGAAACAGGCACTTACAGAACGTCGTCGAAGTACTGCTCGATGGTCGTGTAGCTGCAATGAGCTCGCGACTTCATCCAACCCACCATGGCAAGCAAACGCGGTCCAAAAATCGGTTGACCGTGGATCGCTGGATCGCTGGATCGTGTTGATAGTAGATCGATCCGTCAGCAGCTTCGTAAAGCCGAAATCGATGCTCGGTGATGACTAACGGCGTGTCGGGCAACTCGACCGTCTGGATCGAATCGAATTGATCGGTTGGCACCAAATCGAGTTGGTCAATTTCATCGGCATCCAGCTCATGGATGATGGTCTTGTTGACACGCTCGGGTGGCAGAGGCTCCCGCAATTTTCGTTGGCGTCCAGGCTGCCCTCCGATCTTGGGTTTCTTGCGTGAGCCGGGCTTGCCTTTGGGTTTTTCTTTTTTCGGCTTGGTAATATTACTCGAAGGAGACTTGGAGGAAGTGGACGAGTCTTTCTGTGCCTTGGCCAATTGCAGCTTGAGAACTTCGAGTTCCTTGGTCAGCGCAGCGATCTGCTCGGCTTGCTTCTCAACAAGTTTGCCTTGTTTTTTAACAAGAGCCCGTAACTCCGCGATGATTGCGTCCTTGCTCGTCATGACCACATTTTACAAAGTCGCCGAATTTCACGCACTACCCAATTCGTTATCCCTCAACGATTACGTGATTTTTTCTATTCGCGGTCATTCGCGTCTTTAGCGGGCCAAACCTCCGGCAATCGAGGTCCGGGCGTGACGCCGTCAATTTTGTTTGCAAGCAAGATTAGAAGTCACCTCGCTCGTTCATGGCCGCAGGCCGTGAACGGTTACGAAGGATCATTGCGTCCGGGCGATACCTTGGTTGCCGATTGCTACTATTGTACGTATTGGATTGTCGCGATGTGCGCACTGATGGATGTCGAAATCGTCATGAGAAATCATCATAAACGCGAAGATCATCCCCAGGGTGCTGAAGCACTCAGTGAAAGTGAACGCATCGTGATCTGGGACCGTCCTCGGAGGCCAGCGTGGATGAGCAAGCGCGAGTATCGAAAAGTTCCGGACGCGATACCAATACGACTTGTCGATGTTGCTCCAATACAGTCCGGTTCGCGATGCGACAGCTTCACGGTAGCGACTACGATCCTGGAGCATGAATATGCCCTGGAGAGCTGGATCGGCGCACTTTATGAAGGGCGATGGATGGTTGAGCCCGATATTCGATCAATCAAATGCACAATGGGTTTGGATCACTTGCGGAGCCAAACACCGGAGGGTATTGAGCGTGAAATATGGACAGGTTTTCTGACCTACAATCTCGTAAGATTCAAAATGTTACAAAGTGGCATCTCTTCCAATCGCGACGTACGCAGTATGAGCTTTACAGAAAGCTACCAGCTTCTTTCCACGAACTGGCTGCTTTGTGCTTGCGTGGGCGTGAGTGAATCGATGGCGTCTGCATCCCAAGCGCAAGGTGTGTGTGCGATTGTGGGACATCGTCCCGGTCGCATCGAGCCAAGAGAAAACAAGCGACGCCCCAAAACGATCAAACTCATGACTGTGCCCCGCCGAATATTTCATGCCATGATTGACACATTATCAAGAGCGGGCTGATACAAACAGTTTGTGCCGTTCCACATAGAGCGTCGCAGGCGATTGCGATTCGCTGAGATCGCTGCTGCGCTAGCGCCACCAGAAAAATGGCGAAAGCGACGGCACGTTCTCCGATAACACAAAAACCTTGTCGGTAACCACATGTTGCACCTGGAAAAATACGTTCCGTCGGGTACGCTCAGCGAAGGCTATCGCCCCCGCTCCAGAAGTCAGCGAATTCTCCGAAAATGCACGTAAAACGCCGTAGACAATGCCATTCGTACCGGACACCTTTGTTTTCTCCAAAAGTCAAGCGGATGGTGGGTGGCACCATTCGACCATTCGACCACGACGTGGTGGCGACCTGGAGCGATGAGTAAGTCGCAAGGCGATGGTTGATGGTGTTCCCTGTTCGCCGCAAAGCTGACGGATCACCCATGACGCCGACTCGACCAGAAATCAACTCCATCGCGGGGTGCCCAATCAAACGGGCGGAGATCCGAAAGCTGCTTCGAACCTGGAAATCTTCCCATTTGAGCGGCGAATCCTTCTCCGCAACCGGGATGGAGCCACTGGACACGGAATCACAACGCCATGACTCCATTAGGGGACCCTGCGTTAGACAGAAAAGTGCTCTGTCCCCATCGCTTTTGGTCCCCATCGCTTTTGTCCCCATCGCTTTTACTGTCCCCATCGCTTTTAGTCCCCATCGCTTGCTGAATTCGAGGAATTTCTCAAATAATTCCAAGGCTCTCGCGGGCCCCCTGCGCCTAGTCCTTATAGTCTGGCAAAATGGAAACCCCATTCAGCAACCAGCCGAACTTCCGAGCTGATTGCTCGACGCAGACCAATTACCTTCATTGGAGTGAAACGGATCTCAATCGATGGCACACGACTACTCTCCGCCGATCTCATCAGATTCAACGCCAAGCGTGTGCGCTGAGACGGTCGGACGTTTGCTCGCCACCGTTACCCAAATCGCGGACATGCGACTGGATCTTTCCGACTCTCGGGCAGAGATCCTGACGGTGTTGCTAGACTTAATCGATGCGACTGCCGGAGTGTGGACTTGGGGTGTTTCCGACCCAGAGGCAACCGAGATTGCAGTGGTGGCGCAGGTCGAAATACGTTTTACGGCTTTTGAAAAGACCGCTGTTCTCCAAATGGGACTTGATCCCACGATGCACGAAGAGTTTCGTATTCCGATTATGAGACAAATGGCTGGACGCTTGCAATGTACGACTCTGCGAACGGATTTGTACGAACGGCGGGAATGGAAAACGACGCAAATGTATGCCAATCTAGCGATCGCGGAGTTCGATGAATGGATGAACTGCGTTCGATACAGCCAATCAGAAACTTGGGCAAGTCTCTTTATCTTGCGGCGAGCCGATTGCCCACCGTTTCAGTTGCCTGATCAGCAACTGATCGATTTGGCGATGGGCAGCATTTCGTGGCTCAGTGCGACGACCGACCCTTCGCTTCCTACCGAAGCCTGTGTTGCGCTGACCTCGCGTCAACGAATGGTCCTGATGATGCAACTCGATGGACTTTCACGAAAACAAATCGCCAGTCGATTGCAGATCACCACCGACACCGTCGGTGACCACATCAAACGCATTCACGAGCAATTTAACGTCAATTCGACAGGCGAACTGGCCGCCATTTTTCTTCGCAATCGATAGACGTCCCGGAACTAAATGACATGGAATAAAAGCCCGACGCGCAAGCGAGTGATTTACGGGCAAAACTTCACTCGCTTGCGCGTCGGGCTCGTATTTGCCGTCTTTGCATTGCAAGTTAATTCATTCTGGGACCACTAGAGTCCCGGTGCGACGCAAGCATTTTTCATCGCGAATGGAGGGGATGCGAACGCCCGCTTCTGCAAAAACAGGTTTTTCACGAAAAAAACGCTTCGCAGTGTCCCCTAACCAGGGCGGCACTTCTTGGTTGTGTCGGACCCGAGACTTTTCACCACCCCCGGAATTGGGGATGGGATATCGCTCGTGATGGGGATACGGTGACGTAGTCTCCGAAACTGGGTAGCGGAACTCTCGTGAGCGTTTCGACCTGCAGCGTGATCCGCCGAAAGTCTTGACAACTTCCGCTACCTGGGCGACGAAACCAAACTTTTCTCCTCTAAAAGGCGCTCGCATGGGCATCCGCGAACTCTCGCAACGACTCCTCGGCAAGCGACGAAAAAGGAGAGCCTCGGAGATTGCGAAAAGACGCTCACGCCGCCACTTGGTCGAGACCCTCGAACGCCGAGATTTATTGGCGGGAGTGCAGGATGACACTCACGCTCCGGTGGCAACCGAAGTCGCCGGCGCGTATGCGACGGACCATGTCGCGATCGCACTGAAGACCCCCGTCGAATTCTCCGACGATGCAAAGCTCGACGCTTTCCTGGCGTCTCAGCAATGGCCAGTCGGGATTGGCAATGCCACGAATTCGTTTGACTTCGATTACAGCTTCACGCCATCGAACCTCGGTTATCCGGTCACCGTCGGCAGCTTCCAAGTGGTCGACGGAACCGATCTCGTGAGCATGGCCAAAGATGCGCAGGTGGTTTATCTGTCGCTCGACGGTACCAGCGATGTGGATTACCGCGGTCCGATCAACGTCGAGGACATCGACGTACCGTCATTTGTCGCGCGCGGGCATCTTGCTGGTCAGGAAGCGACTGTATTGCGGGCGCTGAACGAGGCGTTGGCAGAGGACTCCGCTGGCTCGAGTCTGATATTTACCAATCAACAACCGCAGGCTGGTGAATTCTCGGTTGTCCATATCGGTGGCAATGCCGATTCGTTCTCACAATGGGGACAGTTCTACGGTTTGGCCGAGCAGATCGACACCGGAAACCAGGATCAAAGTGACAGCGCATTCGTATTCACCGATCAGATCCCTTCGGACGGTCTGACGGCCGACGCGTATGGGCGGCGGCTGGCGGGCGTCGTCCTGCATGAGGTGGGGCACCTGTTGGGGACACCCCACGAGTATCCAGACACCGACGCCCCCCTGTCCAGCGTCGCTTTCGATCCGAAAGTTCACGTCAGTATCGGGACCGACGCAGCATCGGATGCGGCGGACGACGGCCAGGTCACGATCAACGGCCAAGAGTACGCGGTGCATCCACTAATCGTGGTCGCGTTGAGCAATCAGCGCCCCTACTATAACGCGGGTGCTGTCGCTGGGGACGGATTTCCCGATGTCTTGATGGGGCAGTTCGCAATCCATCCCATCGCGCACGGGACGTGGCTCACGCGCGTGCTCGACATGGCTTGGAAAGCCCAGGAGGAACCAACATCGGTCTGGACGGCAACCGAAAAGTCCCAAATTCTCGCCTGGAGCTACGGATTCCTGACCCACTCCGCCGCTGACCATTTTGCACACACGCTTGTCAATTCGTTTGCCGAGGGAGTGGCGCCAGGTTTTGGAAAGGCGGCCGCGTCGCTGCCAACCGACCAACGCGATCTTGGCAATATGCTGCGTCACTTCATGACCGAAGCGTACATCGCTGACTCCCTCCCCGGCTTCGATGCGAACAAGGCTGTCCGCACGGAGGTGGATTCGGGATCCGGCGACTTTACCGACGATGACACACCAGGAATCGAATATGAAGCGCCAATTCGTTTTATTTACGAAACGCTGCTGCGCGCCTTCCCGGATGATCCGACGCCTGTCGTCGAAATGGATTGGGAAGACGGCACGTTGATTGCCAGCGCAGCAGCCGATGCGTTCACGAGCGCCGAAGGCAGTTTTGCTGACGACGGATTCAAAGTCGGACACAAGATCACCGTCTCTGGATTCACCAACGCAGCCAACAACGGCCCGATGTTCGTCACTGCCGTTACGTCAACCACTTTGACGGTGAGCGGATCGCTGGTCGACGAAACTGCCAGCGGCGACGAGAGCATCATCGTCCGGATTGCCAAAACCGAGCCGATCTCGATCACCGCCGACGCCTCGACGAACAGATTGACGCGCAGCGATCCGGGTGGAAATTTCCAAACAGACGGTTTCGTTCCGGGCATGCGTTTTGATGCTTTGGGGATGACTACGAATGCCAGGACGTACGTCGTCAAGTCGGTCACGCCGACCACGATCACGGTGGTTGGCGGGATCACCTCGGGTCCGGGCACGTTCAGCGAGCTGTTAAATGAGGGGCCCGTGGCCGATGTTCAGCTCGTCGTTCTGGGCCAGCGCGGGCCGGGGCTGGACAAGATCTTCCAACTGCGAGACGCGCTCTTGAATAAGGCGGTGCAGTTCGGTGCTCGCGGCGACACCAACGAACTCGCCACGTTCGCTTCGGATCTGATCGAGAAGCTGGTCATCGATGAGCCAATTAATGACGCGCTCAAGCAGAGTCTGTTCCGTGCCTATTTATATAACTGGATCGATGAGATCGACGAGGGAGTGCGTCATTGGGGCGAGTTGGGCTTGGCATTCACCCGAGCAGTGTTCGACTCGGGCAGTCGCCGCGACCTGCAGCAGAAGATTGGCGAAGCGACTGGTTTCCCCGACAGTGACGACCCCACTACGATCCGCTCCAAGGCGGAAGACGGCGTAGGAATTCTTGGCGTGCTGGTCGCTGAACTCGACGATCTCAACGGCGACGGTTCCACCTTTGATTCCTTCATCAATCGGCATCTCATGCCGATGGCCGGTCTGCCGGCGGAGTTGGGTCTGCTGCGCGGCGGACTGCAGGCGTTCGGCGACGAGGTCGGCGAGTTACTTCAGCCGGTGGACGTGCTGTTCAATCCCATCAAGGCCTCTGTGAACGACGCCAAGACTTACGTCAAGGATTACGTCAAGGAACAGATTAAGGAACGCTACGGCTTCGACTTCGAAGTGTTCGATTTTCTCAAAGGCCTGGGCAACAAGATGGACCTGGCGTCCGTGTCCATCGGCAGTACCGAAATTCCGATCTTTAAGCCTGGCGACCACGAACGGCTCGACGAAATCCTTGGCCTGCCGCCGAACCACCATCAGGGGCCAGTACCCATCGGCATTGGCCTGATTCCTGGTATCGATTTCGACTTTTACCCGGGCGCACAGGCTGGGCTGGCAGACAACGCCGAATTGGACAAGGAGCTCTTTGCCGCTTACGCGAACTCCGTGACGCTCACGAAGTTGATGTACTTGATGGAAGCCGACCCGCTGTCCAATTCGCTCTACGCCTCGGCCAATGGCCAGTTGAGCGATTTGTACTCGGATATCCTCACGAACCTCAATGGCACGACGACGGAATATGATTTCGGCAACCTCAACCTACACGGTGGTCACGGCGGCAACGTGCTGACGACCACGCTGCCCGGCGCACCGGGCAGCGCTGAGGGCCTGCCGTGGATGACGTCGATCGATGCCGACCAGGTCTGGCGCGCCAACAATTACACCATCAACAACTCCCTGTTCCGCGTTAGTACAAGTAAGGCCCCGAGCCCGGTCGTCTACCAAGCCACGGGGTTGACGCCGGGTGAGTACAAGGTCTACGGCAGTTGGCAAGCCAATGTCACTCAAGACCTCGATAACCTGCAGGACTCCGATTATCCCGACCAAAAGATTGCTCCGACGCAGTTTGCGCAGTACAGCGTATTCGACGATACGGATGAGCTTGGGATCTATCAAAAGGACCAGCGAGTTTTTGCTGATGATGTCGAACATCAGGGACTCGCCTTTGAGCAGATCGGTGCGAGCGAGTCGACCACCTTCACGATCACCAGTGGAACGCTGAAGGTCACACTTGGCAAAATTGCGAACGAAGCCAAGCACGTGATCGCGGGCCCGATCCTGATCGAGCGAGTATCGGATGGCGTGAAGTTTCGCATTCAAAACAACCGTGATCCTCAGACTCTGCAACCGATAGCGACGCCGGGATTCACGTATACCGACGACCCGGCGTTCTGGACCGACATGGTCTACGTTGCCGGCGGCGATGACAACGTCGTCTACCACGGATCGGGCGGCAATAATCCGCTGTGGGAAAGCTCACAATTGCGGCCTGTGTTCCGCGAGCTGTTCAGCGATTGGAACAACAACGGCCAGAACTTTCCTGATCTCGGTGATGTGACGACGCTTGACTTGAACGACGCAGTCGGAAAGGTCGAGCGGGCATCGCACGCCACTGCTTTCGGGCCAATCCTCCCTGACCAGACGCTCCAAATTCCGATCCCGGATTCGCTCAAGAACGCCATCCTTGACGGTCTGGCAGGACTGGTCAGTTTTGGGGAAGCGATCGACTCTTTGCCGCCGTTGCAGTTGGAGATTCCCGGCATAAACAAGTCGCTCAGCGAATTGATTGACGTCTCGGGTGCCATGGACAGCAAGATACGGCAGCCCATCGTCGACTATTTCACCAACGACGCGACACCCACGTTCAAGGAACTATTCGCGGTCCTGCCCGCCTCGCTAGGGACATGGGGTGCAGCGGACGGTTCCACGTTTGAGTTCGACGTCGATCTCCGCCAAGTCTTTGCGGCCAGCGACGTCCCCTTCAGCCTGGGGGATGATGCGTCTGGACTGAAACTTGACAGCACGGTGGACGTTGGCAGTTCAGTGAGCTTCGTCGATTCGGCGACTCATGCACTGCCGCTATTTAGCTTCGGGATCGATTTGTCCAGTGCGCAGGACGCGACTGACCGTTTCTACCTTCGAGCCGAGACATTGCTGATTCATGCCGAGGCAAGTGCCGCGAACCTCGACATGGGTGGCGAAATCGGATTCCTGGCGATCGGCGTGGAGGATGGCAGCGTCGATATCGAAGCCGACATTGAGGTCTTGCTGATTGACCCAAGTGGTAGCGACGGACGGATCACCCTGGGTGATCTTGCCGAAACGTCGCTGTCGGATCTGACGAACGTTTCGTTGGCTGGGTCATTCACTGCCGATCTGCCGATTGTGGCGTCGATTGGCAGTTCCGACATGACTGCGACGGCTCACTTTAGTGATAGTGACCTATTCGACTCGGCGGCGCCTGACGTGACGCTACAGGGCTTTGATGATCTGTTGGCGTTCGACAGTTTTGACATCGGCTCAATCATCAATGCGCTCGGCACGTTTGACGAAGCCATCGCGCGACTGGCAGACTCGTCACTCCTGGACATCGACATCCCCTTCGTGAACGCAAACGCTGGGGATCTTCTCGACTCGACGCTCAGTCTGGCCGATCGTCTCCGCGACGCGGAAGGCCAACCGACCGTCAGGACGATTCAAGAGCTTACGATTGAATTAGCGTCGCTTTTGGGAGTCGACGCGACGGCCATCGGGCTCGACTTTGACCCGGCAAGTAAAGAGCTTTCCTTGCACGTCGATGTCAACGAGACCTTTGCCACGGATTTGATTAGTTTCAATCCTTCGTTCGACCTTGGTCCGGTGACCCTCTCATCCAACGGAAACCTCTCCGTCGACGCGGACCTCGACACGACTTTCGATCTGGTCGTGTTGGTGGATCCAGTCGCGGCCGTCATCGAGGCAACGTCAGCCCCCAATCTGAATTTCACAGGTACTGCGACATTCGAGATTTCGGCAGGAGCAACCGAAGGGACGACCGTTCAATTTTCTCCGAGCGGCACGTTGACGCTGGCTGACTTGGTGGTCGAGTTGCAAGCGGCATTGGATGCAGCCGGACTTGCCGATTTGGTGATCGCGGGCGAGCGCAACGGAAAGCTCACGTTGACCAGTGGCGATGCAGCCGCCAGTTCTCTGTTTCTCAGCGCCGTCGTAACCGATCCAGCGGTGACGGACTTGGGGCTGCCCGACAGCTCTTTGGCGATCGACTCGGTGGCCGCGCACTCGTATGTAGAAAACGTACAGCTCGAAGCCAACTTCGCACTGAGCGGCCAGATTTCGGGAAACGCGACGGTTGGCCCCGTGGGTCTCGATGGAACATTGGCAGGCAGCGGGAGCATGAGTGTCGGCCTGAACATCGCGAACGGTCAACGCGTCCAGATTTCCGAGCTCGTGTCGGATGTCTTCGAGAATCCGGCGGGAATCGTCACACCGCAAATCTCGGGAGACTTGCAAGTCGACGTGGCCGATCTGCAAGTCCGCGGTGGTTTCGAACTCAATATTCCAAGCCCTACGGGCGCCTCGCAGATTCAAGTCATCCTTCCGGACTTGTCGAATCCTCAAGTCCAAGTCACCTATGACAACGCCTTGATCGGCGACCTCCTGTCGTTCGAAGACTTTACTTTGGACGACTTCCTCTCGGTCTTGGACACGTTGGCTGAGTCGCTGATTGGTATCGGCAAAAACGATTTGCTGGCGCTAAAGATCCCCGTCTTGGGCGTCTCGGCCGGGGATATCCTCGATTTAGCCACCGAGGTTCGGGACTTGGTCGCGGAACTTCGCGCGCAAGGCACGCAGCAATTTTTGCTCGAAAACCTGGAGCAAAGATTGGTCAATGCGTTCGGTATTCCAGTTGATCAACTGCAGCTCCTCGTTTCGGGAAGCGATTTGATTCTCGATCTCGACTGGCAGACATCGGTTACCACCGCCTTCGATTTGAATCTCGATCTGGAGTCGCTTGGGTTGCCAGTCGTCGGCTCGCTGCTGAGTGTTGACAGTGACGATACGATCGACGTCGCGGCGGGGGCGACGTTCAATCTTGTCGTGGGAATCGAAACGGGTGTGGGGACCCTACCGCGCCCCTACCTTCGCGGTGACAGTGGGCTCACGTTGACCGCAGAAGTCTTCGGCGACGATATTGATGTGGACATTACCGCGTTGAAGGTGCTGCCTCTCTTTATACGCGACGGAAAGATCATCCTCGACTCGGATGGAGTCGACGGTGGCGCCGACGGGATGCCCGACAATTCGCCGGCTCAGTTTACCGTTGATGTCAACGGCGAGGCTGCCGACAAAGAGTACCTTTTGACCCTCGCGGGCGCGCCGCGAATCCCGCAGTTTACGGTCGATCTCGATGCGGGCGTGAACGTCGAGCTGCCGCTCTTCTTCCCCACCGAAACCTCGCCGCTGGATGACGGTGACCCGAATACGACTCATGCTCTTCACGTCTCGGTGCCTGACCTGGAGCCGTTACTTGGTGGCGACTTCAGTGGCGTTGTTGAAGTGAACGTGCCTGACTTTGCCGCCGCGGCAAGCAACCTGGGCATTGGCGATGGGCTGCGAGTCATCCTGGCGGGAATTCAGCGATTGTTCCCCGGCATTGCGAACAAGGTCCAGTCGGTATTTGACACGCCGATCCCTTTGGTCGGCAAATCTCTCGCAAATCTGTCTAATTTCGATATCGTTGGATCATTCTTACCGGCGCTTCAGAGCGGTCTGGAAGCAGAATTCGCTAGTAACCTGGCGCCAACCGCGACGGCGATTGAAACGGTGATGAATGATGCGCTGGCCGGGTATCTCACTTCGCCGGTCACGATTTCGGTCAACACGAGTGACGAGGTGGTATTCGACCTGCACCTCGGCAAACAAGTGGATTCCACGTTACCGATCGACCTGGGCGTGCCGGCTCTCGGATTTGAGATCGACGCGGATGTGGATGTATCGTTCGGTTGGTCCATTGATTTGGGAATCGGTGTCTCGACATCAGACGGTTTCTTTGTCGAGGTCGCGGCGGGGGATGAACTGCACGTTGATCTCGATGTTGGATTCGCGAGTGGCTCGTCAGTCAAGGGTACTCTGGGGTTTCTCCAAGTCGACCTGACCGACACCAACGGCGAGACGCAACTCAGCGGTGACTTGGGCGTCAATCTGGTCCCCGTGGGTGCGGGCACCCGCATCAAGATTCTGGATCTGGTTTCGCGTGACGGTGGAATCGGCGAAATGATCGACGCCAGTCTGTCGTTTGATGCAACGGCCGGTTTTGAAGCGGAACTGAGTGCGGCTTTTGGTGGCGGTGTTATTCCTTCGATCCTGGCTGATTTCGACGCTTCATGGAGTCTGGGCAACGCGATACCTTCATCGGCCGGGTTCACGAATATTCGCGTGGATGTCGGAGAAGTGTTTTCCCGCTTTGGTGGCAAGGTATTCGAAACCATTGGTGATGTGCTTGAGCCACTTGAGCCTCTGTTGAAGGTACTCAATACGCGACTGCCGATCCTTTCGGACGTGAGTTTGCTGCGGAATCTGCTGGACGATGACAGGGACGGTCGCGTGACGATTCTGGACGCTGCGAAGGCAGTCGGTTCTGTAGACGCAGGTTTCATCGACTCGTTGGAATTTGTCGTGAACATCGTTGACAAATTGAACACGGTCACGGACGCAGCCAGCGCCGCTGGCGGAGCACTGTTCATTCCGCTCCCCGATTTTGTACTTGCCGGCGAAGATCTCGTGAGCGCGAATGGCTTGGACGACTTCGTGATTCCTGCCCAGATTTTCGATTTGAATTCAGCCCTGGATGCGCTGAATAATTCGGCCGTCAAAGACGCCGTGCAGCAGTTCCAAACCGCATCGGCCGGTGCCCCGGCCAAAACGCAATTTTCGATTCCGATTCTGGACGACCCCGCAAGCGTGTTCAGTTTGTTCCTCGGCCGCGACGTGCCACTGCTCGCGCTCGATCTCGCCCCGCTAAAAGTTGGCTTTGGCGTCGAGCAGTTCTTTCCAATTCTGGGGCCACTAGGCCTAAGGATAGAAGGACGCATCGAAGCTGAGGCAGATCTGGCTTTTGGATTCGACACCTATGGCATCCGTCAATTTGCCAATGCTAATTTCAGCCCCGGCTCCGTTGCTGTCCTTCTCGAAGGATTTTATGCCTATGACCGCGTGGACAAAGATGGCAATCCAAGCTTCACCGGCGAGGATGTTGACGAGATCCAAATCACGGGAACGATATTCGCATCCGGTTCGGTCGACGTTGGCATTATCTCTGGTGATGGCGGTGGGTTCATCGAGGGCGTGTTGGGGCTCAATCTCAACGACGCGGATGGTGATGGCCGAGCAAGACCCTCAGAACTCCTCGACTGTCCGTTTGACGCGCACGGTGAATTGAACGCCGGTCTCTTCGCCAAAATCAAATTCGGTTACAAGTGGTTCTCCGTAACCAAGCGGTACACGTTGGCAGAAGTCACGTTGCTCGAATTTGACGGGTCATGCGGTCCCAACGAAACCGATAATCTCGCCAGTCTTTCCGGTGGAACTCTGGAACTAAACGTGGGCAATGTTTCTGGCTTCGGATCTAACACGACTCATCTCGATGAAACCATGCGAGTGTCGCTCGAAGAAGACGACGCTGGCGAAACGGTCTACCGAGTCTGGTCAGGCAAGCGATTCCAAGACTTCGATTTTGACAGCGTGCAACGAATTGAAGGGATTGCGGAAGGCGGCGAAGATCGAATCACGATCGACGCAGATATTGTCGTCCCAGCGTTACTCGATGGTGGTGACGGAGATGATGTTCTTTCCGGTGGCAATGGCCCGAACGAATTGATCGGCGGAGATGGAGACGACGAGATCTACGGTGGCCCGGAAATCGACATCATCACTGGAGGCGACGGGAACGATCTCATTTCCGGCCGTGGCGGAGCAGACACAATTGATGGCGGAGTTGGCAATGATGACATTAATGCAGGCGATGGTGACGACCTAGTGACGGGCGGTGATGGCGATGACAAAATCACTGGCGGAGGGGGCAACGATTCCATCTCCGGAGGCGGTGGCAACGACGAACTCGATGGCGGCAGTGGAAACGACTTGATCCAAGGATTCATTGGCAATGACAGTATTGCCGGAGGCGCCGGCAATGATGAACTTCGCGGTGGATTGGGGTCGGACGACATCGTCGGTGGAGGTGGTGACGATACGCTGTACGGACATGGCCATGACAGCGTGGCCGATGACAACGTCTTTGATCGCCTTCGAGGTGACTCGGACCCGATCGCACAAGGCAGTGAGTTGCCCGAAGACGCACGCGACTCGTTACCGGGCGACGACACGATCTACGGTGGCGGGGGTGGAGATAGCATCTTCGGTGACGACGGCGACGATCAACTGTTTGGAGAGGCTGGAGACGATGTTATCCGAGGCGGCAAAGGAAACGACACAATCCTCGCCGCTGCGGGCAACGATCAGGTTTACGGCGAGTCGGGCGACGATGCCATCCAGGGCAACGACGGCAATGACTATTTGCATGGTGGCTCGGGTCAAGACACGATTTATGGCCACAACCTCACTGGCAGCGGAGATGACGCAGCCGCAGATATTATTCGCGGCGGTAGCGGTAACGACTTTATCGCTGGCCAAGCCGGCGATGACGAGTTGCACGGCGGGCGCGGCGATGACTCGGTCGATGGAGGAACCGGCGACGATGATCTATACGGAGACGCTGGAGACGACGAACTGCTCGGTCGTGACGGCGACGATACCGTTTGGGCTGGCACAGGTGACGACACTGTCTTCGGCCACGGCGGTAACGATGTGCTCTATGGCAACGCAGATAGTGACTTCATCGAAGGTGGGCTCGGCAGTGACTTGATCTTCGGCGGAGCGGGCGTTGACTTTTTGTACGGACATGCCGTGGATGATGCGGATGATGACAACGCATCGGATGTGATCTACGGGGACCAGGGAATCGGTCATATGTTTGCTGATATCACCACGTTTCTGTTTGGCGGTCGCGATGTCATTCTTGGACAAGGTGGTGACGACCAGTTGTTTGGCGAACAGGGTCGCGATGACCTGTTTGGAAACGCTGGCAACGACACCATCGATGGTGGCGCGGGCGCTGATTTGATCGAAGGCGGCGAGGGCGACGACACCGCAACCGGAGGCGACGGCGACGACGAAATCTATGGACAAATCGGCGATGATAACCTCAGTGGTGGAGCCGGGAACGATCGTATTCGAGGCGGATTCGGCAATGACGTGATTGATGGCCAAGCCGGCCAAGACGTGTTGCTTGGCCAAGCAGGTACCGACACGATTCGCGGTGGTGACGGCAACGATCAAATCGATGGCGGTGCTGGCGAAGATGACTTGATGGGCGACGATGGCGACGACTGGTTGTTTGCTGGAACTGGTGTGGTCAATGTGTTACGCGGCGGCGCAGGCGACGATCATTTGATTGGCAGCGATTGGGGCGCTGACGATCCTGATTTTGCAGACAGCGTTTGGTTCGGTGACCGTCTGTTCGGCGACTCTGGCAACGACCGAATCGAAGGCCGTGGCGGTGCCGATGTCATCGACGGCGGCGTGGGCGATGACTTCGCTGACGGTGGAGCAGCCGGCGATCAAGTTCTTGGTGGAGATGGCAACGATACGCTTTACGGTGGTGTCGGTGACGATCTGATCGAAGGTAACGTTGGCAACGATAACTTGTACGGCGAAGTCGGAGCCGACGTGATTGCTGGTGGCGACGGAGCCGACTTCATCGACGGAGGCTACGATACGGATCAGTTGGACGGTGGTCTGGGCGACGACCACATCCGCGGTGGCGGTGGCGTCGGCGATGTGATTGTTGGCGGTTTTGGTGCGGATCGACTCGAAGGTAGCAACGACGGAGCCGACATTATCGACGCTGGCCCCGGCGACGATTGGCTGCAAGGCCATGGCGGCAACGACACGCTGATTGCCGGTGGGGGAGACGATCGTGTCGAAGGCGGCACAGGCGATGACCTGATCGAAGGTGGCGCTGGTAGCGATATTCTGGTCGGCGGGACGCACCATGATGTGCTGTACGGTCATTCCGCGGACGGCATCGGCGATGACGCAGCGGTCGACTTTCTTTATGGCGACTTGGGCGACACGGCAATTACCGCAGCACTCGGTAAGGACCAATTGTTCGGTGGCGGTGGCAGTGACCTGCTATTCGGTGAAGCTCACGATGACTTCATTGATCCCGGCACCGGGGCCGAAGATCGTATCGATTACGGAACAGGTGAGTCAGGCGATCCGGCGGGGTTTGTTCCACCAACACCCACTCCGCCGCCGACGCTTGATCCGGTGCTACCAGCGGCACGAACGGCTGCCACACTACCGACCGGCCCAGTCCAAGCGGGACGTTGGCACGGGCTCGGTGACTCGGCAGTCGGTGCTGGGATCAGCGGCCGCAGTGCCCAGGATGCCTCCCCCTCTTTGACCATCGATGCGTCGGGAAACCATGTCGTCGCCTGGTCAGACAACCGAAACGGTAATTCGGAAATTTTTGTAAGCCGATACGCGGGCGGCGGCTGGAACGAACTTGGCAAAAGTGCTTCGGCGGGCGGGGTTAGCCAATCTCTAACGCCTTCTTCGCATCCGCAGATTATCCATTCCGCATCCGGCCAACCGATTGTCGCGTGGCTGGAAGGTGAAGTCGGAAACGCCGACGTGAAGCTGGCTGCCTATGACTCAATCAGCGAAACTTGGTTGTCGTTAGACGATTCGTTGACGCCGGGTGGCATCAGCAACACGGCCAATGTGATCGAGGTGGTCGCGAGCGAATCGACTGCCGGACCAGTGGTTGCCTGGGTCTCGCAAACAGCCACCACGCGAGAAATTCACGTGCAGGTGTTTGACGGAACGAACTGGCAAGCATTGGGGGCCGCTGTGGCAGCAACCGGCGACGGTGTCGCAGAGCTGGTACTGGCGACGGGCGGAGAAACTGCGATCGTTTGGACCGACGACTCAGGAAGTTCACGCGACGTCTTTGGCTTGCAATTGGTCGGTACAAACTGGCAAGCGATCGCCGGTTCCGATTCCGGCGGCGGCATCAGCAATACCGATGCCGAGGTCGCCTCACCGACAGTGGCTTGGCACGACGGAAATCCGATCGTTGCGTGGCAACAGGTTGACCAGTCGGAGATCGGATCGCGATCTTCGATCGTGGTAAAACAACTTGAAGGATCGGCATGGGCTGCTGTCAGCGTCAACACGGTCGAACAAGACGTTACGAACCGTTTTGCTTCGGCCAGCAAACCGCAATTCACCAGCGGCGGCGAACTGGATTTGATCTGGGTGGAAACGCTAGACGAACCCGACCAAGCCAAGTCGGACACCGTCTATCGCATGCGATACGCGGGCGGGCAATTTGACGAACCGTTTGTTGGTTCAAGTGACGCGGTGCAAACGGGCGTTCTTTCTCAAACACAGAGTCCCGGCACGTTTATTTCCAGTTTGGCCGTTGCCAGCGATGCGTCAGGAAATCCGGCGATCGTTTGGACAGCACAATCGGCTGCGTCCAACGAGTTGCCAGCCATTTATGTTCGCAGCGAAGGGCCGGCGGCAGTTAATCGATATCGAGTTGCGGGCGCTGCCCAGTTGCAATCGCTGCTTGATGGCGGAGACCTTGTCGCTGGCGATTCAATTTCCCTGGCCGCAGGAAACTACTCCGGAGAAATTAACATCGGGGCGTCCGTTTCCGATTTGACGATCGAGTCGGAACCGAAAACCATCATCCATGGCACGATCACGATCGCAGGGGCATCGAACGTTTCGCTGCAAGATCTGAATGTGAATGTGATAAGCATTCTCAGCGGCACCAACATCACATTGCGTGATTCTGTGGTCCAGCAACTTGCGATTTCCGGCGGCACCAGCCATAGCATCACTGGCAATCGCATCGAATCAACCGGTACAGCGATCAATGTCGCTGGAAACGCTCAAGCAGCGATCCAGTTCAACAAAATTAGCGGTAAAATCGGTGTCCATTTCGCTGCGGCAGCATCGATCGACCTGCGTGAAAACCAAATCGCCGGAACTTCGATCGGCATCCATCTCGCAGCGGACAACGCTGGTACCATCGTGGGTAACGATGTTCAAAGCGTTGTAATTGGAATTCTCTACCAAGCCGACGCAGATTTCTCTGTCAACACGATTCACCAATCACCGGTCGGCGTGCAAGTCGGGCCGGCACTCGCCGCTGGCGAAACCGTCACCTTCGGCGGCGCCATCGGGTCCACGCCCAATACGATCCGCGACAACGTGGTTGGTGTCGATGTTCGCGATCAAGTCGTAGGCCAGCACTTGATCGCCAATCAAACGGGAGCCATCGGCAATGGGCAATTGGGAAATGTTAACTCACAACAACCCAACTTAATCGAACTCAGCGAAGTCGGTTCGCTGGTGACGGGAACCGTGCAGTACAACCAATTCATCGACAACGTGATCGGGATTGAATCCTTCGACAAGCAATTGATCTCGCATAACACGGTTTCAAGTCTTCGTGAAAACGATAGTTCGATTGGAATTCGCGTTTCTGAAGCGATCGATAGTCGCATCGTCCACAACACGATCGTGATGGATTCGGGCATCGCGGTTAAAATTGAAGACGCGTCCAGTGAAATTGAACTTCGCAGCAATGTACTGTGGTCGGAATCATCCACGGTGATCCACGTCGATGACGACAGCCAATCAGGATTTGCCAGCGACTATAACGTGCTGCACAGCGGACCCGATGGCACGCTGGTTCACTACAGCTTGGACTTCCATGACATCCTGGATTGGCAGGAAGACGTCGCGAGATTCGATTTGCATTCGCGCGGAACGACTCGCTTGGCTGCCGACGGCGCACGTCCGCGGTTCACTAGCATCGCGCAAGGCAACTTCACGCTTGCTCCGCTGCTGGCCCGACTATCAAAATCGTCACCAGCGGTCGATGCTGGCGATTCGCGAACTGACATCGCACTGCCCGAGAACGCTGCACAGAACTTGTTGGCCAATGTCGACTTTGCGGATTCGCTGACGGTCTGGACGACCAACGTGGAAGCCACCACGGGCGGCACTGCTGCGTCATCATTCGTCGGTGACAATCACTTCCTGGCGGGCGCTACGCCGCTGGCATTCCTTGAGCAAGAGATCGATCTAATCGGGTCCGGATACGCCGCCAGCGAACTCGATTCGCTTGATTTGCGAGTTGTGTTTGGTGGCCGCGTTCGACACGCCCAAGCTGAATCGCTAGGGTTCAGTCGTATTACGTTGACGCCGCTCGATTCAGGTAGCCAACCGATCGGCGATGTCGTGATTGCCGAAGCGACCCATTCGGCTGATGGGCGCTGGGAATTGGTCGGTGGCGAAATCGATTTGCCGATCGGTACCCGATCATTGCGGTACCGCTACGAAGGATCGCGATTGGCAGGCAGTGGATCGAATTCGGCACAATTTGACAATGCTTTCTTGCGGATGGTTTCGGATACCCGTGCGGCCGACGTCGGTGCCTATGGGCTGACCGAGCACGACTTGGATACGAGCGGAGTTCGACCAACCCTGCACTTACGCTATCCCGACCTTTACACCGATTGGCAGCGCGGACAACCTCGCGACATCTTGTGGGACTCGTACGGAAACATGGCCGACGAGCCAGTTGAAATCGTGTTGCTGCAAGACACCGCCACTGGACCCGAAGTCATTCGGACGATCGCGGCAACGACGGCGGACGATGGTAGCTTTACCTGGTTCCCCGAAGCATCCGATGTGGATTTCGGAACAGATGGTCTACGAATCGAAGTTCGCTTTCCCAATCAACTGCAAGTACTGGATCGATCCGTCGAAGCGTTCTCGGTTCCGCTCGACACCAACACCTACTACGTCAACGATGGTTTTACAGGCGACGACCAGTACACCATTGCCATCGGCGACAATCGAAACACCGGCAAGACCCCCAGCGATCCAAAGCCAATCCCAACAACGTACTGAGAATCTATTCTCTCGGTGCGGACGAAACGCTGTATACCGACACCGGAGCGTACGCATTGTTCGACCCGACACTGATATCGAACAACTCAGTCGACGGTGATGACGAAGGTTTTGCTTGGACTGGCCCGGTGGGTAACGATGCGACGGCCAGCCTTTTCCATGTTCATCCAAGTACGATCGCTCCGCTTGTGGAACTGGACGACGCGGACTTGGTCACGATCCGAAACTTGACACTGGACAATGCGCAGCGAGGCATCTATGTCCACAGTGGAAGCACACGCTTCACCGGCGAAGACTTGAGCCTCTCGGGCCATGACTTGGACGGCATCACGATTGTCGACAATTCGGAAGCTTCCGTGTTGCGGAATCTCTCCGTCACCAATAACGGACGTCACGGCATTTATGTGAATTCGGCGATCGCTGAGATTTCCGGCAGCGTCGTCACCAGCAACGTGCAACGTGGCATCTACGTGACGAACCAGGAGGGCCTATTGTTGGCTGACAACGTGGTCGATGATCACTTGGACTACGGAATTTACTTCGAGGCCATTGCGGGTGATCCGTCGATCATTTCCGGCAACACCGTCAGCGGAACGGACACTGGCATCAACGCCAGGGCGCTCGCTGGCACGGCGGAACTACGCGACAACCATGTCTTCGACAACCGAGTGAATGGCATCGACAGTCTTGGCGATATCTTGATCGTCAACAATGCGGTTCACGATAACATCGGCCGCGGCATCATTGCCCGTCGTGGTACCGATGTCACCGAGAACGTCGTCTTTGGCAACTCCGTCGGCATCGAATTGGACCGCAATCAATTCGCCGGCAACCTGTCCGCCGCGCTAAACAATCGAGTCTACGACAACGCGACTGTGGGCATCCTGGCGTACGAAGTAAACAACGTCATTGGCAATGTGGTCTACAATAATCCCACCGGCATCTATGGTGCGTCAACTCACTCTTCCAGTCATTTTTCGGGGCAGATCGCGGGCAATGTTGTCTACGGCAGCACTGCGTATGCTATTCGGCTGAGTAATGCCACGAGTCCCGACATATTCAACAACACCATCCATCAGAATGCAGGCGTCGCCATAAGCGTCGATTCGTCGACCACAGGAGCAGAAGTAGCTAACAACACTCTGTGGCTGCAGGATGCGATCGGCCTCTCAGTCACGAACAACAGCCAGTCTGGTTTGCAATCCGATTTCAATCTCTTCCATCTGACGGGTGCCAGCGTGGTTGGCAAGTGGCAGAGTATCGACCGGTCCAGTTTGCTGAACTGGCAAAGCGCTACGTTCTTCGACCAGAACAGCACGGCCCAAGACCCACTCTTTGTGGATCCAATCGGAGTGGACGGAATCCTGGGTTATGTCGACGTGATCAATGATGGACGTGATGACGACTTCCATTTGCAGAGTACCGAAGGCCGTTTCACCGGTTCGCTCGCTCCGGTTTTCGATGTGGCGACGGCTCAAGTGGTCTTTCTGCCGTCCAGCGAAGTCGTCGACTTGGTTCAGTCACCGGCCATTGATCGCGGACAAACGAGTTCTTCCTTCACCAATGAACCGACACCCAGTGGTGGATTCATCAACTTGGGCGCCTACGGAAACACGTCACATGCTTCTAAGAGCCCGTTGCAATACGTTTTGGTAACTCAGCCTGATGGCGGCCAAGCATGGCCCGTGGGGCAAACCTTTCAACTCAATTGGCGAACCGAGTCGGTTGGGACAGGGACGGTTTCTTTGGAATTGATTCGCGACGGCGACCCCGGCTTTAGCCAGACGATCACCACTTCCACTCCCAACGACGGCACCTTTGATTGGCCCGTCGACGCCAGTGTCCCTGCTGCGGACGACTACCGATTGCAAGTCACGCGAATCGAGTTTCCGGCGATCACCGACACCAGCAACAATACGTTCGAGATCACCGCAGAGACCAATACCTACTACGTCAATATCGCCGGTGATATGGATTT
>JBDNIG010000601.1:0-8146 GCA_041688415.1 Rhodopirellula sp. | reverse complement strand
CGTGAGTGAGGCGATCGACGTTCCCGGCTCGCTCAGCGCCACCGCGTTTCCCGCCATGGTGATCATGTACACGCTGTACTTGGGCGCACTGCTTGCCCTGGACAACTCGCCCCTGCGCCCGCTCCTGGAACGGTGGCTCGGTGCTGCGAGCCGCGACGAGGTGCCGGCGATGGCCGTCGCTGGCGAAGACGAATCGTCCGCGGCCCCGAAGCTGGAAGACTATATCAACGGTTTCCTTGCCTTTACGATCGTCTACCTGGCCTCAATCGTGCTGGAGCAATGGGTTCGCGGGTTGGTCTTCATTCCCTCGGTGATCTTCTTGACGACGTTCGCCATCCTGCTGGGAGCGGCGGCACCGAGGGTACGATTTGCCGCCGTGAGACGGCTTGGCAAGTTGTCCACGTTCGGCGAAGCGTCGCTTTATTTCCTGCTGGGGATCATCGGTGCCCAGGCATCGCTGACCGGCAGCCTGCTGCACGCGCCGGCTCTGTTGCTGATTCCCACCGTGGTCATTGCCGCGCACGCGTCGGTGATGTTGTTGGCCGCCCGGCTCTTGAAGGTCGACCTGGCAACGAGCACCATCGTGTCGATTGCGGCAATCGGCGGAGCGGCCAGCGCGCCGGCCGCCGCCGGCGCGCTCCGCGCCCCGGAATTGATCCCGCTGGGCGTGCTCCTGGGCTCGCTGGGCTATGCCCTGGGAACCTACCTCGGCGTTTACCTCGGCCTGTTCTTGCTCCGTTGATGGCTGTTGATTTAATCGTTTTTACGAAATTCGCGGGTAAATGATAACCCGCCGCGTAAGCGAGGGATGTGAACGGATTCCTCGCTCACGCGTCGGGTTACCAAATCAGTCGGGTTGCCAAATCAACAGTCCCTTAGGATCGCTCCCCAGCGTTTACCACGCGTGCGTTTCCACGCTGTACTTTTCGAGCTTGTCTCGGTTCACCCGGATTCCCAACCCCGGTCCGTCCGGCACCTTGGCCTCGCAGCCGTGGCGGACTTCGAACCAGTCGTCGACGAGGTCATCGGTCAGGTAGGCCAGTCCCGCGCCGACATCTGAGGGATAGGTGGCACCGGGCAGCGACGCCGCGGCAAGCCGTCCCGCTTCGGCAATCCCACTGCCCAACCGCGACCCGATCCAAACCGGCGTCTCGGCCTCGCGGCAGAGATCGTGAACCCGCTTGGCGTTGACCAATCCTCCCACCCTCCCGACCTTGATATTGACGATATCGGCCGCTTTCATCTCCAGCGCGCAGCGGGTCAGGTGCGGGGTCTGAATGCTCTCATCGAGGCAAATCGGCGTTTGCATCCGGCGGCACAGTTCGCGGTGGAACCACAGATCGTCGTGATCCAACGGCTGCTCGATCATGCTCAGGCCGTAACGATCCCAGCTCGCCAGGAGTTCGATGTCGTGCGGCTGGTAGGCGGCGTTGGCATCGACCATCAGCTCCACGTCGGGATAGGCAGTCCGGGCGGCCTCCAGGTACTGCACGTCCTTTCCCGGACTGACCTTGATCTTGATCCGGCGATATCCCTGGGCAAGTTCCCGGGCGATCGTATCGACCAGGATCTGGGGCGTGGCAGCGATCCCGATGCTCGGCCCCACCTGGACCCAAGGCTGCAACTCGCTCGGGTCATCGGCCAGCAGGTGGGCCACCGAGCTTCCCCGGCTCTGTCCCCAAACGTCCCACAGCACCGACTCGAACGCCGCCTTGGCAAAACAGTGGCCGCGGATCCCGTCCAACGCATCAACCCATTCCTGCGGACCGCTCCACTCTCGCGATCGCATCAGCGGGGCCAGCACGGTGCGACCGATTGCAAGCACCGTCTCCGAAGTCTCGCTTGTGTAAAAAGGCAGGCCGTCGACCGCCGCTTCCCCCCACCCGACCCACGAGCCGCACTGGGCTTCGAGTACCACGAAATCCTTCATGGTCACTTCGCCGACGCTGATCCGAAACGGCGATTTCAACGGAATCTGCACTCGCCGTGCCACCAGACGTTCCAACTTCAAGCCGTTCGACATGCCCAGTCCCATTTCGTTCTTGATCTCACCGTTCCGCCGGTCCTCCCAGAACTCGCGGTGAACCCGTTCATGGAGGTCCACCATGTGGATCCCTCGATCCGTTTCATATTCCCTCCATGTGAACTCGTCAATGCCAGGGCTCGCCGTGCGTTTCAGCGCATCGAAACTCGCTTGCAGCAGTTCGAACGCGATGTGATCGAGCAGGGTATGATATCGTTCCCTACTGTCGGACTGCATCGCATCGGAAAACAACATGATGAAATTTCAATGGCACCAAACCAAGCCCACGATCCGCCATGTTGTTGGTGCGCGTTTGTGGGCGATTTTTGTGCTCAGCTGCGTCGTTTCCGTGTACGTATTGGTGGGCTCGGCGTGTTCCGCAGCGACCCCAGATCCGCCATCGTCATCGCCGGTTGAGTTCCGAGTGGGATTCTTCAATATCTATCTTGGGCTGGCCGATTCGTCTCATCGTGCTGCGGTGGTGCGGCAAATCCAACGCGTCGAACCGGACATCATGGGGCTTAGCGAAATCAACGACGCGGACCATTCGCGACTGACGACTCTGGTCGAGGAGCTGCCCAATGTTGTCACTCAGCCCGGTAGCTTGCAACCGGCGCTGATTACCCGTTTTCCCGTGCTCTCGTCAGGATCGCTTGGCTCCACGGCACCGGCCAATGAATTCAAACGCAAGCACCTGTGGGCGGTGCTCGATGTGGGGCACGCGACCCGGAGTCTTTTGGTCTACGTCATCCATACGGAGTCGTGGTGTTACGCGGGCCCCTGCGCAAACGTCGAAAGACCAGCATTGGAGTTCCCGCGAGCGATCGAGTGGATCCGGCTCAAGCAAGACATCCAAGCGAGGTTAACTGAAAACCCCCAGCTCGACGTGATCGTGATGGGGGACTGCAACGACGACAACCAAAGTCCACAGACCGACGCGTTCGCGTCCCAGCCCGACGGGATTTTCAAAGGGTTTTCATTGGGGGCCGACATTGCCTTTCCGGTGCAGCACGCGCCCTATCCCAACTACCAGTGCGAGCAAGCCGGTCTCCGGCTCCTGGAGTCGACCGACACCGATGGAAACCGCGACACGATCTGGGCGGGCAAGCCGAATCCGGGGTTTCACACCGCCGTGAAAATCGACTACATGGCCCACAGTGAGGGCATCACAGTTGCGGGCCACGAAATCTGCAATTCCGAAGTCAACGACCCTGCGGCGGGACTCCCGAAATACGGAAAGCCGTTAGAATTCGGTGATTCACGCGCAGCCAGCGATCACTTGATGATCTTCGCTGACATGGCCATGGAATGATTCTTCCAAAGTGACAAAACCGAAGCGGTTCAAGACGAACACTACGAAACCCACGACCAAGCCACACGCGGCTTCTCGAACAACATCGAACGCTTTTACAACCCAGCGGACTGAGAATTCTGACATCCCGCTATCGACGGCTATGAAAGGAAAAAAAATTGATTGCTAAAGTAACCATCCTCGCGAATTTGGCCCTGCTCCTGCTGGCCTCGTCCGTATCCGCCGATACCCCATCAACTGTCGGTTCAACGACCGATGGGTTTCGCGGCCTGTGGTATTTCAACCAACGCATTGGCGGTGAGTTCGTCTACAAATATAGCGGTGGGCTGGGGACGTACTGTGCCAAGCACAAACCGATGGCGGTCTACCGTCCGCAAGTCAACAAGACGTTCTTTTGCTATGGCGGCGTCGATGCTGACTACATCGAGAAGTTCGGTCCCGAGTTGAGCCAGGCAAGCTTGGACAGAAAGAAGCCGGATGGGGCCATCTACCACATGGTTTCCTATTTCGATCACGCCACCGGTCAAGTCGTCCGACCCACGATTCTCTGTGACAAACACACGCTGGACGCGCATGACAATCCCGTCATGACAATCGATACCGATGGTTATGTGTGGATCTTCTCAACCGCACACGGCAACCTGCGCCCCGCCTTTGTTCACAAGAGCAAAGAACCCTACGACATCCGCAGTTTTGAACGTGTCACTCCTTACCAAAACGTTGATGGCACGCGCACACCGATCACCAATTTCTCGTACATGCAGGCATGGCATCGTGGTCCGCAAGGCTTTTGCTATTTCTTCACCAAGTACGATGCGTTTTCAAAGCGCAAAACCTGTTTCGCCCACAGCGCCGATGGGATCAAGTGGACAATTCGCCAAGTCGCTGACATCGAAGCGGGGCACTATCAGATCAGCGCCGTCAATGATTCCAAGGCTGCCGCGGCGTTCAATTATCATCCTAATGAATTCGCCGGCCAGGCGGGCCACAAAGGGTTGAACTGGAGAACAAACCTGTACTACGTCGAAACCCTTGACCAGGGCGCGACGTGGCAGAGTGCGGCCGGCGAGCCGCTGGGGATGCCATTGACAGATCGCGACAACTCCGCGTTGGTACACGACTACGAGCGGGAGGGGCTGCTCGTCTACATGAAGGATATTGCCCTGGACGGAGAGGGGAATCCGAGCATTCTTTACGTGACGTCGCGAGGATTTGAATCGGGGCCGCAAAACGGTCCTCGCACATGGCGATTGGCACGTTGGAACGATGGCAAATGGTCGATTCATGATATCACCACGTCTGACAACAACTACGATATGGGATCACTGTATTTGCACGATGACCAGCACGTAACCGTGATCGCGCCGACCGAGACGGGACCGCAACCATTCAACCCCGGTGGCGAAGTCGCCATGTGGACAAGCGACGACGACGGAGCATCTTGGCAATCAACCCAGTTGACCGCCGGCAGCCCGTACAATCACACCTACGTGCGCCGACCCGTCGACGCCGCTCCGGGCTTCTACGGTTTCTGGGCCGACGGACACGGACGAAAACCATCTTCGTCTCGATTCTATTTCTGTGATGACAAAGGAAATGTCTTCCAACTGCCCGAGCACATGCGAGGCGAGAGCGAGACTCCCGAGCGTGTTCGCCGATCAAAAAGTCATTGAGACCATCCTGAAACAAACGATGGACAGTCGGCCATTTCGGAAACGGTAAGCATGATGAAACTCATCGAGAGTTTTAGCAACACTTTTAGAAACCACATTTTAGATTGAAATTCCGATGTTACGCTCCACTCACGCAATGCTCTGCCTCGTTGTCCTCTTTTCGGCGACACTCGCCGGTGCGGAGGAGGTGGCGATCACACCCGATGTCGTCTACGGCCACAAATTCGGATTGGCCACGACTTTTGACGTGTTCACGCCGACTGCCCAGTCCAATGGCGCAGCGGTGTTGTTCATGGTCAGTGGCGGTTGGTACTCCAGTTGGACGCCGCCGGAGCAAACGCAACACATGTTTCGCCCGCTGACCGACAAAGGTTTCACTGTTTTTGCGGTACGTCACGGCAGCAGTCCGAAGTTCTCGATAGCCGAAGCCGTTGCCGATGTTCGACGGAGTGTGCGATTCATACGCATGAATGCGGAACGGTTTTCAATTGATCCAAATCGCATTGGTGTCTTCGGGATGAGCGCCGGTGGACACCTTTCCTTGATGCTGGGCACTGCTTCGGACGAAGGTGACGCCGGCGCGAAAGATCCGGTTGCTCGAGTCAGCGACCGAGTGCAAACCGTCGTCGCGTATGTCGCTCCGACCGATTTGCAGGGCATGGCGAAAGACGCGCCCAATCGACTACCGGCCTACGACCGCTTTCCCGCACTGGAAATTGACAAGAACGCTGCCGCAAAGAACTCGCCGCTGCTGCACGTCACCTCCGACGATCCTCCCACCCTCTTGCTCGCCGGTGCGAAAGACGAACTGGTACCGATCTCCCACAGTCGGAATATTCAAGCCGCGTTCGAGAAGGCGGGCGTGACAAGTAAACTCATCGAGTTCCCCGAAGCGGGGCATGGATTCGGCGGTGACGACGCGAAACAGGCTACCGCAGCAATGGTCGCATTTTTTGAGCAGCATTTGTAGGGGCCTTCGGCACGTCACAGCTCGGCGCGAAGGGCTGAGATTCGGGTGATGTTCCTAAAATTCAGGCGATACCATCCTGAACCAACGCATCGACGTATGCGCCAATCACCGAGGCTTGGTCGCCGCAATGTGAGAACGTGATCGAATCGAAACTACGGAAACCATCGAGTCCGCGCTCGTAAAATGCTAGCTTGACGGTCGCGAGGTAACGGTCACGAATCTGGGGTGATAGATCGCACACACCGCCGCCAATGACGAGTTCGTCGTAGTCACCGATGTACTGAATCATCAACAACGCGATACCCAACGCGTTCGCCTGGTCGTCGAGCAGTTCCGTCGCCAAGGGATCGCCCTCTGCCGCCAATTCTCGCAATTTCTTGGCGCGGTCCTTGGACGTTCCGGCAACCGCGTGCAAGGAGTGATCTTTCCATTGGTCGAGTTGCAAACGGTAGCCGAGCTGATGAGTCAACGCGGTCAGGGACACCGCCGATTCGACCGTGCAAAACGCATTGCCGACACGCAGTTCTTGGTCGTGCGGGTAGCGGAACGCGTCGGCGGGCAGCATCAAGTGTCCGGCGTGTCCGGCTCGGCCCTCACGGCCACGGACGACTTCGCGATTACGGACTTCACCACCGCCCAGCCCCGTGCCGACGGCGACCATGAAGAGTGAGTTCAGTTCGGGCTCAGGCTTTTGGGTTTGAATATTTCGTTGCGACGCCATGTCTGACGGAATCTGAATGTCACCGCGCCGGACCGCAAATTCCCCCAACGCCGCCGCTTGGCCATCGCCGAGATACCGCACCGCGAGTTCATCGATCGCCGCGTCAACGCGATCGTCACTACGAGCTTCGGCACGCAGTCTTGCCTCAAGCAATTCACGCACCGGGCAATTGTTCCACTCGGCATGCGTGAGGTTCGGCGTGGACAACAGAACGCCCTCGCGCGTTGCTGGCCCCGGCGTTGCAATCGTGACCATGGCGACGTCAGAAAGCTGTTTCCCGTGAGCACCGAGAACGCGTACGATCTCCACAGCGATGTCCGCAATGGTCGCCGCCGGCCCCTCGTCACTCCGGGTGTCAAACTGCGGCGTGATTTCAATCAATCGCCCATCGGCATCACCCAAACAGACGGTGCACGTCGTGCCGCCCACGTCCACTCCAATAAAAATCCCCACGCGCCCGGATCTCCCAATAGTAAGCCATCGCAGCCAAAAAACGGAACAGGCATGAGGGTAGCGATTCGGCAGTGAATTTCTAGGCCCAAAGTGGTACGGCGCTACGCCAAGTGGGTGATATCATAACCCGACGCGTCAGCGAGGGATTCACGCCGCCATCCCTCGCTGACGCGTCGGGTTATGAAAACGTGGCACTCAGTGATGCGGAATGAATTACCCAAACCTGCTTAGAGGACGTCCCCACGCTTAGGGGCCGTCCCCACGGTCGATTCATTCGCCGGCAATCCTTGCAACGGTAAGGGAATTCTGAAGCCTCTACCGCAGACCCAGTCACCGAGATGAGTGAGTCACCGACGCCCAAGATCCCCATCAGCCGCCCGCTGATGCGGCGACACCTCCCACGCCGGATGTTGCCGGCCCTACCCAGTCGAGTGGTCCGCCGTCCGTTCCGCCGCCGACTTGCCAGGTGATCGGCACTTCCCGCCCCCAGCTTACCTTCGCTCGTGTTGGTCGACTCCACTCCTGCCGCTCCCGACCGCCGGCGCGGGCCCCGACGTGTGCGAACGTCGTTCGTTCCGATTCCGCTGCGCTAAAAATCGTCACTCACTTCCGCGTTCGCACCCGTTGGGCGACATCGTGTCGCCGGGCTTAGTTCAAACAGGCGCGTCCATGCGGCTGTCGGTTTCACTTCTGCCTACTCCGCAGGCGGCCTCCAGCCGGTAGCAGCCGCGACGCAATTCGTGTGCGTCGCCAAGAGAACCAACGCCTGGGCGGCTTCGTGCCGCAAAGATGGCGGACTTCGTGTCCGTCAACGGCAGCCCCTGGTGTAACGATTGGATAATCGGTACTAAACACGAATGGCATTGTCTACGCTGTTTTACGAGCATTTCGGCGGATTCGCAGGATCCTGAAGAGTGGCAAGCGGCGTTCACTCGAAGTGCCCGGCAAAATTGGTCCGGCCCAGGCGCACCCATTGGTTACTGTTAGCTTTCCT
>JBDNIG010000600.1:0-4340 GCA_041688415.1 Rhodopirellula sp. | reverse complement strand
GAGAGCTGACCCTTCACGTCGTCATCACCTTTGGTTTCATCACTCCCAACGACGCTGGGTTTTGGCCCGGTGGATACCGTGTGAAACACCGACTCGGCATCGGATTGCTGAGCTGCCGCCGCAGCCGCAGGCTCGGAGCAAGTCGCCGCGTAACGCTCGGCGGTTTCTTGAAACCACTGCATCCAGGCAACATCCGGCGTCCGGCGTCCGCTCATCCGCTGAACCACGTCAGCACGAAGCTGGTCCGCCGTTTGGCGGGTCTCGTTCACCCGGTACGTCGTCTTCCGCCCGTCAGCCCGTTCGATTTCAACGGCGAACGCATGCCGATCGACCGACACGCCGGCCTGCTGCCAATGCGTCCGGCCCAACACGCAAACGAGCGTGAAACTAGCCAAAGCCACCAGCGTGATGTCGATCAAGTAGGAGCGTGTTAGCATCTTCAACTGAAAACCACGACAACACGGAAGAGCCACCAAGCATCGATGGAAACGACGACGCAAGCGTTTACCTCGTAGCGGAAGTCGCCAAGACTTTCGATCGGTCGCTCTCCGATACGAAACGATCGATGAACTCCGCAACGGGGATCTTGATCTCTGCCGCTTACTTACCCCATAGTATCGGCGTGCATCAAGTTCGCTGATTAGCAAACCTAGTCCGATTAAATGATTTGGCGGCGACGCTACCGAAAACATGATTGATTTTCAGATCAAGATTTGCGGCATCCGGTCGACCGACGACGTCGCTGCCTGTGCCGCCGCTGGGGCCGACTGCATCGGACTGAATTTTTACCCCCCGAGCGTGCGTTACCTCGATCCTCGCGGCGGGCAGGCGCGGCTCGTCAACGACCGCGCCGCTGCCGAGGGGCTCGTCCGCGTCGGTCTATTCGTCAACGAATCCGCCGACTCCATCATCGATATCGCCGATTCGTTGCACCTCGACGCCGTCCAGCTCCACGGTGACGAGACGCCATCGCTCGCCGAGTCGCTGTTGCAGTCCAACGTCCACGTGATCCGTGCGATCCGCTTACCAACGACGCCAATATCGCCCGTACAGATCCAACAATCCACCGGGTCGTGGGCGGACCTGCCAGTCACGTTGCTGCTCGACGCCGATGCCGGCGCGGCCTACGGCGGCGGCGGCCGGCAACTCGACTGGCCCTCGGTTGCGGCCTGGAACAAAGCGTACTCACGGCCGGGCAACTGGCCTGACTGGGTCTTGGCCGGCGGACTGGATTGTGAAAACGTGGCCCAGGCACGCCGGATCAGCACGGCCAGCCGCGTCGACGTGGCCAGTGGCGTGGAATCGAGTCGCGGCGAGAAATCGGCGGAATTGATCCAGAGATTCGTCGCTCAGTACCGGGCAAGGGGCGTTGACGAATCGCCGTAACTTTCGCAGACTCTGCCTGCTGCAATGAAAAAGCACCACACAAACCAACGCGGTCGTGGCGGAACTGGCAGACGCGCTAGGTTGAGGGCCTAGTGGGAGTTAATCCCGTGGAGGTTCGAGTCCTCTCGACCGCATCCGTAAAACCCCGTGAATCACGGGGTTTTTTCGTGCCCGGACGGCATTCTCCGTCGTCGGCAAACTCGCCAGGATTGTCAGCAATTGACCCCGATTCACTGCTCTTGCCAGGTTTTGGTGCATCCGTAGGTGCATCCGAACAACGAGCGGCAATTTCGGTTTGATTCACAGCGTCGAAGTCTGGTAGTGACTCGACAGCAGCCGCGGTGTCGAGCAATCGCGGGTCAGTGTACGTCGTCATCGTCAGGCTAATGTTGCTGTGTCGCATTGCCGCCTGGGCAACGCGGGGTGTCACTCCGGACCGCGATAGGTGAGTCCCGAACGAATGCCGTAACGCATGGAAGTGAACGACCCGGCCTTCTGCGTCGATTTTGGGGATTCCGGCCGCCTCGATGTCTTTGTCCAGGATGTCGAGAAGTCCCGATGGAACGCGGAACACGGGATCGGTCGATGACTTGCCCGCGATCCATGTCCGCAGTTCGGCGGCCAGGTCAGAACGGATCGGCAACGTTGATCCTTGCCGGTTCTTCTCGTTGCGGGCTTGCAGCTTCACGAACGGGACATCGCCGAACGACAAATCGCAAACGCTCATTGACCGCAGTTCCCCTTTTCTAAGTCCGGTCAGGATCGCGGTTTTGTAAATCAGTGCCCGCTCGGCTCCCAGCCGTTCGAGTTTGGCCCGCCGATCATCCGACAGCACAATCAGACGCTCGCCCTTGTTTGGCCCGCGTCGAACCGTTTCGGCGGCAACGACCGGACGTTCCCGAGCCGATTTGAGCAGCCGCGACAGTTCGGCCTCTGTCATCGCCCGAGCAACGCGGCGGCGATCTTGGCTTTTGTCTCGCTTGCCTATTCCGCCGAACGGATTGACCAGCAAACGTTTCTCGCCCTGCATGTTCGATCGCCGGCCGTTGATTCGCTTCCCGATCATCCAGTTACCAAACGCGACCCAGGCTTCAACGTAGCCGTTGTAAACCGATGCAGAGACCAGTTGCGGCGATGTGTCGCCATCGCCCGCCCTGGGTGCCTCCGCCAGCGTCGACAGCCACTTTTCGAGCCGGTCAGCGTTGAGTTCGGAAAGCCAACGAAAGCGGCATTCATCCGCAGAGCGAGTTAGCCGCGTCTGGTAGTTCTTGATGTGGTCGGCATTCCGCCCGCGATCACGTTGGTAATCGATGTAGGCCGTGATGTGGTCGGCAACCGGCGTCTTCTGGTGGTCGGCGATCCGGTCTTGATCTGGCGAAATTACTTTGGCCTTGACCAGTTCGGCACGTTTTCGCAAGCCCGCCAGAACGGATCTCGCCGCGTCCTTGTCGGTGCACCCGGTCGCGACCTCGCAAACTTTGCCCTCGCCGTCGCGATATTTCGCGGTGTAGGTAGTCGCTTCGGTCTTGATTCGCGGGTTGCCGTCGTTACCGGTCGTCACTTCTGCCGACCGCTTTTTGCCTTTCCGGTCGACCCACTGGGCAACCTCTTTGCCCTTGCGGGTGACGATCTTGGCCCCGTCCGGGATTTTGCGGACGTAGGTTTTCTTGAAAACTGCCATTGTGTTACACCTTTTCACGTTCACCAATGAGATTTGAAAATGCGACGGCGACCGGTGGTGATGCCGGTTTTTGGATGTACGGTCCTAGCCGTCGCATCCTCAGGAAAGCAAATCACCCGACCCGCCGCGATTTTTTGTTCGGCTTGGATCACTCCGGCCGGTAGCCAACGAACCCGCCGCAATCCGAACACGTCGTCCGTATCCACCCCGGCCGTGATCTTGCCGGCGTGTCGATCCACCCCCGAGCGGTCTCGCTGCCAGCAACGCGGCCTCGGTGTCGGTTCAGGGATCTCGACCGCTTCTGCTCGGTTGGTGGTGTCGGCCTCGGTGGCGATGGGAGTCACGATTGCCGCGTCGGCTCGGTGGTCGTCCAGAGCGATTGAAGTTCGGCGATAGTGGGTGTCGGTGGCATTGTCAGATTGCTTTCTTTTTTGGGTTCTCCCTGTCCGTAGGACCAAAAGGGAGAACCCCTTATGGTCCGCGTAACGGTCTTTCGATTGACGGATGCCATCGGGTAGATCCCTTCGTTATTGAGCAATACGTGCGTCGTCTGCAGCTCGGACCGCGTTGGTCAGCAGTCCTGAGAGCACCGCTATCGTACGCACAGGTTTTGGATTGGAAAGAAAAGAACCGGGCCGGAGTACCGTCCATTGCTCCACGGCTGCCGGTTCCACTCGCGTGTCTGGTAAGGCGATCACGCCCCTCAGCGTCGAGCGTGCCTCACATGACGGACCGGCGGGCAGCCTTCTTTGATCCAGTTTTCGACGACGTCCCGATCCCAGCGATTGGATCCGCCGAGCTTCAACGGTCGCGGCATTCGTCCGGAATCAGCGAGTCGGTAAACGTGGCGAGTAGAAATTGCCAGCATGGCGGCCACAGCTTCGACCGTCATGAGCCGAGCGGCTTGGGTTTGATTTTCTGGTTTGGTCACGTTGGAAAACCTGGAACGAGTGGTGAATCAACTCGTTCCTTGAGCCTTCCTTTCGGAATGTGAAATCAACGCCGCCGGGCGTTGACCAATGACGATCCGGAGTCTACTGTTTATCTCATCAGACGAAAAGGACCAAACGGACCTTCCGGGATGATTTTACCGTTAGCAATTACGAACCGAGGTGCGAGATGCCCGCTAAAAAAGGCTCATCCGACTGAAGCGTGCGCAGGACTGAAGGATGCTGAAAGTACGGTGTATGGAAAAAAAAGCGTGGACATGCCATTCTGTCAGGGAGATTTCTAAAGTCATCCTTTGAAAGAACGCACATGTCCACCACCTTAT
>JBDNIG010000599.1:0-2959 GCA_041688415.1 Rhodopirellula sp. | reverse complement strand
GGCGGACAGCACTTAGCCTTCTCAAGAAGGAGGATACCGCCAAGTGCGGGATCAAAAACAAACGCCTGACGGCGGGATGGGACGACGACTACATGGAGAAAGTCATTTTTAATACGTAAATTACCGTGCAATCGCCCTGGCAGAAACCCGCGGCTGGCGCCGTTGGCATAGGGTTCGTAGATAGGTTCTTAATTCAATGCGTCGGGATCACGCCATTTTCATTTTCCACGATCTTTTGAAAGTGGTCGATCGCATTGGCATCGCCCAGTCGCAGCAAATTTTCTCGCAAAATCACATTCTCAAACGCCATCACGAACCGTTCGTACTTGACTCGTTTTTCTCGCTCATCGAGGTCCCGCGACTCCGCCCGCGTGAGCTCCCGATATCGCGAATAATCGGGATGCCCTTCGACGGCCTGAATGAACTCGTCGCTGCGAGTCGTTACCAATTCAATGGAAACGGGGTTCATGAGGTTTGCGAGTTCAGGCCACCGCCGTCGTAGGTGCGATGCGATCTTCCGCCGCAATCGGTCGCCCGGATCTTCAGAGCGGCCTCGATAGCGACCTCGCGAACGTCCACGCGAACGGTTTTCATTGCTCAACCGCTCGGCGTCGCTGAGACGATCCTGACCGGATAGCTCGAGTTGTTCGGACAGGCCTTCGAGAATGGCACGTTCCGAGGGCGTGGCCAACTTCAGAACTTCGTCGTATGCCAAATCACGCGGTAATAAATCGGGATGCTTGTCATCTTGGAACATGCTTTCGATACCGAGGAATTCGCCCGACGTATTAATGGGTAAATCAATGGTGTCGCTGCGCAAAATGGTATAGGCGTGAGCCTCCTCAAACGAGATCTTCCCGTCCTTGTTGTAGTCGGGTGGCTCGATCGGCTGGTTGACGCGATTGTGTCCAGCGATCGCTTCCCAGAAATAGGTGCTGTATTCAACATAGGTCGTCTCGTCGATTTCAGGCGTGCATCCCGCCGCGGGCCGATCGTACACGGTCGCGAAAAACCCGCTGCGAGACTGTTTCGATAACCCGCGATCGGGATTGCCCTCGTTGTAGATCAGCCGCGCAAAACCACCCGCGTGGCACTGCACCATGACCACGCTCACCCGCACGCCCTCAGGTAGCGTGTCGAGCAGCTTGACGAGTTCCACTACGTCCAGCCGTTCGCCATCCCATAACGAGATGGAGGTATTGTGCGGTTGGCTGCGTGTTTTGCTGTCGTTGCCATGCGATGTGACGTAAATCAGCAAGCGATCACTGGGGTGCATGGACGGCCCCACTTCGGCAAACCATTCCTGAATGTTCTTGAGACTCGTTTTACCGACGACGTTTGGAACTCGGTGATTGCGATACGACAATCCGAGATCGCTTTGACTGCCAAAGAACTCCGCCATCCACTGGTTCGCTTTCGGAATCGATTTTCGATCCATCACTTGGAGATCCTCGCCGGGATCATCGCCATCAGCAAAGAACACGCTCTGGTTTTCGGGCGAGATCTTCTTCTCCGCCATCACGCGTTGCCAGAACAACACATTGCGCTCGAGCGATGCTTGGTTGCCTGACGGTGCGTACCCGCCCCCGATCACGAGGAAGTGATCTTCCGCAACAATAGGGTTGGTGATGGCCACCAGAAGCAAGAGCACCGTGAGCGTGATACGCGTCTGGGGAGCGGCGATTGGTTTCATTCGTGAATTCCCTGTTGACGGTCTGTTTCTGGTAATTCTACTCGCTGAGGAGGTGGCTGAGTCCAGTCCCCACGATTGAGAGCGGAGTCGTCGTCGACGCAGTAGTGGCTGGTGAGCCCCATCGAGATTGATGAACAGTCCGATGAGGTCGGTCCCGCTGTCGATACCTCTGGACGTCGGGCGAGCAGCAACGGTTTCCTGCCGGTTTCGATGGCGAGGTATTTGGAACTGCTCAATTGGACGGGGCGTCAGTTGCGAAGCGATAAGATCGGCAGCATTCCGGAGCACGTGAACCCGATCCTGCAGCGGATTGGGTTAGACACTCACGGTTGGTGCGACGTGGTGCGGAAATTCGGACGCATCTTCAAGCGAGCGGCAGGCACACCCGAGAGTCCCGCAGGTGAAGCGTGCCGTCGCGGCCAGGGCTGGCTCTGTGTCCGCGAGAATCCGCTGGGCCTCTCATCAGTCTGACCGAAAACCAAAGTTGCCGCCTTCGGTATGAAATCGGGATGCCTGCTGCGCGGTCAGCGTGGTCTTAGCGTTTCTGCTCAACTCGTCAGGCCAAATGCGTTGATCTAGTGCCGCAACTTGAAAGTGCTATGACGCCACAGCGAGTTTTTGCCCAATATCCCCCTCTCTTTTACCCAGCTTTCCCGCCAGGTACGGGGGCGAGTTGGCTGCCGAGACTTGACGGGTCGGCCTGTGTATGTCCAGCGGAATGGTCGGGCAAATCTGCGATTAAAGTAGTCGATAAAGTTTACGTGACGACCCGTCAGTTCCTGCGGCGAAGCGACACTGCGAGACGACCAAAGATCCCAAAAACAATTTCGATTGGGTGCAACCGCAGAATCTGTGGGTAACTTGCCTGAGATGCTATCGTGAATTCCAGAAACGGTCGCGACACTATCGGCGTAGCTCATGCTGATCACAGGGTGGTGGATTTTTTGAGGAATGGGCTCCTACGTCCAATGATTTTTGCATCGGACTCTGCCGCACGGTAACATTGAAAGTACCGGGAAAGCGGACTCAGGCTTCTAGCGGGGACGCTGGCCTGGGAGGGATATCTCGGTCGAAATCGCGACAACGGTGCGGTTGACCCGCAGCGGGAATTTACTCGCCGAGGGTTCCTTTTTTGCCCATTGGACGAAGGAGTTCATGCCTACAAAAATCCACCACACTCCATACAAGAGCAAGCATTCAAAACGCGATGCCACTTTCGAAGGCTTATGTTTCGACCGAAAACTCAGTGATTTGCCGTGTTAAAAG
>JBDNIG010000598.1:0-7256 GCA_041688415.1 Rhodopirellula sp. | reverse complement strand
CTCGGCCAGTAACCGTAGGTGCGCTAACGCGACCTACGGCTAATGGCTTGAAATCCCTTCGGGATGAAGAATAACTTGTGGGTAACTGACAGGGCGATGCCCTGGGCTGTCATACCGCCACCCCGTTGGGGCTCAAGCACGCCGAAAACAGAACCAGCCCACATTTCCAAATCCTTCACTAATAAAATCGACGTCCCTTCGGGGTCGTGCTAACCGGCTCCCACTCTTGACCGCAGGTGGCGCTGCGCTTACCTACGGCTAATTGCTGAAATCCCATTCGGGATAGTTGTGTAAAACTGACAGGGAAACGCCTGGGGACTAACGGTCGTCTATCGCTTGATCTCAAACTCGACGGTGGCTTGGCCGTATTTTTTGCCGTGGATATCTTCCATCGTCAGACGTAGTTGATAGCGGCCTGGATCGATCGCTTCGGGGAGATACATTTGGTAGGCGATGAAGTAGTCACGCAAATGATTTTTCGAAATTTGGTGATCTTCGGGCAACGTTTGGCTGGCGATTCGCTGGCCGTTTGCGTCGAGCAGATCGTAGCTGCCTCGCAACCGCGTCTCGAAGCCGCCTTCGACTGAATTGGCGACGAAATTATCAATTTCGCAGTACAAAATCACTTCTTGCCCCGCAGCGAAGCGGCGATTGGGGAAGGGCTTGATCTGGCCATAAGCTTCGATCTCGGTGCAGAATTCGAGTGCTCGAACTTCCAGCGAATCGCTGGCGGCGGCCAAGTACCGGGTCGCTTTACGAATTTCAGGCAGCGCCGAACTGAATCGATGCGATGGCACCGGATGCCCGTTGGGGTCGACGATCTTCCACAGACCGAGCAGTTGGTGACGCAGGTACTGTGCCTCTTCTTCGGACAGTCCTTCGAGTTGATCGACGGCGCGGTCGGGGTCGCCCGATAGAACCATCAGGTGTCGAGCCACGACCTGCCGGCGATGTCGTTCGGCATCACTCTCGCCGGGGACTTTATCTTGCAGGCGGGCGATGAGGATGTCGAATAGTTCCGAATCACTGTGGCTCGCGGCGCCTACAGCTTGATCGGATGCAGGTTCAGATGCTGTTGGTTTTGGCGAATCACTCAAGGACATCGACACGGTCTTAACAGGCTCCTGCTGATCGCTGAGCGTCATGTTTTGGGGAGCGTTGCGGGCTGGTGCTACTGACATCATCTCGCTGGTGGGCACATTTGAGACAGCTTCGAGCGATGACTCTTGAACTGTTTGGAGTGATGCCTGTTGGATCGCGGGCTCAGCCTCGGGTTCCGTTTGCGCGGCCGCGTTAGCGATCTTGGAATTGACGCTGTCCGCCTCGACATCAGCGACGCTCGCGCTAGCAGCCGGATGTGAATTGCCAATCCGAGCCGGTCTAATGTCCCGGTCGGGCACGACGCTCGGCAGTTCGGGAAGTTCATCGAATGCAGCGGCCAAGGCATCGTCGATCGACCGCGGCTGAGTGGTCTCGCGGGCGCGTTGACGCGAGCTGGCAATTAACTTCTCGACTGCGGCCTGTTGGATCTCGGGAGGCGCGTTTTGAATGGCAGCGACCAGATCGCTGATGTCCACACCACTGTAGTCTTGGGGAAGATCGATGGACGGGTCGATCGAGGCTTCGATCGGCATGCTCGCTGAGACCCGGGCGATTTCTCCCTCTGCCACGTTGCTTTTCTGCTTATTCTGAGCCAGTGCGGAGGCTCGCGGTTCGGCCGCCGACGGATTGGGGCCGTCGCTGGCCAGTTCGCTCATGGTTCGGCGCGTCTCGGTGGGTGCAGTGGTGGCGCGGCGGGCAACTTGGCGGGTCGTGGCGAGACGCTGCTCGACGGGTTCGATCTCCGTTTCAGGGACCGCGTTTTCGCTCGTCACCTGGACCCGCGAGGACGACTTCTGTGTTGCCGTTGGACTGGCGAATTGAGTTTGAGCTGGTCCCCCCATCGATGGACCGTGAATCGTGGGCGGGGAATTGTCCATCGCTCGGTGACTGGCCAGCGGAGTCATGAGGCGTCCTTGCTGACAGCCCGCCAACATCGCGATCAAGCCCCAGACGGCCAGCGAAACAGCTCCCAGCCGGCGGAATGAACGCGTCGCCATCCGCCCGCGAAGACGAAAGAGCGAACCGAACAAGCGTCGAGATAGGCGGCCAAGGATGATCGCGTGCATGAGGAAACCTTGCGAATGATGTCGCGACAAAAACGGAGTGCGGGCCCATGGAACGGCCCGTAGCTGGTCGACGCTACAAAATTATCCGCTGTCGCGACAACGCCAATTGTGGCCAAAGGGAGAGGCCTGGGGTGCGGGGTGGACGGGTGACTTTCGATCGTATCGCGCCATTCTTTCCTGGGGCTCACGTCCATGACCGTAGGTGGCGTTTCGCTTACCAACGGCGAATAGCTTCAATCCCTCCGAGGCTGTGAGCTTTTGGTAACCCGACGGGTGAGCGAGGAAATGCACGCCACCTCGCTCACGCGTCGGGTTGCCATTTTGCCACTGCGTGGCAGGTCCTTCATCGATTCACAGCCTCTCCGGGATAGTTGTGTATAACTAACGGTCGCTTACCGGGGTGTCCAACTGATCGGGGTCGTCAATTTTCTCACGGAAAGCTTTCAATCCCAAGCTGTCTCCTATGACTCACAATCGCAAGACGACAGAGAACGGCGCCGATGGGCATCAACCCTGCTGCAGACTCGCCTGCTGTGATGTGAAATGGCAGATCCTTGGTGTGGTGGGTTTCTTCGTCTGCGTCGCCACCATCGGGTTCTGGCTCGTTCGCCAAACCGAAATCGATGGTGATGCGACCGCCGTCGTGGCCGGAGAAAATGAGGTGGAACACGACGAGGTTGAACAAGACTTCGCTGACCAAGTCGCCAGCGTCGAAGCGGGAGAGTCCACGCGGTTGCAGTTCGAAGATGTCGCGATCACCGATCAGATACTCCTGGATTTGCCCGTGCAGTCGCTGACGAGCCTGGATACCGTCATTGCCGATCAAGGCGTCGTGACCGATGAAGGTCTCGCGGTTCTTGCCCGACTGCCGGGATTGGAACAGTTGCGTCTACGCCACTCGCCGATTACCGATGCGGGCGCCGCCACCCTGGCTGACTGCGAAAAACTTTGGCTAATCAATCTTCCGCAATCTCGGCTGAGCAGCACGGGCGTGGAATCGTTTCAGAAATTGACGAGCTTGACACAGCTCCGGCTCGGCTCGGCCGAGCTCGGCAACGAGTGCTGCCAGGCCATCGCGAAGCTGACATCACTGCGTGGATTGCACCTGATTGGGGTGCCCGTGACCGACGCGGGATTGCAGGTGCTGGCGACCTTGCCGCGTTTGGAGTCGTTATATCTCGACGATTCCACCGTCACCGAAGATGGCTGGGACTGGTTATTCCAGCACCATCCGCACCTCCACGTGCATGTCAATCAGCAGCATCACGACCGCGACCCCCACGCGCACCCGCACGCAACTTAGTCGACCGACGGCTCCGCCCGTCGTGAGAACGGAGGGTGCGTCAGCTCGGACGGGTGGAGCCGTCCGGCTACAATCCAGCAACAAAACACCGAGAAATTTTGGTGCGGCAGGAATCCCATCCATAGAATAGGAAATTGTGGCCCAGGAATTAGCATCCTGGTATTCCACCCAGTTGACGCAGTGGCTGCAAACCTTAGACTCTTCCTAGATTGCCTCGTCGAGCGACGAGCATTACCCCTTCCCCCCATTTAGGTGAGAATTCGATGATTCGTACGATCCTGGCAGTTGCTCTGCTCGCCGTTGTTGGCAGTGTTGTTGCTCCGCAAGCCGAAGCTGGCTTGTTCCACAAGAACCGTTCGGCATGCTACCAACCTGCTTGCACGCCAGCACCCGTTTGCTGCCCCACTCCGCAACCAGTTTGCTGCCCCGAGCCAGCTCCCGTGTGCTGTCCCGAGCCAGCTCCCGTGTGCTGTCCCGAGCCAGCTCCCGTTTGCTGTCCTACTCCGCAGCCAGTTTGCTGCCCAGCTCCAGCACCGACCGGCTGCCCTGACCCTTGTGCTCAGCCACGTCAACGTTGCGGTCTGTTCTCGCGTTTGCGCGCCAAGCGTGCCCACCGCCACGCCGCTCGCGCCTGTTGCGATCCTTGCGCCACTCCTAGCTGCTACTAAGCCCTCTGGTTTGACGCAACTTAGAGTAATCTAAGAAAAGCGGGCGACATTTTCGGATGTCGCCCGCTTTTTTATTGCGCCCTCGGCTCTTTCGCGTTGTCGTTTCTCAGTGCGGGGATTCTAATCCCGCCCATCAAGATCATTCACAGATCCTTTCTCCGACACTGCTGTTTGAACAAGTTATGGTCCGCTACAACCCCAACGAGATCGAACCCCGCTGGCAAGCCTACTGGGAAACCAATCAAACGTTTGCCACCCCGGAACTCGCAGACGCTTCCGATGACGTTCGCAAACGTTATGTCCTCGATATGTTCCCGTACCCGAGCGGTGATGGGTTGCACGTTGGTCACCCGGAAGGATACACGGCCACGGACATCGTCGCGCGTTTTGCTCGTGCCCGTGGCGAGTGCGTGTTGCATCCGATGGGGTTCGATGCGTTCGGCCTGCCAGCGGAGGAGCACGCGATTCGCACGGGGGAACATCCGCGCGTGCAAACGCAGCGAAACATCGACAATTTCACTCGTCAGCTCAAAATGCTCGGATTCAGTTACGACTGGAACCGGGTGCTGGCCACGACCGACGAAGGTTACTTTCGTTGGACGCAGTGGATCTTCCTGGTGCTTTACGACACCTGGTTCGACGCCGCGACGCAAAAAGGTCGCCCGATCGCGGAGTTACCGATTCCGGCCGACGTGACAGCCCAGGGTGAGCGTGCGACCGAACTGTACCGCGACTCGCGACGGTTGGCTTACCTTGACGACGCACTGGTGAACTGGTGCGCAAAACTCGGCACGGTGTTGGCCAACGAAGAGGTGGTCGATGGCAAGAGCGAGGTCGGTGGCCATCCAGTCAAACGCATCCCGCTGCGGCAATGGATGCTGCGGATCACCGACTACTCCGAACGGTTGCTCGACGGTCTCGAAGATTTGCAGTGGCCCGCCGGCATCAAGAAACTGCAGTATGACTGGATCGGCAAGAGCACGGGGGCGGAAGTCGACTTCTACTTGCAGCCGGGCGGCACTTCGGAGGCAACCTCCGACACGGTAGGCGATGCTGCCCGCGGTCCCTACGTGGCTTGGAAGCGAGAGCGAACTGCTAGCGGTTTTCCGACTGGTTCCGGTCGCGATGCGCTGCGTATCTACACCACGCGGCCCGACACCCTGTTCGGGGCCACCTACATGGTCGTATCGCCCGAGCATCCCTTGATCGACCGCTTGGTTACCCCGGAGCGGAAAGCCGATGTGGATGCGTATCGCGAGCAGGCGTCGTTCAAGAGCGACCGGGAACGCACCGAGGGTGATCGCGCGAAAACGGGCGTCTTCACGGGGGCGCACGCGATCAATCCTGCCGACGGGCGTTCGATCCCGGTGTGGGTCGCCGACTACGTCTTGGCCGGTTACGGCACCGGAGCGATCATGGCGGTACCCGCTCACGACGTTCGCGATTTTGAATTCGCCGTGGCGTTTGATCTGCCCGTGATCGCCGTCGTCGACCCTCCCGCCGATCACGCGCAGCGCGACGAGATCCTCGCCGGTCGAGCCTGTTTTGTTGCCGAGGGTATCGCCATCAACAGCGGCGAGTACGATGGCCAAACCACCGATCAAGTGAAAGCGGAACTGACCGAGTCGTTGGCCGAACAGGGGCTCGCGCGGCAGGCCGTCAATTACAAACTGCGGGATTGGTTGTTCAGTCGCCAGCGGTTCTGGGGCGAGCCGTTTCCAATCCTGCACGAAATTGACGAAGACGGAAATCCAACCGGCATCAAACGCGGTGTTCCTGAGGACCAGTTGCCCGTCACGCTGCCGCACCTGGAGGATTTCAAGCCCCACGGCCGCCCCGAGCCGCCGCTTGCCAAAGCCGATGATGAATGGTTAATTGTCGAACTCGAGGGCAAACGGTATCGTCGCGAAACCAATACGATGCCGCAGTGGGCCGGTTCGTGTTGGTATTACCTGAGATACATCGACCCACATAACACGCAGTGCCTGATCGATCCTAGCCTCGAAAACGCCTGGATGCCCGTTGATCTGTACGTCGGCGGTGCCGAGCACGCAGTGCTACACCTGCTCTATTCGCGTTTCTGGCACAAAGTTCTCTATGATCGCGGACACGTGTCGTGCCCCGAACCGTTCGAGCGACTCGTCAATCAAGGCATGATCCTCGGCGAAGTCGAGTTCACCGGCTATGTCGACGGCGATGGCAACCCGGTCTCTACCCAGCATGTCCGCCGTGACGTCGAAGGCAATCGCGTCACCAAGGATGGCCGCGTCGTCGAATCCGTCAGTCTTGCCGAAGACGATGTGCAGAAGCAGGACGAAGGATTTGTATTGGTGTCCGATCCCGCGATCAAAGTCGACAGTCGCGCGTTCAAGATGAGCAAGACGCGCGGCAATGTGGTCAACCCCGATGGTGTCGTGCGCGATTACGGTGCCGATTCCTTGCGACTCTATGAGATGTTCATGGGGCCGTTGGAAGCGACCAAACCCTGGGTCATGAACGGTGTCGGTGGCGTACGCGGATTCCTGGATCGAGTATGGAGATTGGTCGTCGATGAAAAAGCCGACGAGCTGTGCGTCAGTGACGCCGTCGTCGATGCGCCGTGTGATGAAGAGCAGCTTCGCGTCTTGCATCAGACGATCCGCAAGGTCACCGAGGATACTGAGTCGATGAGTTTCAATACCGCGATCGCCAAGATGATGGAGTTTTCCAATCATTTCACGCGCTGTGAAACCCGTCCGCGCGAGGCGCTCGAAACGTTCTTGGTGCTGCTGAATCCGTACGCACCTCACCTTTGCGAAGAGTTGTGGCACGTGCTCGGCCATGACGAGTCGATCGCATTGCAACCGTGGCCGCAGTGGGATGAGACGGCACTGGTCGAATCGAGTATTGAGATTCCCGTCCAAATCAATGGGAAACTCAAGGCGAAAATCAACGTGTCGCCGGACGCGAGCCAAGATCAAATGATCGCCGCAGCGATGGCGAGCGATCTCGTCACCGCGGCGATCGACGGCAAACAAGTCTTTAAGAAAATCGCGGTCCCGGGCCGGATGGTGAACCTCGTCGTCAAGTGAGCGGTTTGCCTTCTCACGACGGGCGGAGCCGTCGGTCGACAATTGT
>JBDNIG010000597.1:0-3346 GCA_041688415.1 Rhodopirellula sp. | reverse complement strand
TGATGTCGTGCTCAATCCCGCCGGTTTGTGCACCACCACGGCGCTGTCGCACTGCCAGAGTATTGGGATCAACGGCGTAGGTTCAACGAACCGCTCCAACCAAGTTTTTCCCGCAGCGTGCGATAATCGTTCTGGCCGGGGACTCGCAGCATGCGAAACGATATCGGTGAACGCTGGCTCCGAACACGATCTCCCGAGAGTATCGCGCCAAGCACGCGGCCGTCGACGAGAATACAGGTGGTTGGCAATGGCTCGGTGACGGTGAGCCCGATGACGGTGTCGGCTGACTCGACGACGGGACGATAGGTGAGTGTGTGGGGGCTGATCGGCGCGAGAATCATAGCTTGCAACTGACGCCGCACGATGGGACCGCCCGCTGACAAACTATGCGCCGTCGAGCCGACTGGCGTGGCAATGATGAGCCCATCGCAGCGATACTGGGTAGCGAGTTCACCGTCGGCATAGTAGTCGATGTCAAGGATGCGGAAGGGCGGTCCGGATAAAACAGCGGCTTCGTTGAGCGCGAGTTGTTCCGCAACGACGGCTTCGGCGCGAACAATTTGCACCTGCAGCATCAAGTGATCGTTGATGCGGAAGTCGCCTCCGCAAACGTGTGGCCACGCGTCGAGGAAGTCCTCGGGCGAAAGCGCCGCTAGAAATCCGAGGTGACCGCAATTGATGCCGAGCACCGGGATTTGGTGAGCGCCCATTTGGCGAGCTGACTGCAGAATCGACCCGTCGCCACCGAGCACGATGACGAGGTCGACGTCATCTTGATCGGAAAACTCGTAGGCAAACGAAAAATCTTCGGCCACGATTTCCGCGCTCGCCGCGATGACGGGGCGCAGTCGTCGCCAAGCCGCTTGGACGCGTTGTCGTTCGGGCGTGCCGATGACCACGATTCGCGGTGGACGGTCGCTGTTGCACCAATTGATTTTGCTCACGTGGTGGTTCCAGATTTATACACTACTGACACTTGAGGCGACCGAGCGACAGGTTTCTGCGACGCCTTCGGCTGACAGTGACGACTCGGCCAGCAGATCGCTGCGGTCGCCATGTTCGACGAATTCATCGGGCAGCGCCAGGCGGCGGATGTTGCGAGTATCGAGCCCTTGATCGACCGCGGACTCGAGGAACGTGGACGCGAAACCACCGACGATCGTGCCTTCTTCGAGCGTGATGACGAATCGGCCGTCGGCCATCGAACGAGCGACCATCTCGCGATCGATCGGTTTGACGAACCGCGCGTTGACCACGCCGACGCTGAGTTCACCTTCGAGCGCGGTCGCCGCAGCGATGGCTTGTTCGAGCATCGCGCCGTAGGCCACGATCGTGCCGTCTTCGCCCTCGCGAATCCATTCGGCTTTGCCGATCTCAATCGGTGCGGGCGTGTGGTCGGTTTCGAGTGCGGAGGCTTTGGGATACCGAATGCCGGTGGGATGGTCGTGGGCGAGGGCAGCATCGAGCATCAGCGGCAATTCGGCTGCGTAGCCGGGCGCCATCAGGACGAGATTGGGAAACACCCGCATGTAAGCGATGTCGTAGACGCCATGGTGCGTCGGTCCATCGGGACCGGCCAGACCGGCGCGGTCCATCATGAAGACGACCGGCAAATCCTGCAGCACGACTTCTTGGAAAATCTGGTCGTAGCTGCGCTGCAGGAACGTACTGTAGATATTGACAATCGGTCGCATGCCCGCTTTGCATTGACCGGCAGCGAAGGCGACCGCGTGCGATTCACAGATGCCAACGTCAAAGAAACGTTTGGGGAAATGCTCGCGAACCGGTTCGAGTTTGGTGCCCTGGCACATCGCAGCCGTAATCACCGTGACTCGCTCGTCGCGTTTCATGGCTTCACCAATCGCATCGCGAGCGTGCGTGGTGTAGGGTGGACGGCCTTCGCTGCCACGCGTGATCGGTGTGCCGCCCCGGTCTTCAAATGCGGGCGGCGTGTGAAAGAACACCGGATCCTCGGCAGCGGGTTTGTAACCGTGCCCTTTCTCGGTCACGACGTGCAGCAGCACCGGGCCGGGCGTTTCTTTACAGAGTTTCAAGTACTTTCGCAGCAGCGGGATGTTATGCCCGTCGATGGGGCCGATGTAGCGGATATCGAGTTCCTCGAACAGCATCCCGCCGAGCAATCCGGCTTTGACGCCTTCTTTCATCTGAGCCAGCAACCGTTCGGCGGGGTCGCCGAACATGGGTACATGATCAAGTAACCGACCGACCTCGTGCTTCAAACCGGTGTAGAAGGGATTGTTCCGCAGCCGATCGAGATAGCTCGCGACGGCACCGGTCCGATGACAAATCGACATTTTGTTGTCGTTGAGCACGATCGTCAGGTCTTCGCGCGAGGCGCCCGCGTTGTTGAGTGCTTCAAAAACGATCCCACTGGGCAACGCGCCATCACCGATCACCGCGACGGTGCGGCGACTGCCATGTCCCGTCAAGATATCGCCACTACGCAATCCCACCGCCGTACTGATACTACTTCCGGCGTGGCCGGTCATGAACAGGTCGTAGTCGCTCTCGACCGGGTTGGGGTACCCCATTAATCCGCCACGAGTGCGGATCGTTTCGAACTGCCCGTACCGCCCCGTGATCAATTTGTGCGGATAGATTTGGTGCCCGGTGTCCCAGATCAACCGATCATCGAGGAAGTTGAATTCGGAGTGCAGTGCCAAGCACAACTCGACGACGCCGAGATTGGAGGCGAAGTGAGCCGTGCGGGTCGCCAATAAGTTGCACAAAACGTCGCGAATTTCGACGCCGATGCCGGACAGTTGGTCGGCCGACATGCCGGATAAATCGCGCGCGTCCTGCAATCCGGCTAACAGCGGATGGCGATCCGCCACTTCGGTTTTCAATTGGGTATCAGTTGTTTTCATGAGGTTCGCTCCAAGAGATAGTCCGCCATTTGGCCTAACCGTACGGCCCCAGTTCCAAATAACTCAAGTGATCGGTGTGCATCCTTGATCTTCGCCGCCGCGTGATGTCGGGCTAATTCAATTCCAGTCTGGATTTCGGGCGCGATCGTGCGGCCGGTCAGGTTGGCTGCCTGAGTTGATTTTAGTTCAGTCGCGTCGATCTGTTCAGCGGCCATCAGGTCAGGAAACGTGAATTTGCCGCGACTGCTGTCTTTACCGGTGCGTTTTCCGAGCTGTTCGTCACTGGCGGTGTAGTCGAGAACATCATCGGTGATTTGGAATGCCAGACCGAAGGCAGCAGCAAAATCGGCGAGCGCATCGATCTGTGCATCGCTGCCGCCCGCTGCGATGCCTCCCAGTTTAGCACAAGCTATGAACAAATCTCCCGTTTTTCTGCGGTGAATCGATTCCAAGTGCAT
>JBDNIG010000596.1:0-6472 GCA_041688415.1 Rhodopirellula sp. | reverse complement strand
GATCCAGCTCCACGTCCGCCCCGGTAGCGACGAAACCAAACGCCAGTCCATCCTTGAAGCATGGTATCGGGACCAACTTCGCGAAGCAGCTTTGCCGCTAATTTCCAAATGGGAACCGATCATCGGCGTGCAAGTCGCAGACCTATTCATCCGCCGGATGAAAACGAAGCGGGGCAGTTGCCGCATTGTCAACCGGCGGAGCCTGCGTGATCATCGCCAACCGCTCCACGGCTCCCACTTTGTCCAGTAGTGCCTCATCAGTGCAGGTGTTCATCGTCAACGCAAGGCTGCAGCCTCAATGAGGCATCGAAGACAAACAACCTTGCCGGTGAAGCATTCTGGCAAAACGACTATCTCGCCCAACGAAACGAAGCATTCCAACTGCGACTGAAAGACCTCGATCAATACTTCGCAAGCCCGCAATTGAGCGTCGTTTGGTTTCGGAAAGTGACCGCTCACCTGGCGACGATCGACCGGTTAGAATGCTCGGAAATTAGCGTCTCGAAGGTTTTTCCGGCCTATCGACGCCTCGGATGTGGACGGTCTCGATCGAAGAGTGTTTGAACGCGACGCAGAAACACGCGAAACCGAATAGAGAAGTCAATTACGCAGGAAGTGAAACGAGATGGCGAAGAAGCGAACGACCAAGAAAGAAATCAAGGAAGAACCACTTGAAAAGCAACTCTGGAAAGCAGCAGACAAACTGCGCAAGAACATCGACGCAGCCGAGTACAAACACGTCGTGCTGGGTCTCATCTTCCTGAAGTTCATTTCCGACTCCTTCGAGGAGTTGTTCGATCGGCTGCAAGCCGGAGAAGGCGAACTCGCCGGTGCCGACCCCGAGGACGAAGACGAGTACAAGGCCGAGAACGTTTTCTTCGTTCCACCGGAGGCCCGTTGGTCGTTCTTGCTCGCCCAAGCAAAACAACCCACGATCGGCCAAACCGTCGATGATGCGATGGACGCCATCGAAAAGCAAAACCCGATCCTGAAAGGCGTTTTGCCTAAAGTCTTCGCCCGCCAGAATCTCGACCCCACCAGTCTCGGCGAACTGATCGACCTGGTCGGGAACATCGCGATGGGCGATGCCAAGGATCGCAGTGCGGACGTGCTCGGTCACGTTTTTGAATACTTCCTGGGCGAATTCGCGCTCGCTGAAGGCAAGCAGGGCGGGCAGTTCTATACGCCCAGGTCCATCGTTGAACTCCTGGTCAAGATGCTCGAGCCGTACAGCGGTCGGGTGTTCGACCCGTGCTGCGGATCGGGCGGGATGTTTGTGTAAAGCGAAAAGTTTGTCACCGAGCACCAAGGTCGCGTCAACGACATTTCGATCTACGGTCAAGAAAGCAATCAAACGACGTGGCGATTGGCCAAGATGAACCTCGCCATCCGAGGCATTGATGCGTCCCAGGTCAAATGGAACAACGAAGGCTCCTTTCTCAACAATGCTCACAAGGACCTGAAGTCCGACTTCATCATCGCCAATCCGCCCTTCAACGTCAGTGATTGGAGCGGCGAACTGCTGCGAAACGACGGACGATGGAGTTTCGGGACGCCACCTGCCGGAAACGCCAACTTCGCTTGGCTGCAACATTTCTTGTTTCATCTCGCACGCAGCGGACGCGCCGGCGTGGTGCTGGCCAAGGGGGCACTGACCAGCAAGACGAGCGGCGAAGGCGAAATTCGCAAAAACATGATCGCCGATGGCAACGTGATCGACTGCATCGTGAACCTACCGGCCAAGTTATTCCTCAATACTCAGATTCCGGCGGCGCTGTGGTTTCTCAATCGAGCGAGGGCGAACGGACATCCCCGAAAAGACGAGATCCTATTCATTGACGCCCGCAATTTGGGCCACCTGATCAATCGCCGCACACGGCAGCTATCGAGTGAAGACATCGACCGCATCGCCGCGACGTATCACGCGTGGCGAACCGGCGACCCAATGGAAAATGGCGATGACTACGAAGACGAGAAGGGTTTCTGTGCGTCGGTGCCGATTGAACGCGTTGCCGAACTCGATTACGTGCTAACGCCTGGACGCTACGTTGGGCTACCCGACGAAGAAGACGATTTTGACTTTGCCGAACGTTTTGCCGCCCTGAAAGCTGAGTTTGAGAGCCAATTGAAGGAGGAGGCCACGCTGAACCAAGCCATCGCAGAAAACCTGGCCAAGGTGCAGATGCCGAACAATCAATCAGGCTCCCCTCGCCCCGTTTCGGGGAGAGGGGCTGGGGGGTGAGGGGCGTACAAAGTGAGTGAGCTGATTTCAAACAACGAATACCGAGACTGGATCGGTTCGATCAAGAGTCGAGTGCAGGCGTCCCAAATCAAGGCCGCTATCGCGGTCAACCGTGAACTGCTGGAACTGTACTGGTTCTTGGGCGAGCAGATCATCGAACGGCAAGACACCGCTAGTTGGGGAGACGGTTTCCTGAAGCAGATGAGCCAGGACTTGCTAGCGGATTTTCCTGAATTGAAGGGGTTTTCGCTGCGAAACCTTCAGCGAATGCGGGCCTGGGTAGTGTTCTGGAGTGGTCAGGATGCAGTTGTGCAACAAGCTGTCGTACAATTAAGACAAAACGCGGCACAGCTTGTGCCGCCCGCTTTTGCAAATGCGGCACAACTTGTGTCGCAATTACCGTGGGGCCATAACATCTTGCTGGTCCAGAAATTGGATGTTCCTGCCGACGCCCTGTTCTACGTCCAAAAAACGATCGAAAATAACTGGTCGCGAGCCGTCTTAACGCACCAAATTGAATCCGGTCTCCATCTGCGGGAAGGCCGCGCGATCACGAATTTTGAAGCCACACTCCCCCAGCCCGAAAGTGACCTCGCCCAGCAATTGCTCCGCGATCCGTACAACTTCGATTTTCTCACTCTGACCTCTTGGCACAACGAACGGGAACGTCGTCGAGCATTTTCTTCGCGACGTGACCAAGCCGATCGGCGTCAGCGAATATCAAATCACACAAACTCTGTCCGAAGAATTGCGTTCGTCGCTGCCGAGCATCGAGGAAATCGAAGCAGAACTTGCGGAGGCCAGTGATGAGTAACCGTAAATTGACCAGACAAACGTGCGAGTCGGTTGACTTCGAAGCCTTGATTTCGTTGTTTCAATCAACGCATCAGGAGTTGCAAAACCGAGCGACTCAAGCAGTCAACCGCTCACTGGTCATCCGCAATTGGCTTTTTGGTCGTGTTCGAATTCAACAGACGGTGTCTGTTGAATTGACGCAAGAACCGAGCAATCGGGAGTTCGAAGCGAAACAAAATAATTGGCGCGTCCGCAAACTCGGGTTGCAGATCAACACAGCATGCATAGCCCAGAGGGCGGCACAAAAACTGCCGGTGGCGTCAGCCACCGGTAACCGCGCCGCCTCACACCTCAGCCCAGAGGGCGACACAGTCGTCACCTTTAAGCTCAACTGTGTCGCCCTCCGGCCTTGGGATCGATTGACATTCAACCACCGGTGGCTCACGCCACCGGCAAGTTCTGTGTCGGCCTCTGGGCTGAGTGACTCGAAGTATCAGCTTTATCTGTCGAGTAAAGAGGGCTTGAAGCGGGAGCTGGAAAGGTTTGAAGCGGAATTGGGGCAGGTGGGTGATGAGTGAGTGGGAACCGGTGCTTCTGGGTGACATTGCGATACTTCGGAATGGGTACGCTTTCAAGAGCGGTGACTTCATCGACGAAGGAGTACCCGTCATCAAAATCAAAAATGTCAAGCCGAATAGGATTGTGCTTAATACTCTGAGCTACGTCTCCGACGAGATTGCGGTCGCGAGTGCAAAGCATATGATCCTGAACAACGAAATTCTGATCACCATGTCCGGAAATCGTGTTGATGGATCGCCAGACAGTTGGGTCGGCAAGGCGGCTAAATTCAAAATCTCAGGACGCTATCTTCTGAATCAACGTGTCAGTGCGGTGCGCGCTCGAGAAGACCGTGTGGATGTTGATTTTCTCGCCTATAATCTTTCCTCATGGGACACGCAGCTTACGTTGATCAACCAAGCGAATAGTTCGGGAGGACAGGCAAACATTTCGCCAGATACGGTTCGTTCGTTAGAAATTGATCTCCCACCGCTCCGCGAGCAGCAATCGATCGCGCGCGTCCTGAGCAGCCTGGACGACAAGATCGATCTGCTGCACCGCCAGAACAAAACCCTCGAAGCCATGGCCGAAACCCTCTTCCGTCAACGGTTCGTCGAAGAAGCAAGCGGTGATTGGGAGGAGGGGACTCTTGGCGACCTGATTGAACTGAATTACGGCAAAGCACTGAAAGCGTCTTCGCGAAGTGGAACAGGTTTCCCAGTGATTGGATCAAGTGGCATCGTCGGTTACCACAATGAGCCGCTTGTTGAAGGTCCAGGAATTGTGATCGGTCGGAAAGGGACTATCGGGGAAGTAATTTATCTTTTTAATGAATTCTTTCCGATTGACACGACTTACTTTATTGCTTCGAAGACATGTCCAGCAGGGCCGCTTCACTTCGAATATTTTTTGCTCCGGACAATTCAATTCGAGAATTCTGACTCGGCAGTGCCAGGCTTGAATCGCAATCTTGCCCGATCCGCAGAACTGCTAATTCCCCCAGTTGTTCGCATCCATGAATTCAATAATTGGTTCGATCCTTTCTCTCGCAAATTCCTAAAGAACAGGGATCAAATTCATACCCTCGAAAAGCTCCGTGACACGTTGCTCCCCAAACTGATGTCCGGTGAGGTGAGGATGAACTATGAGTGATCTCATCGACGCTGCCGCGAAACTTGACTCGCTTCTCAATCTGCCCGCTGAAAACGAAGTAGTGGAGTTCAAAGAAGCCAAGGACAACTATGACTTCCGTAAACTCGGCAAGTATTTTTCTGCCTTGTGTAACGAAGCTAACTTAAAGCACCAGACGTCAGCGTGGATGGTGTTGGGGGTCCACAATGATCGGTATGTCGTGGGCACCCGGTATCGACCGAACCGTCCTGACTTGGACTCGCTCAAGGAGGAGATCGCCAACAAGACGACCAGCCGGATCACGTTTGTCGAGATCCACGAGGTCGCGCACGCACATGGACGCGTGGTCATGTTTCAAATCCCCGCCGCACCACGAGGAACCCCAGTCGCCTTCGAAGGCCATTTCTACGGACGCGATGGTGAAGCGCTGGGGCCGCTCAATCCAGAAGAATACGATCGCATCCGTGCGCAAGCTGGCGTCGAGGACTGGAGTGCCGTCACGATTCCCAAAGCAACACTCGATGACTTGGATCGCGATGCGTTGAAACAAGCGAGACAGAACTACATCGCGAAATTTCCCGAGCAGAAAACGGAAGTCGAAGGTTGGGATGATGCCAAGTTCCTGAGCAAAGCAAAACTGACGATCAATGGTCACCTAACCCGAGCCGCGATTTTGTTGCTGGGCAATGATGAGGCGGATCACTGGGTTCGTCCCGCTGCCCCTATCATTCGATGGATCTTGAAAGATGCGAAAGGAGTCGAGCGTGACTATGCTTTGTTTTCGTTACCTTTGTTGCTGGCAGTTGATCGAACCTTTGCCAAAGTCCGAATCTTGAAATACCGCTACATGCGGGGCGACTCAGTCTTCCCCGACGAGGTTGACACGTACGATCCCTACACGATCCGAGAAAGCATCAACAACGCGATCGCGCACCAGGACTACACACTGGGTGGTCGTATCAACGTCGTCGAGTTTGATGATCGTTTAGTATTTAGCAACGTCGGACGCTTCATGCCCGGCAACGTGCATCGAGTTGTCGTCGACGATTCGCCGCAAGAGATCTACCGCAATCAGTGCTTAGTCACTGCGATGTTCAACCTGAAAATGGTGGACACCATTGGCGGCGGAATTCGCAAAATGTTTCTCGCACAGAGCAAACGTTTTTTTCCAATGCCCGACTATCGGCTGGAGGAGCAAAGGGTCCAAGTCACCTTTACCGGAAAGATTTTGGACATGAACTACGCTCGACTCTTGGCCGGGAATCCCGATTTGTCGCTGGAAGATATGCTGTTGCTGGACCAGATCCAGAAAGACAGACCGATCGGTGACGAGGACGCGAAGCAATTGCGAGCCCGAAAGCTGATCGAGGGACGAAAACCGAATTATTTCGTTGCCAAACCGGTGACGCAACTCACCGGGCAGAAAGCCGAGTATTCCAAGAATGTCGCGTTTGAAAAGCAGTATTACCTCGATTTAATTTGCAAGGCAATCGATGAGCACGGCGATATGAGTCGGAAGGACATTGATCGTCTCCTGTGGGGCATTTTGCCAGCCTGGATGTCGGAGCAGCAAAAGACCAATCGAATCGACGAACTACTTCGTGGACTGCGTAAAGATGGTCAAATCGTCAATCATCGTGACGGTATGGCTTCCACTTGGTGTCGCCCTTAGCACGGCGGAACACGGCGGAACACGGCAGGACACGGCAGAACACGGCAGAACACGGCAGAACACGGCAGAACACG
>JBDNIG010000595.1:0-1205 GCA_041688415.1 Rhodopirellula sp. | reverse complement strand
GCAACAACCGCCCAACAGAAACAGGGAGAACGCTCGAACGAAACTCATCATTTTCTCGCTTTCGCTGTTGTATACCCGGATTCGTCAACACGATGAATACAGACCATGCCATCGAGGACGTCGCTTATGATAAGCTGGATCGACATCTGCCGTTGAAACAAGCTGCCCCTGTTTGTGAAATCGAGTTGCAATGAATCTCGCGATTGACGTTATTTCTGATGTAATCTGCCCGTGGTGCTACATCGGCAAACGGCGGCTTGAGAAAGCCATCGCTGCGATCGACAACCAGTATGACGTTCAAGTTCGTTGGCATCCGTTCCAACTGAATCCATCGATGCCGAAAGAAGGAATCAGCCGCAAAGAATATCGCACCGAAAAATTCGGAAGCTGGGAGCGATCAATGGAAATGGATGCCAAGATAATCGCAGTTGGAGAAACCGAAGGCATTCATTTCGCATTTGACGAGATGGAACGAACACCGAACACGGTGGATGCTCACCAGTTCATCTGGCTCGCTGGTCAGCGTGGTTGTCAGGATGCGGTCGTCGAGACGCTCTTCCGAGCGTACTTCTGCGAAGGCCGGGACATAGGCAGTCAACAAACCCTGATTGAACTGGGGTCTGAATCGGGACTGGACCGGCAAGAGACGGAAACCATGCTCAATAGCGACGAAGCAATGGATGCGATTGCAAAGGGCCAAGAATTATCTCAACGGCACAACGTGACCGGTGTTCCATACTTCATCGTCAACAACCTAATTGCTTTGTCCGGCGCTCAGCCACCCGAGGCATTCGCTGATGCGTTCCAGCGCGCCGTCTAATGAATGGGGTCAGACTGACGTCTGTTGTGCAGATTGTTTTCTGAATGCTGATCTCCCCAGGGAGGTCAGCCTTCGCGTCGGATTGCATGGAACTCCACTCTTGCCCACGAAAAAGCCTACCGTCGACACACGTCGCCGTGGGGCTTTCATCCAATCGGGGCGACAAGATTTGAACTTGCGACCTCTGCGTCCCGAACGCAGTAAGCACTTCACAAACACCGTGTTTTGCTGCTTTTTTGAGAGTCGGTGATACCTTTTCTCCTCCCGTTCGTGTAAAAAAGGTATCACCAAGGGTATCACCGAGCAGTCAAACCAACGGGAGGATCTATCGTGCCACGGAAGCGTCGAATGACTTGGCAAGCGGGCAGCGAAAATCGTAGCGGTC
>JBDNIG010000088.1:0-24113 GCA_041688415.1 Rhodopirellula sp. | reverse complement strand
CAGTAAGTTTGCTGCAGCTTTTTCAGAATCACGTCGAGCGTGCTGCCGGTGACGTTTTCCAGGATACTGCTATCGAACGGACGAGCGAGGTCCTGGTCACTCAATCCGTGTGTTTGCGGCGAGAGTTCGGCGCAACCACTTTCGAGCAGATCGAGCGGGTCAAGTTTCGCGACGAGGTGTCCTCGCACGCGGTATTCCCGCACGAGCTGGTCGACGCGGTCCTGGATGCGAGCGAGCCACAGGGCTTGGTCGACGTTCTGGTTGCCCGTCGAACCGTGCGGCACGACACCATTATCGCCTCCCGCACCACGGCCGTTTCCGGCCCCGCCACGGCCGGTCCCGTCTTGGCCGACCCCGTCTTGGCCGGTTCGGCTCCCGCCGGGGGCGGCGAGCGTTTCACCGGTCGGTCCGGAGACCCGTGTCCTCGACGTCCCCGCAGCCTGGGTCGGTGGCGCCTCCTGCACGGCAGCCCCCGCGCCGACGAGAAACTGTTCAAAGTAATGACGCCAAGTTTCAGAGACGCTCGACGGATCACGCACGTACTGCACGTAAAGATCGTCGATGTAGTCCAACGAATAACTATTCATGATCGAGGGCGACGCCCCAGCCGAGCGGGGTCTGGTCGCGATGTTGACTTCAAAAGGAGTGAGTTAGCAGTGCAATGAGCGAGATTCACAAAGCGAACTGAGACCGCTTTATTTTATATCGAACGGGCGGATCAATACTCTACGCAAGCAACGGCCTTGTGGGTAGGCAAGACATGGTGAACTTTTTCGTGTTTCTCGCTACGTTGGAGTGCCCGCGTGGTCTCGCACCTACTTCCCCCCACAATAAATTTTGGATTCATGGCCGTTCTGATTCAGCTCCGTGACGCTTTCAAACGCTTCGGTGATCAAGTTTTGCTCGATGGAGCCAGTGCCAGTCTGGTCGATGACGTGAAAATTGGTTTCGTTGGTCGCAACGGTGCTGGCAAATCCACCCTCCTGCGGATTTTGTTGGGCGAGGAGGAAGTTGAGAAAGGCGAGGTGATTCATCATCCCAGTTTGCGAATTGGTTATCTACGCCAGCACGACCCATTCCAAGAAGGCGAATCGGCGCTGGATTTTTTGATGCGTGATAGCGGAGCCCCCGACTGGCGGTGCGGCCAAGTCGCGGGCCAGTTTGAACTCAAGGGCGATTACCTCGAAGGTCCCGTCAAGGCACTCTCGGGGGGGTGGCAGACGCGTGTGAAGCTGGCGGCACTGCTGCTGCACGATCCCAATTTGCTGATGCTCGATGAACCGACGAACTTTCTCGACTTGAGAACCCAGATTCTGCTCGAACACTTCCTGCGTGATTTTGGGAAAGCGGCGTTGATCGTCAGCCACGACCGGGCATTCCTGAAGGCGACTTGCAGCCAAACGCTGGAATTGGCCAACGGGCAACTGACGATGTTCCCAGGCAGAATCAACGATTTTCTCGAATTCCGCGAGGAACGCCGCGAGCATGACCGCCGCGTCAACGCGACCGTGATCGCGAAACAGAAGCAGCTCAAACAGTTCATCGACAAAAACCGCGCCAACGCGTCCACGGCCAGCCAGGCGCGAAGCAAGGCCAAACAGCTCGAAAAACTGCAAACGGTGGAACTGCAGGTCGATGAGCCCACCGTCAACATCCGCGCCCCACGCGTCCAACCCCGGCAGGGCACGGCCGTCCGGTGCGACCAACTCGCCATCGGGTATCCCGGCAACCGCGTCGCCGACGATATCTCGCTGGAAATTGAACATGGCCAGCGTGCGGCCATCGTCGGTGACAATGGACAAGGGAAAACGACCATGTTGCGGACGCTCGTCCGATCCCTCGAACCACTCGACGGCACACTCAAATGGGGCCATGGGATCGAGGTCGGCACCTACGCCCAGCACGTCTATACGACGCTCGACGAGCGGCAAACCATCCTCGAGCACCTCGAGTATGCCTCGGACCCGGACACGACCCGGCAAGACGTGCTCGCGATGGCCGGTGCGTTGCTGTTTCGCGACGAAGCGATTCAAAAGAAAATCAAAGTACTCAGCGGTGGTGAGCGGGCTCGCGTCTGCATGGCGAGCCTGCTGCTGGGCACCGCCAACGTGCTCGTGCTCGACGAACCGGGCAACCACCTCGACGTCGAAACGGTCGAAGCACTCGCCGAGGCCCTGCGGCTGTACAAGGGCACGGTCATCTTCACCAGCCACGACCGTCACTTCATGGCCCGCGTGGCCACCAACGTGATCGAAGTCCGTGATGGCCGCGTGCGAAACTATTTCGGCAGCTACGACACCTACTGCGACGCCGTCGAAAAAGAAGTCTCCGAAGGCGAGCGACAACGCAATGCGGGCTCCGGAAATTCGGCACCCAAAGGAAATGGGGCTAATTCCAACGCCAAGGACGATCGCAAGCAGCACAAGAATCAGCGTAAAACCGGCAAGGAACTCAAGAGTCTCGAACGCAAAATCGCCAAACTCGACGACGAGAAGAAAGAACTCAACGAGCGATTGCTCACCGAGACCAAGCCGACCGAAGCGGTGAGGCTGCACGACCAGATCAAAGCGATCGAGGTGGAACTCAGCGAAGCGGAAGAAAAGTGGATGGAACTCAGCGACTTCTGAGACGTAACCTTTCCAAACGTCAAGCAGTGCCTCTCAGCTTTCCAAGCCGATAGCGATTCCGCACTGGTACACGACGAGAATGTCGCTCGTGATTCAATCGACACCCGCCGCAGACGGCTCCGCCCGCCTCGAGCACATTGTCGACCGACGGCTCCGCCCGTCTGGAGTCCTAGCCGATGTGCGTTTCGCACGAGACGCCCCGCTTCGCACGAGACGTCCCCCGAAAAAATCACAGCGCTCTCAACCCATCCTCACCAATCGATCGGAAATACGAGCATCGCCATTGTCACTTATCGAGGCTTCTCGCGGCGGAAACGATCCAGCGGTCTGGTTACCGCCAGGCCTGGACGATTCATCACGTGCAAGTCAATCATCAGCATCAGAAAGACATCTGGAGTTGCTCGATTGGACGGACCGCCAGTTGCGTGCCGATAAGATCGGTAGCATTCCGGAGCATTTGAACCCAATCCTGCAGCCGATCGGATTGGACATTCACGGCTGGTGCGACGTGGTGCGAAAATTCGGACGTATCTTCAACGGGCTGCGGGGACTCCGGAGTGTCTCGCGGCGCGAAGCGTGCCGTCGCGTCAGGGCTGGCTCCGTGCGGGAGAACATCCGCTGGGCCTCTGGTCAGTCTGACTCAACGCCAAGCCGCCTGGCAATCCAGCCGGGTAACGGCAGCGGACGAGAAGCTCAGCGTTGCTCAAATTATTCGACTCGGCGCGGCCCAGTACGTCGCCGAGTATCGTGATCGCGGAGCTTGCTGCAACGTGCAGAGTGTGTTGGCAAAGATGTCGCTGTGCCGCACCCCGTGCTGGGCGGGCACAGGACCAGTGCGACACGTGCGAGTCCACTTGTCATGTTTACAATTCGTGTGGTGATCGACACTGCGGTCAGTGCAGCGGCAGCAAACGCTACGACTTCGTCGAGCGAGCCGACTTGCGAGAAGTGAAAGCTTGGGATGTGCTGGTGGCGCATCTTTCGTCGCTGGAGTGGGTCAGTTATCTCCGGGGGCCGCCTGCGGGATCGAACGGGCCGAATGACTTGGTGCGTTATCGGACGCGTTACTTGACGGGCGGCCCGATCAGCAATTCACGCATCGTCGCGGCGGACGAACATGAAGTGATATTCCTGGCTCGCGAGGGAACGAAGCGGGGCGGTGAGTTGCGGCAATTCCACCTTTTTCGGGTCATCAAATTTCGTGGCGATTCCAACTGTAGGCGGTGGTGGGGAGGCTCACGACGGGCGGAGCCGTCGGTCGACAATTTTGGCCATGAGTTTCTGTCGCCCGTGTCGATTGGTGAACAGTCCGATCCGGTCGGGTCGTGTCGGCGCGAATCCGGAAAACGCTGTAGCGACAAGGGAGTTCTGGCGATGCCGATCGAGGATTATTTGGAGCGGCTCGTTTGGACTGGATAAGCCGGTCTGGGTGAGGACCTCATTTAGCAATCGGCAATGAGGCTCCTCCGGCAGGGTGCGACTCAATGGGTTGAGTCTGTCGATGCCGCAGAGTGCTCCGAAACACCTTGCTGCATCCGCTGCTGCAAATCTGCCAAGAATTGTTCATGGACGTCTCGTGGTTGACACGACTCGTTCTTGCAAATTGCTGCAGCCATCCCGACGACTTCTCCCATCATGCCGGTCGTTCGTTGGACACGCACTGTCCCCAACGCAACATGGGTCACGCTAGTATTCCGCCCGGCCATGAACATGTTGCTGACGTTACGTGAGTAAAAACATCGATAGGGGATTGGGTAGGGGGTAATCTTGAGCGATTTTGCAATCGACTGGAAGGCCTCGCACGCACACATCGGCTTGGTTGGATAGTGCAGATCGATCGTCCATGTGGTTGTGACGCTGGCGTCTTTGAAAGGCCGTGCCGAGACGATGTCCTGCTGCTTGAGCACCACATCACCCATGAGACGTCGCGACTCACGTTTACCACCGATATAAGCCACCCACTGTAATTCTCGCTGGGAGAATCGCTGTTTGAATTTGTCAGCGTTCTTTAGCACACTCCAGTTGCCAAAGACAACACGCAGGCCATAGTCGCGAATTCGTTCGATCTCATCGACGTGATCACGACCAGCCCCCGTTTCCCAATCCCAATCACCTTTGACCGTGTCAATACAAGTTGATTCATCGAATTGCACTGCCCAGGGGCATACTGGAAATGCCTCAGGAGCCTCTGTCACGCGAGTATTCCACTGAACTGAGGTTCCCATGACGAGTTGGTCAGCAACCTCGGGTGCGAGCGACTCCCGTGTTTCTTCCTTGGACTCTCTCCCTTGGCGGAAATCGGCACCGGCCAACGCGCCAAGACTTCCATCACCCGTGCAATCCGCAAATAGTTTGCCGGTGCACCGAATGCGTTCACCGGTACGAATGTCCTGACCGATGACAGCGTTGATTCGATCGCCTTCCATCTCAACCGCATTGACATGCGTGTTGAGAAAGAGGGTGATGTTCGGCTCAGCTAAGACGGCGTTGAGTTTCTTGTCATCTTCGTAGTTCGATTTCGGACCCGCATTGTGAATTTTCTTCTCAGGGTAGCGTTTTGTTAACTCCAAGACCTCTTCGGTGCGCGGCCAATCTGGGTGCTTATTGGCATCCCACAGGGTCCAGTGCCCCACTGGGCTGATCTCGTCCACGAGATTACCGAGATTCGGAAAAGGCTGCTGGCGAATCAGTCCTGACAACCCGACCCGCACCTCAGAACTGTTGTTACCACCCAAGACGGGGCGATTTTGAATCAATGCGACCCGGCAATTCGCTCGTGCTGCACTGATGGCTGAACAAATCCCCGCGATTCCTCCACCGACAACCACCAGGTCATAGTCACCACGATCCGTCGGAATATCGGACCGCCCCGACAACTCGTGCCGAAAGCGGGTGAGTTCATCGATCGAGGCAGGGGGCACGAAGTCCATTTCAGTGGTCAATAAGATCGCATCACATCGACCGTTGAACCCTGTTTGATCTCGAAGTGCCAAGTGGACTTGGGGTTTTGACAATTCAATGGTGCCTCCATCCTGCCAATGCCACGCGTTCTGCTCGGTGCCAAACATGACATCCAACGGATGCCCGTCGAAACACAATTGAAACTTACCTGGATAACCCTTGATGTCGCTGCCGGACTCATGGCTGCCGGGTTCTTGATTAGCGGATTTCCACGGCCCAGCCCAATCGCGTGTCCGCACCCACACGCGATATTTACCTGTTTTGTTAACCTCCATCTTGGTTGTGGCGTCTGTCACGGGCTTTCCTAAACCATGTGCCATCAAATAGGGAGACCCCATTTGGTCCATCGACTGCTGGTCAATCACCCAACCGCCACGCTGGCCGAAGCTCTCCGCCTCAACCAAAATCGTCTCACCCTGGGCGTTCATCGTGAGGCAGCAAGAAACAACAAGCACCGCGAACGCGACTGCCCCCAAATTCATCAATTGGGTTGGTGCCTTTGACAGAAACCGATTGGAACGAATCTTCATTGTATTTTTGGGAGAATAAGAGATTTGGTAAGATGCAGGTAAAGACCTTGCAGACCCATGTTTAGTTCGTCACACGCCTCAATTTCATCAGCCGACCCGAGCCGTTCCAGTCTTCAACGCACGGGTTACCATGCTGATCCCAGGAACTGCCGTGCGTCGGTCCGAGCGGCGAGTTCCCGTCGGCCCGCAGTCCCCAACGGGAACCGTATCGAACGTCACCTCACTGCACCCCATTCGCACCGCTTGGTCTTGGGCCCCAGCAGAGGTGGCAAGCAAACTCAGTGGCAGAACTAGAAGGAAACGAAACGTGAGAACCCAAGTGTCGCGACCGATGTCAATCATAGGAAGCTAGCCCTGGGAACGCGGATCGAAAAAAGGGTGCAGGACTGGCCTCAGACGTCGTTGAAATCACCTAAACGATTTCTCTCGGGCGTCCATGAAGTGTCCAGCGTTATAGCAGTTTAGCCTCTCCGTCGACCAAAAAACCACCCGACGGACGTCCGCCGCCAAACTTTGCCGGAAAAACGGCTCATCCGACGGAAGAGCCAATAAAAAACCACCCTGCCGATAGACAGGGTGGTTGGCAGTTATTCGAAATCCTGGAAAGAGCCTGTGGCTAACGCCGTCGGCTCCGTTTTCGGACTTTCACGTCCAGACTACTTTTGTTGCTGCTGCTGCTGTTGCAAGCCCGGACGAACTCGTTTGTTGATGTCGGTTTCGAGCACGCCGAAGACCGATTCGTGACGAGCCACGGACATTTGCAGGGCAGCGAGCAATCGCTTGGCGGTGAAGAAGTTAACGATGATCCGTTGTTTGACTTGGATCGGGTCCTTCGGCACGCCAATCGGTTGCGGATTCAAACCGAAGTCGATGATCAGTTCCTCAGGCGATCCGGTGACGCGGCAAAAGTTTGCGTAGGTCGCCAAGGCGTCGTGATCGTCAACTTGAACCTGAACCGGTTGTTGAGGAGGCGTTTGTGCCTTTGCGGCTGGCGAAGTCGGTTCCGCGGTTGCCGTTGCGGTCGCGGCTTCGCTTTCTTCCGATTCGTTGGTGTTGTCGTCTGCCATCTAAAAATTCTCCAAAAGTTGAGAAAGGGGGAAAGGTAATCTGAGTGACGCGTTGTGTTCTTTCGTAAAGACCCCTCTGGGCTCGCAGCGCGCCGGCGGCTCAGGTGGGACCTGTCAACTGATCCTGGGATCAGCTCATGAGCGGTAAGTGTTCCATAAGGACTTCCTATAAAAACGAAACGATGTTGAGCGTCGTAGATTTTGCGAAAGATCTCCTGCGATCGCGATCGTCGTAGATCTTTAAAAATCAAAGTTGAATGTCTTGATGATCACGCGCCACAGCCGATTGCCTAGCGACATGGGGTCGACGTGTACCTTGGCGGAGCCCCGGTAACCTGGACGCAGCAGCATTTCGGCGGAATCCAGCGGCACGCGAGCTTGATACGACACGCTGCGAGGTTTGGCTTGACCGGTCTTGGGATCGATCTCGGTTTGCAGGTCACCACCGGTTTGGCTGGACATGGATGTGCTCGCCGAGTCCATTGGGCTTTTGGATATCTCTTCGATACTGCCATGGAAAGTCTTCAGCCGCAGGGAATCCAGTTTCAAGTCAACCAACTGTTCCTCGCGTACGAGTTGGCGGTCGCCTTGATCGATGATCAACACGGCCTCAAAACCATCAGGGGCACCGATCTCGCAGATCATGTCGTCCGCCGTCAATAGCGCGCCCCGGTTTTCGCTCTGGAGGGGCGTGCCGGTCCAGCCCGGTAAACGCCCATCGCCTGGATCGTTTTTGGGCCGTTCGGGTGGCGGCAGTACGAAACCGTCTTGTTTTGCTTTGATCGTCAGACGGTCGACTTCTTCTTGCGTTTTGGCTTTGAGTGAACGGATTGACTGCAGCATCTTCTTCTGCGTTTCAATCTGGGCAACGACGGCCGCCTCTTCGCGGGCACGCATTTTTAAATTCTTGAGTTGTACCGAAGCATAACTCTCTTCCCCATGCAAATCCGCCAGCCGGATTCGGAGTTCGGGGTCATCGAGTACAGCAATCGTCTGGCCCTCGGTCACGCGGGTGCCAACGGGCACCGTCTCGACAATGCGACCGACGGTACCGGCATACACCGCCCCAGCGCGGCTGGGGCGAATCTCGAACGCGGCATCGACGTGATGTGGCAGCGGGATGTAACACACCGCGGCAATCACCGTGCCGACAACGGCCAACGACTTCAGGACGGGGCCACGTTTCACTTTTGCGAGTCTCCCAGGAGTGCGAATGAATTTCCAAGTTTGGATGATCGGTTGTGCAACCAGTCCCGAAAATCCGATCACCGCGAGGATTCGTCCGAGTGCTTGCAAACCATACGGCTCGAGCACCTGCATCACGAACCACACGATGGAGAATACGACCACCCAGCGATAAATCACACTGGCGATGGTAAACATGCCGAACATGAATAGATTCCGCTTCGGCAAGAACGGATCGTCCTGCAATTCCAACCCGAGACAGGTTTTTTGGAACCAGCGTTTGAGCACTTCGGTACTCTTTTGACGCAGGTTTGGAATCTCCAAGTAATCCATCATGATGTAGTAACCGTCGAACCTCAACAGTGGATTCCCGTTGACGACCAGGGTACTGACGACGTTGAGAAACATCATGTTCAAACAGAGATCGTTGATCGTTGTGCCCGATTCACTGAAGAACCACACAAAGGCCGCGATCGACGCCAGAATCATTTCAACATAAATCCCGCCCGCACCGATCCAAATACGCTTCCACTTGTTCGGCAGCATCCACGAGTCCGAAACGTTGCAGTACAAACAGGGCGTGAACACGAGCAGCATGAAACCAATCTCATGGCACTCGCCGCCAAATTTCTTGCAACTCAGGCCGTGCCCAAATTCGTGAAACACCTTCACGATCGCCATTGTCGCCGCCAGGATGATCCAGCGATCGGCCGCGAAAAATTGATGAAACGTCGGTAGTTTCGCGTAAACCGTTTGATACTGCGTCGCGAGTAATAACGTGGCCGAGAGCAAGAGACAACCAAAGAAGATCAACGCCGGCACGGTGAAGATCCAGCCGGCGATCGGCAGCATCCGATTGAGTACTCGTTCAGGGTCGATACCCCGGAACCGAATCGCGAATACGTTGGACATCTTGCCGAGCAGTTCTTTGTTCTTCTTCGTCCGCCCACGCTCGCGTAACGATTTGCCTTGGCCCGGTGAATTGCTGATCACCAATCCGCTGCGGTGCAGCATCCCGATGAATTGCTGCAGGTCGCCGAACGTGATCTTCTGCGGCGCGAACCGCTGTTCGAACCCGTCCTTGATCTGCTGCAAACTGACATGCCCATCGAGCATATTAAGAATGAAGTACTCCTCATCGTGGAAGCGGAAGTACTGCAGCCCGACGGGTTCCTTCATCACCCAATAGCCTTGCCCTTGGTAGTGGTGCCGGCTCGCGGTCAAGTCAGGACGTCGGCGCACCGTCAGCGCACGTGACGAACTGCTTACCAGGGATTCAGCCAGGGTGGTCATGGAGAGAAGGGGTTCAGAAGTTAGAAGTTAGAAGTTAGAAGTTAGAAGTTAGAAGTTAGAAGCTAGAGGCTAGAGGCTAGAGGCTAGAGGCTAGAGGCTAGAGGCTAATCGCTATTCAAAGATGATTTCGGCGTCCATTCCGGGTTTGATGATCCAGGCGCCGCTGCTGTCTTTTTGATTGTCGATATCCACCCAGAATCGGACGCAGTAGCTCATGTCCAGTTCACTGCCGACGAATCCAACTTTGCCTTAGACCACGACCGGTGCGTTGTCGTCATTGGAGGTAAAAACTTTGACGGTAACCGGCAAACCGGCACGCACTCGGCCTGGGAATGCGAGTGCATCGACGACACCCTCGACACGGATCCGATCGAGCTGCACGAGGGTCACGATGGGCGATCCCGACTGCACCCATTCTCCCTGTTGGGCAATGCGATTCTCGACGTAACCGTCAAACGGTGCGAATACCTGCCGACGTTGTTGTTCGTACTCGGCGATTTCTCGCTCGTTGCGTTTGCCGATGTACTGAGCCTTGGCAATCTGCATTTGCATTTCAGCTAAATCGATCTTCAACCCTCCACGCACGGCCTCGAGCAACTTCTTTTTCATTTCCCAGTAGGAGACCGTTTGTTGTTCATAGAGTTTCTTGTACGACTCGACCTCCGCCTCGGCAAGTTCTCGCGTATTTTTCGCGTCTTGCAGATTGACGTCATTGTCGGCGTTGAGCATCGCTTCTTTTTCTTCGGCCTTCTTCAAGGCGACGGTCAGCTTCGCCGCCGTATCGTCGACAACGGCGAGCACGTCGCCGGCGACAACGTCCATGCCTTCTTCGATATTCATCGCAATGAGCTTGCCTTCCACCTCCGCGGGAATATTGACATTGCGGATGAACTTGACTGAGCAGCGATCGCGATCAGCGACGAGTTGTTTTCCTGGAGTGGTTGAACGCGGCGGAGGTTGAGCAAACACCGACGAGCACGTCAGCGATGCAACCGTCGCGATGACGAGCACGGTCAGAAATCGATTTCGTATTTTGGACGAGGGCACAAGCATGGGTGGTCCGCAAAACGCGTTTGAATTTGAAAAAATGATGTGATTGACTGAGTGAGACGTGATTAGAAAAGGAGCTTGGCAAACCACTCATACACTTCGTGCAAGAGCACGAATCCGCTGGCGCGACGACCGACCTTGATGTCCGCGGTGAGTTTCGTGCCGGGACTCGGCGAAAGTTTGCGCAGTTCTTCTTGGTTCGGCAAAACTCGCATTTTGATAATCGAGCCGTGCTCCTCGCTGGCTTCGGCACGCAGCGAAATGTTATCGATCGGCAGGATGCCGCTGAGCGGACGGTCAGGGTTGGATGCTAAGATATAGGTGACGTTGAGTTCCTTCACGCCGTTATGGTGTATGTATTCATCCAAATGGCCTTCTCGCTTCTCGGGCATCTCGATCTCGAGATACATCGGCTTATCCAAATTAGCGACCTCCATCAGGACTTGGCCGGTCGTGATGGGGCGGTTGAGCAATAGTTTTTCGACTTCCCAAGACACGACCCGCCCGTCGATCGGTGAGCGAACGACCAAGTCATCGGCGCGTTTGTTCTTCAGCGCGAGCTTGGCATTTTGCGCTTCGAGCTTGGTCTCCAGTTCGATTTCTTCGCCTTGGAGCGCCCTTGCTTCGGTCCGCTTCAGTGAGTCCCGCTGGTTCAATTGGCCGCGAACGCGTTGCAACTCCGCCATCGTCGTGTAGATCTGGCCTTCGAGTTCGGTGATCTGGACTTCGATGTCCGGATTGACCATTCGCACCAACGGTTGATCCTTGGTGACCATGGAATTATGGTCGACGAGTACCTCGCGAACCTCACCGTCGATGCCAGCGAAAATTTCGCGACGGACCTCGGCTTTGATCGTCCCGTCGGCTTCTAAGTTAAAGTCCAGCGGGATGAAGATACCAGCAGCAATCAGGCCCAGAATCAAGGCAACGACGCCCAGGGTTTTCGGCAGCGTGCGCGCCCGCAGCACCCACGTGGCGCGACCGAGTGTCCGCCACAGTGGCATCATGAATAGGTTCGTGTGGGCTTGGGAGTTGGCGATCGCACGCGTGCCGTGCTCGTACACCAAATCGCAGCGTGTCCGGAAAACGTCGGCTGGCAAGTCCGTTTCGATCTGCTCGACAATCAACGCACCGATCACCTCGCCGCGGTGGGCGTCATCACGATCGACCTCGCCGGCCGCGCCGGTTTCTTGCTCGTGGCCAAGTTTGCGCTGCGGTGCTCGCAGCGGCAACACCGCGATATTTCGCCCGTACGACAGATCGACGTAGTCTTCGAGTGCTTCCTCGATTTGAGGCGGCAAATCTTCGGTCGAACCGTCATGCCACAGTGGCTCGCCGGCCGCCACGACGCGCGTCGCCAGAACATTCAGGGCAGTGACGATGTTCGAGCGGTTTTCGATCGTGTCTTGGCCGCTGATCGCCTCGACCGTGCATTTGCGGCCTTTCTTGATTGCCACGCTGACGCGGTCACAGCCGATCAATCGTCGACCCTCGTTGGCAACGATGTGTGCGGTCTCTTTCAGATCGAGCGATTCATGAGCGGCCCGAGCAAACGAGTCCGCTTGCTGCCACAGCGTTTGCCGGTCGCCGAGTTTGATCAGCTTTTGACTGCGCAGCCATTCGGCCGCCAGTTCGCACATCTGCTGCAAAAACCGCATGTACCCCTTTTGCGTCTCGGGCGCGGTATCGGGACGCTGGAAGATTTCGATCACGCCGTCTTTGTGACCGTCGTGCTGGAGGGCACCGAGCACTAATAGATAACGGGTGGGGTTGCCTTCGGCGTCTCCATCCGTCGTGCCACTGTACGGCGGCACCAAAACCGACTGCCCGGCGTTCGCCGCACGCTGGATCAACCGCGTGTGCCGCGTCGCGTCGTCGCTGTTTTCCGCCAAGATCGACGGTTCGGCATTGATTTGATACTGCAGTCGCAGGTGCCGGTCCTCGTCGAGTAACCACACCGCGCCGCCCGCCGCGGCCAGGGCGGTGATCACCCGCGAGAGCAGTTCGGGATAAAACTCCGACGCCGTCGAGCCACTCTTGGTGAGCGCGGCGATTTCGTTGACCAAACCGCGGATCTGTGCCTTGGTTTCTTCGACCGATTGTTGATTGACCGACATAGGGCTGGTGATCTGAAGCGAATGGGGACGCGGGAAAGGACGGGTTTTTCTGCGTAAAGAGGCGACGTTAGTGAAAAGTAGCTCGTTCTCGCCACAGGGAAGTTTTTTAATTCGCGGGACTGGACTAGTTATACATTTCGTATAACCTGTTGTCTAGTCAGTTCCGCTGATTTTTTGCTACTTACCTATCCGCCCTGCCAGTTGCTTCCTTGATTGCATGGATTCCGTCTTGAATGCACCGTTAGACCATCTCGCCGCGCTCGCCCGCGCGACCACTGAGGAGAATGCTGGCGAACCGGCCCCGGCTGATTCGCTCGTTCCTGCCGCCGAGGTGCTCGAACTGCTGCAGCAGGAAGTCAACCGGATCCAGCGTTCGATGCGGTTGACGCTGCAGCGCAAACTGCAGGAGTTGGTCGGCCGCTCGTTGGGCTCGGTCGAGCACAACCGAGCGTTGGCGGGAGCGATCCAGTCGATGCTCGACCAGCACGGATTCCGCATCCGCTGTCATCAGTGCGGCCACCCCGCGATCCTCCGCGTCAGTCCTCGCAAGGGAATCCCGACGGGCGCGTTCGTATTCGATCACACCGTCAACGGCCGGCGGACCTTCCACGGCGGCACGGCCATCGTGCCGCCGATTCATCTGCTCGCGAAACCAGGAAGGAAAGGCAAAGCGTAAAACCTTCGCTTCCCATCCGTTTGTTTCCGCAGCAGATGGTCTCGCTTCCACCGGGACACGCACATTTCGATCAGATATTTGACCAACGCCAGCCCGAAACCAAGCACGATGTAGTCCTGGCGTGAGACCGGACCATCGATACAAAACCATCGTGCCAGATGGAATAGAACGGATTCATCCTTGCGGGGCTCCTCGGAGACGGCTTCGAGCATCGTTTTCCCCCTTTGACCAGTACGTGCTTGAATCAGGGGTTGGAATTTGAGAAGGTGTGCGACGGACGACTATCGTTCGGCAAGCTTTCCAAGGCAAGATCGCACGGTATCGAGCACGACCTGTCTGACTTGTGCGGCCTCCATCGCGTCGGTTTGGATGACGACCGCATCGGTCGCGGCGCGAAGCCGACCGACCGGCCGCATGCGGTCTTCCAAGTCGCGTTGGTTTTGCGTCATCAAAACCTCGTTCAGACTGACGTCGCGGCCAGCAGCTTGCAATTGCAATTGCCGGCGCCGTGCGCGCTCCTCGGGAGAGGCGGTCAAAAACACTTTGCATTGGGCATCGGGAAAGACTTCCGTGCCCTGATCGCGTCCCTCGGTGACGAGGTCACGGCCCTGGGCGATGCGCCGCTGTTGTCTCGTCAAGCAATCACGAATCTCAGGTGGATCGGCGACGAACCGAATATTGGACGTGACCTGGGGCGTCCGGATCGCCACGGAGATGTCTTCATCATCGAGATCAATACGGTTATCACGCCATGACAATCGAGCATTCTCGGCGTACTCAACGAGCGTGATCACGTCGGTCAATTCGATCCCTTGCCGCATCGCTCCGAACGTGATCGCGCGATACATCGCGCCGGTATCGAGGAAGGCGAATCCGAGCTCCGTAGCAACATCCCGCGCAATGCTGCTCTTGCCCGCGCCGGCCGGACCGTCGATCGTCACAATCATACCCATGCGATCCTATTCCTTGCAAAATGTCTGCTCTCCGAGAAAGGTCAATTTACCCGTCGGAGTGAGCTGAGTTTGGTGGTCGTTGTCGTGTTGTCGATTGGCGAAGTCCCTCGCGGAGATTCGCGAGTGATCGTTCAATCGTTTCATCGCTCGATGGATCAGGTTCTGACCCCGCGGCTCCATAGCGCAGCCGATAGAATAGTTGCGTCAAGACCGATGCTGGGTTACGAAGCCGTTCGTCGGGTAGGGTCGCGGTTAGCTCGGCAGGTGTCTGGCCAGCCGATCGAGCGTATCCGACACGCTCGAGCAGTTCGAGCGTCTCGCTATAGAACATGATGCTCGGCCGCGCCACCGGCTGCGGTGGCGGGCTGCGTCCGCGCCGAAACGTATCGGGGAACTGGCGCCGCAGGAACACGGCGGCCGCCCCACATAGAACGAATGCCGCGATTGCTGCCAGCGTGTAGATCGTTCGTCTTTTGCCCGGCCATTCGATGTCATCGGAGTTCATCCGAAGTGCCAGTCGCTTGGCACGCTCGATCCAGGTGCGGTACGAATTCGACATGGGTGTCAAACCGGGAGTGGTTCGGAATGTCGCATCTTGACGTTGCGGGTCCATTTCAATGATGTAGTCGTTCCAAAAGTTCCGTGCCAGCTCCGCAATTCTGCGTCCACCACGCAGCGGATCTGCATCGGCACCGGGGATACCACCGCCGCCTGGGGTCGGATCGAGTCGCAACCAATATCGCTGTGCGACTGGCTGGCCGTATCCGTTCTGAGACAGCGGAGTGTCATCGTGGTCGATGAGGGCCTCCACCCACGCGTGTGCGTGACTCTGCCGGACCACGAAGTACTGCCCTAGACGGTTAAACTCGTCGCAGTGGTAACCCACTACCATACGAGCTGGGATGCCTTGGCTGCGCAGCATCATTGCGAGTGCAGAGGCAAAGTACTGGCAGTGACCGCGACGGTCGACGCTGAGAAACTGTTCCAGCGGGTCCATGCCAACGATGACCTTTTCGTTGAGATTCAGCGTGTAGGTGTAGCGGCCACTTTGCGTCAAATGTTGCTCGAGCTGTTTCGCAATCTCGACGGGGTTGCGTTTTTTCGGCGGCATTGCGTTGACGACCTCGTCGGCAAGCGAACGCGCCGCTGGGATCGTTGCGGCGGGATAGTCCAGCAACTCGTCGAGATATTCACGCTGGTTGGCTGTCAGCCCCTGAGCATCGGTAGACTGTCGATCCTCCACGGTCCCGTCATCCCTTCGATGACGCCTGAAAAAACCTCGTCGGCCTCGATCATTTTTCTTACCACTGGCGAGCGACAGATCATGGATCCAACGAGTCTGGACACCGTTTTGAAAACTATGGGTGCCGAACTTATACTCGATGCGATCGAATCGCACGGCCGAACGGGTGGGCCCGCGTAAGTTGCGACTGATCGTCCAGTCATCCGGATTCTGAACGACTTTTTCACTTCCAATGATGCGGTGATAGGGTGCGATCGCGAATAACGCAGCCGACCGCATCGGCTCGCAACGAATCTCCACGTGCACGCGATCGTAGAAATTCTGATCACTGGAGCGGGGCGGGATGAAGCGTGGGGGGAGTGGGACGGGGTTACCCGCGAATGCGATTGAGCGGTTCTGCCACGAACCACTACCTTGCTGCGCCGCCTGGCCAGTCACGTAGTGTTCGAGCACGAGCCCACGGAGGTAGATGCCCTTGCTCACCGCGTAGGGTTTGTTTTTGCCAGGATCGACGAGTTTCACTCGGAGGGCGCGTTCTTGACTCTGCTGCATCCGGCCAATTTGGCCCAGTCGCACCGTGTCGTCGAAACCCACCATGGCTTCGGCGGCGACACCCCGCTGCGCCTCGACGCGTCTCGGCAATGCGAAAAAGATGACCACCGCAATCGCCGTCACGGCGGGTAGGAGCAGGATCAGGCTCGTCCACGATATCTTGAGCGAGACCCGCGAGAATGATCCGATCGCCGCGCGATTGTCATAACCAACAAATCCCTGGATGCACTTGCCCGCGTGATCACGTCCGATATCTTCGGCACGCGTGACCGTTTCGTCAGCCGATAGGAGTGCAAGGGCAAATCCCGCAGCGATCGTCAATGGAAAAAAACACACTGCGTAGCTGAACGCATCGTTGAAGACCGCCGCCACGACACAGTTCAATAACGCGAAGGTGAGCAACTGTTCAAACAGCCGATGCGTCTTTTCCTGCAGCATTAAAATTGCTTGCGCGATCGCGAGCAACTGCGCAACCGCAACCATTTTCGGCGCCAACACGTAGGATTCTTGCGCGAAATCCACGATACAAACCACCGCGGTCAACGCCATCGCACCGTAGGCCACCAGCGGCGGTAGTGAGAAGAGCTTCAGCCAGTCCACGCAGACAAAACCAATCAGAGCGAAGCCCACAACGATCACGGCAAGCGGTCCCGTGTCGGCGCCCGTACCGAGCAACATTCCACCCAACGCGGTGACGATCGCGAAGGCGAGCTTCGTACGCAGTCGCAGCCGAGAGTCGGCGCGCGAGCGCACCGTGGACGAGGAGTTTGTTTTGTCGCCGACGAGATTCGCCGAGCGGATTGCGGAATTATCGACTGAGCTCATTCAATCATCCTCGGCCGCGAACCAGTCATTTTGTACATTGCTCGAAACATCGACCCAGTTGACTTGGCTGCGCGTGTTCCATTGTCGCAGTGCCGAGGCGGTTGTTTCCTCCGTCGCGAGGGCGTCGGTCTGAGGGCGGGGACTGATGACAACGAGATCCGGCAATCGTCCCGCCGTCGCCGCGGCTTGCGTGAGCGCCGCGCCGATCGCGACGTTCGAACATGCGACTACATTGGCCAGTGATTGTAACATCCGTTTGCGGCCGATCACCGAGGGGCCACCCACGACCACGTCCAGGTCCCTGCCCACGACGACCAACAAGACCTGATTCTCGCCCCCCTGAGTCAACTCCATCGCGATGCTCGCCGCCAAGCTGATTGCGGTTTCCGTCGTCTCGTCGAACGGGTAGGGATCGCCGGATTTCCCGTCATCGGATGAATTCCGGGGTCGGTCCGACCAGGCATCGACCAATAGGCATAAATCGAACCGTTGCTGTTGCTCGAATTGTCGCACCGCCGGTTCGCTGAGCCGAGCGGTGGTTCGCCAATGAATATGTCTTGGGCTGTCGCCATGGCGATACTCTCGCAATCCAAAGAATTCATCGTCGGAATGGCCATTGCGGTGCACCGCCGCCGCGATGCTGCCGACCTGACTGGGCAGGACCCGCTGCCAGGAACGCCGCAGTTGCAGCAGCCGGGGATAGACGTTGACGTAGTCGACCGGTCCGTCGAATTCGCGCGACGCGATCGACAAGGCGAATGGCGCGGTGGTGGAAACCAACCAGTGATCCAATTGATATCGGCCGCGATATGCCGTCGTTATATCGAAATAAGCACTCGTTGTTTGGCCCGGCATCAGCAAACCAACTCCCGTCATCGTCCGCTGCAATCGTCCCATCAGCGTGACGGTTGAACAATTGTGTTCGCGTACGATTTCAGTTCGCTGCAACGTATCTTCCAAACGAACCAGCCACAGTGGCATCAGTCGATGTGAGTTGTGCAGTTGATAGCGGATCCGCATCGGCTTGCCGACAAACCCTTCCGCTGGCATCCGGCGATGGATTCGCAGGGCGTCGATCATCGCGAGACTGACTCGCCACTGCGCGAAGAGCCCGCCGAGCGTCACGGCGGCGACCACGACGAGTAGGTTGAGCCCCTTGAGCGAGCCGCCCAGGATCCCAAACACGCCGATCAACATCACCTGGATTCCCAGACGCGTCAGACGATGGCGGGTACGGCGTCGATCCATGGCATTGTTGGGTGAACGGCGAAATGGAGCTGTCGATTGAGTGCAAAACACGTACGTCATTGTTCAACCGTTAGCCCAAGGCGTACGTTTTACCACTCGCGTACGCCTTCGGCTAACCGTTAAACGATCAAATCGACGGCTCGCGCCGCACCGCCACGTGATGAGTCCGTCCTAAACTGGAACGGGTATTGATTCGATTAAATCCGCCAATTGTTGCTCGACGACCGAGCGACTGCCGCCTTGAAAAATCCCTTCGGGTAAGACGCGGTGGGCGAGCGTTGGAATGGCAAGCTGTTTCAGATCGTCCGGAATCACGTAATCGCGTCCGCGCAGCACCGCGAGTGATTGACAACCTCGATAGAAGCTCAGGAGTCCCCGCGTGCTCACACCAACTTGAAACCCTTCGTGTCGGCGCGTCGCCTCGACGATATCGAGCATGTACCCTGCCAGCGTTTCATCAAATCGGACGTGACCGACGGATTCCTGGGCCGCCATGATATCGGCGGACGACAAGACGCTGGCCAGCCGATCGACGGGCTCACCGGATTGGTGCGTCTGCAGTACCATCCGTTCCATCTCCCGTGCAGGATAGCCTACCGACGTGCGCAGTAGAAAACGATCGAGTTGGCTCTCCGGCAGGGTATACGTGCCTTGGTATTCAAACGGGTTCTGCGTGGCGATCACGATGAACGGAGTGGGCAGCGGGTGGGTGACGCCGTCCACACTCACCTGGCCCTCGCTCATCGCTTCGAGCAGCGCCGACTGCGTCCGTGGCGGGGCTCGGTTGATTTCGTCGGCCAGCACGACGTTGGCGAAAATCGGTCCAGGTGAAAACTCAAAATCACCCGTCGCCGAACGATAGATCATGCTGCCCGTGATATCGCTGGGCAACAGATCGGGTGTGAATTGGAGCCGCGAGAATTTCGCATCGAGACTGCTTGCCAACGCTTTCGCCGCGAGCGTCTTGCCGACCCCAGGCACATCCTCGAGCAGAATATGTTCGCCAGCCATGGTAGCGACAATCAATAGATCGATCAGCTCGTCTTTTCCTAATACCACCTTGGCGATGTTGTCGCGAAGCAGTTTGCAAGTTTCGAATGCACTTCGTGGGGCCATCAAAAAATCGAATCGAAAGGCGAAAAGTCGGGGCCACGCAAAACCGCGCGACCATCAGCACCTCCATGCTAGTGTGTTGCCGCGTGGTTATCCATCGGTCATCCGATGTTCGTCTGTCGCAGCCAGGTTTCCAGGATCAATAGGTTCCACAATCGATAGCCGTGATTTTGCTCACCGCTCTGATGAGCCGTGACGAGTGCGGCGATGGCGTCGGGACGAAAAAAACGATGAATCGCCGCGTCGGGGGCGAGCATCGTGTCATCCACCAATGTCCGGAATTCGTTGCGGAACCAACTGCCGATCGGGATGCCAAAACCCATCTTCGGCCGCGTGAAAATGGAGGCCGGAATGCGATCGCCAAACGCGTCGCGGAGCAGCAGTTTGCCGCGGCGGCCACGGAACTTGTATCGCACCGGCAGCGACGCGGCAAACTCCACGACGCGGTGGTCGAGCATCGGTTGACGCACTTCGAGCCCGTGAGCCATCGATGCGATATCGACTTTCGTCATCAAGTCACATGGCAGATACGAGAGCACGTCGGCGGTCGAGGCACGCGTGACGAGATCGCGTCCCTCACTCCGCTCCCATACCGATTCGAGAAACGCAATGGGATCCTCGTTCGGCAGCTCGGCAACGAAATCGTCCGTGTACAGCGACGCCCGCATCGACTCGGGAAAAATCTGTAACCAATTCAGGTAGCGGCGAACCGCCGGTTGTCCAATCGCTTCGAGAAACCGCTTGCCGCGCCGGATCACGCTGCGACGCCGATTCGAATCAGGCAGCCGCTGGATCAAACCCATCCCCGGCGCCCGGTGAACCGGAAATAATCGTTGGATTTTTTGACTCAGCCACAAGGCGCGATATCGATCGTAGCCGGCAAACAGCTCGTCTCCGCCATCACCTGATAATGCCACGGTGACACTCTGCCGCGTCAACTGAGCCAGGTACCAGGTGGGCACGGCCGACGAGTCACCGAATGGTTCGTCATAATGCCACACCAACTTATCGAGAATGTTGATGGCATCCGGGGTGACTTCGAACCGCGTGTGATCGGTTTTGAGATGCGCCGCGACCTGAGCGGCGTACGCGGTCTCGTCAAAATCCGCGATCGGAAACCCGATGCTGAATGTTCGCAGTGGTGTCTCGGTGTGATCACCGGCCAGCGCCGTGATCAACGATGAATCGATTCCACCGGATAGAAACGATCCTAGCGGCACGTCGCTTCGCATCCGCAGCCGCACCGAATCGCTGAGAGATCAGAGAGTCAGGGACACAGAGAGTCAGGGACACAGCACTTTTACGAGCGGCTAGCGAATTCCCGGTCGTGATGCGCATCGATTCTGAGCGTTACCACGACTTCCCAGCACCAATTTGAGCAATTGCGTCACCTTACGAGTGATCCCAAGCTCCGTGAGTGCGTAGCTTTCCTACTCATCCCCCCAGACGCGATGCACATTGCAGCCGAAAGATGCTGATCCCGCTAATTACTCGCAGATCGCAAACAGCTCACGCGCCCGGCGACGCAGATGGTAGCGACGGTGGGTGCGGTGACTCCGCATCTCATCAACGCACGCAGGATTACCGGCAACAGTGCAAAACAAACGACCGAAATCGCTGACAAGTTCACACCACGAAGCTTGATCCAAGCCCAATCGCTGTAGCAGCGGTGGAACATCCGCTGGCGTTTTCCCCCGCTTGCCCGGTGATACCTGGCAGGAGGTCCAGTCCAGTAGCTCCAGATAGCTCTCCACCGACATCGCAAGAAAACCTTTGTCACTACAACGATCACCTGAACCGCTAGCACACGGACCGATTGGATCGAGTAGTTCGTCGATCGACAGTGGAGCTAGAAACGAGTCGCGATCATGCCGGAGCTTCGCCACAGGCTGTTTCGGCAGTTCACCGGATACTTGTCGTGCCTTCTCCATCGCGTCCGCCTCTGCCGCTTCGTTCTCCGCTGCTTGCAACGCTTCGATTCGTCGTTTGGCGGAAGTGAAATCGCTCTCCTCGATCCGCTCACACATTGCGGCCCGGATCGGATTGAGGTCAACATACGCCGCGCACGCGAGCAGTGAGGCCTCATCAGCCAAGCGTGTGGCGTGGTAACGATCTTGGAAAAACCTCCCGTTTTCCTCGTCCTCGCGATTAGCTCGTTGAGCCACGCGTTGACAAAGCAGCCGCATCCACCAACTCAAATCGCTCAACCGACTACGGATCTCAGCCAGCTTGACCGGGCAACCGGCGATCGAGTTGATTTCCGGTTGCGTCGGCTCCATCGCCGTCCCCTCGGACTTGCGGTGATGAGGGCACAGCATCAACCAGCGGCGGGCCACTTCCTGGTCACTCCAAGTCGCAACGACATCGGGACGAGACCTCAAGATCAAGTGGAAATGGTTCGAAAGAATCGCATAGCCCAGCAAATCGATCGCAAAGCTAGCGGCGAATTGCTGCAAATAGCTTTCGATCCAGACCTTTCGGTGGTCGAAGTTTTTGCCCGAAACCGGGTCATCGCCGAGCAGAAAGCAGCGTCTAACAACGCGGCTAAAGACATGTCCTATCGCCACCTCTTGCGGATCAAACACTTCCGCTCGGCTCATTCGGGCCATCACACACCTCGTCCAAATCTTAGGAAACGAGAAAAGTCAGCCAATTCATCGTCACCCCTGCAGGGGTGCTTGTCAACACCTGTTAAAGTGCCGTGTCCCTATGACACTATGACACTCGTGTCCCTATGACACTCTCTATGACACTCTCGATAACGCTACGCATCAGCGGGGACGGGCAAGCGACTTGCAAGCAGACGAGAAAACGAACCACCCGTCCCCCGTTGCATGCGATGGTTACCCGCGATTTAGGGTCAAAGCATAGACGGACTGGGGTTGTCGAACTCAGTATTGAGCATGAACTCCCGAAACGTGTCCGATGTTGCATCTAGCTCTGACGGTGTAATCAATACTAAATTGACAATATCAGACTGGGTGTTCGACGGAAGTTTCTCGATATTGTGTTCAACTATTGAGTCGCGTTTTTCGCGATCAACACCTTCGAAGCGCTCATCGACGATGCGTACACGTAGCGATGCAGAGTTGTAGCGGTATGCGTCGACGCGTTGGAATCCGGCTTTCAATAACTCTGCCTCGACCATGCGAGACTCGTCAGTCCGCTTCGATTCCCATTTAGTTGTGCTAACTGTCATTTGATTTGCTCCTCAACCCAATTGTAGATGTCCATACACGTTTTTAGTAGTCCTTTCGTTTCTCCGCGACTTCGTCGCCCTGTCTCGTATCGTAGTGAGACTTCCCAGTCAAACCGCCGTATTCGCTTTGCTAAATCGGGGGTCAACCGAATGTCAACTTCCCGCAACTCCTGCAGTAGTGTCTCAGGCTTGTGCATTGACGCGCCACGCGTGATTCGCACGAGCTTTGCAGGACGACTAGCTTCTGCCGTTGCTTCCAAGATTAAGGCTTTGAAAGCGCATTCGACGACGTATCCACCAACGTATTGAGCATCAAGCGTCAGATCGGCATTGCGAAGCGATTCGGCAGCGTTAAATCGCTGTCGTGCAACTCGAAGAAAGTCTCGGCTTGTTGTAGGTTGCATTGCCTTAGGCTACGGGGCCATTGAGTCGGGTAACGCCTACGATAACCGAGTCGTGTCGGTTAAATTCCCTTTCCCTTGAACCGTAACACACGACTTCGGTTCATCGTTTTGTTCTGTGCCGATTGCTGCGGGAAGCTTGATGTTGCCCTGCGCGTCTACGTAGTTCGCGATATCGTTCACAAATAATGATAACAGCTTTCCTTTGGTCAGGTCTTTGTTTTTGTGACCGAGATCTTTTCGAATTGCGCGGATCAAATCCTCGTAAATGAACATCAACTCAAACGGATTCGCTTTCATTGCCGCTTCGTCAATCGAAGCGCCGCGGAATTTGATCCAAGCATTGAGAACATCATCTGCTGCCCAGACCATTGATCGCTGGGTGAAGTCGGACATGAATTGGATCATTTCTTTTTCGGAGACCTCCTTTCCGGTTTTGCTGGCCATCAGGATCTTGAACATGAAGCTGATTAGATCTTCATATACAGGTATCTTCTTTTCGCGTAGCTCTTTACGGATGGTGGCACGAGCCTCTAAGTAACGTGAGACGACAACAGAGAAAACGGAAACAATAACGGTTCCGGCAGCTGCGACAAGCGCTGCGCCGTATTTCGCATCAAGGCCGTAGAAGGCACCGATAATCGCCGAGCCGAGACCGTACAGTGCCGCGATCGCAGCAAACAACACAACGCACGCGCCAATTGTCGTGATGGAATTAGAAGTTCGATCCGTCAAGTTTCACGGTCTCCAGTGGTAACGAGGTTGGTAAGCCACAGAACGTCACCGATCACGGGGCGGCGACGAGAGATGTTCAATTATCAAAAAACATGACTTCGCCGCTCCCGTGCATCGGATTGTTCTGCTACGTCGTACGCGGCAAACTAGATTGAGTGAAACCAGCTTTCGTCCACTTGAACCTGTTCAACCAACTCTGTTTCGATGCCAAGGTTGAGTTCCTTAAGTTTATCTGCGAGCTGATCGCCGTCAATCAAGTCAAGTGGTGGAGCACCATCGCGAGTTGATTCACGAATTGCATCTCGTGTGAACGTTCCAGTGGTGATGAACAGTCCCTT
>JBDNIG010000594.1:0-20448 GCA_041688415.1 Rhodopirellula sp. | reverse complement strand
CATCCGGTTGAGTTTGCAGGACCTCATCCATCAACTCAGTTCGATTGGGATCTGGATCGTTGGATTGCTGACCGCTACGGTCGTCGCGTTCCCAGGCATGACTCCGTCGAAGGCACTCACGGTCCTGGGATTGGGTTCGGTCGCGATCGGGTTTGCTTTCAAAGACATTTTCGAAAACTTCTTTGCCGGCATGCTCATCCTCTGGAAATATCCCTTCGATCGCGGTGACTTCAACTTGGAAGTGGTGTGGTGGACCGGTTCGAAGCCGTCGGACATTCGGCGCAGTCGCGATCAAGTCATCGCGGCGATCAGGCGTGGCCTCGATTCCGCCGGCATCGAAATTCCATTCCCCTATCGAACCTTGACCTTTCACGATCCGTCGATCGCGGCAGCCATCGCGAGCAATGTGAGCGGCAACGTCGCCGACAATGTCCCCAGCAATGTCCCCAGCAATGTCCCCGGCAATGTCCCCGGCAATGTCCCCGGCAATGTCGATGGCAACGTCGATGGCAGGGTGAGCGACGACTTGAGCGGGTCGGATCTGCGATCACCAGAGGCATGAACACCGCCCGGCGATTGACGTTTCCTCGCGTGCGCAGATGGCTGACAGCGAGCGATTGCGTACCCAAGATCATTGCCCCCTGGATTGGACCGCTGTGTTTGATCGCGATGTTCGCCGGGGTTCTCAGCGGTCGTGATCGCTTGGCGTTCCGTGATGTCGGGTACTTCTACACGCCGCTGTATCAATACGTCGCCGAGCAATGCCATGGCCAGAGCTGGGGCGCGTGGGGGAACGCGATTTGGAATCCCCGCGATCAAACCGGCATGCCGCTGGCGGGCGAGACCACCACGGCGGTGTTCTATCCGCTGAGGATGTTGGTGTATGCGCCGTCCTGGTCAGCCGAAACGGCGTTGGGCGTGTACGTGGTGCTGCATTTGATCATTGCCTCGTTGACGGCTTATCACGCAGCCCGTCGATTCCGCTGTGATCCCTGGTCGGCGGCAGTGGCTGGCGTGGTCTATCCGTTCTCAGGAATGGTTTTGTTCTTGGCCACCAACCCACCCTTCTTAGTCGGTGCCGCGTGGATGCCACTGCTGCTGACGCCGCTGATTGATTGGCGGACGGTGAATGCCAAGCTAGTTGAAATTGGGCGGCCGGTCGTGGTCCCCGCCATCGCGATGGCGATGATTATTTTGGGCGGTGATCCGCCCACCGCGCTGCACGCGATGATTCTCGCGGTGGTTGTTCAGGGGGCGTGGTTGGCAACTGGATACTGGCGTCGAACGTCTCCACTTCGCGAGCAATTGCGGACGGTGATGGCGATCGTGGTGCAGATGGCAGTCATCGTCGCACTCGCGTCCGTGTTGGCGGCGCCGCAAATTGCCGCATCCCTTGCTTGGTCGGCTCGCAGCGATCGCGTGCAACACGCCAGTACACCGGGTACACCGGGGACACCCAAGGTCCACGATCAGGCCTATGCTTTTTCGGTGCCGCCGTGGCGTCTGGCCGAGCTGCTGGCACCGAACCTGTACGGCAGCCCCTGGCCGGTCAACACGCGTTGGGACCGGCTCATGTTTGATGACGGGCGGACGCGGCCCGAGACGGCGTTGTGGACCCCGTCGCTCTACAGCGGGCTGCTGCTGCCCGTGCTGCTGGTGCTGGGCTGGACTCGCGGACGGTTGTTTTCATTGACACGCTTTTCACGCCATGGGTGGGCGCTGCTCATTGTGTTCGTGCTGTCGATGGCGGCTGCGCTGGGCGCCTACGGTCCGGTGTATCGCTGGCTGCACGAGTTCGTACCGGGCTATGACTCCCTGCGATATCCAGCGAAATGGTTACCGTTTGCCGCTTTCTCGCTAGCGATTGGCTGCGCCATGTTGGTGCGACGGCACCGCGTCGCGTGGTGCCGCGAGAACCGCAAACCAACAGAGAATATCCCCGTCAATCGTTCTCGAAAACTTGCGTCGACGCTCGCGTTGGTTGGATTGATCGTCGCTTCGGGGTGGACGGCTGCGGTGATCTCGCGGATGCGGGGGCGCGTCAGCGATCCGTTCTGGGGACCGTTTGTGCCCGAACTCGCCCATTGGCAGTTCTTGTTTTCCATGGCGTGCGTCGCCGTCGTTGTTACGATGATCGTGTCGATCCGTCGTCCTTGGTGGTGGCTGGTGTGGGTTGCCATCGACCTGTGTGTTGCCCACCATCAGCTCGTACCGAGAATCGATCGAGCGGCGGAGCTGCGGCTGCTCGCCGGCGAACAACACGACACTTCATCGCTTCGCTGGATGCGCGTGATCGAGGACGGTAGTTTCCCCACGCAGTGGTCGGAACATTCTGATCGGGATCGCATGTTGACGGTGGAAGCGGGACTGCGATTGGCGAGGTTTGGTCGCTGGCACTTGGAGCACGACGATGCGGTTGTTAACAATATCGTGTCGATCGGATCGTACGAGCTCGCAGAATTTTGGCACTTCGCCAAATCCATCGACGCCGCTGACGGTTTGCTGCCCGAGCATCACTGGCGGAGCTGGTGCCGTTTGCTGGGTGTGGGCGGACTCTTGCGATGCCGCGGTGGGAACGTCGCCGTCTCTGCGGCGACGTCGCACCGTGCGTTGCCCGTCGTGACTCAGGAGCGGTTGGGCGCGGCCAACGATATTCTTCCCAATCAACTCTCGATTCGCACGCGGGTTGAGGCGATCGTCCCGGATCGTGCGGTGGCGTGGCGGACACTTTTGGAAGCCTACGCCGGCGAGCGCGCGGACGTTGCCGCCAGGGTTCCGCCCGCAATTGCCCGCGAGGTGTCGCGCCGCGGTGCCACGGGAGACTCCTGCACCGTGGTGTCACGGCGCGTGTACCAGGATGGAAATTGGCGCGCGATGCTGACGCCACTCGATCGCAATGCGCCGGCGATGTCAGCGGAAGTTTTCCCCGTCGATTTCCTCTCGCAAGGCGTCCTGTGTCCGCCCGGAAGATGGCGGATTGAGTTTTTCTATGCGCCCTGGTGGCATCGACCGATGCTGCTACTCGCCGCGATCGGCTGGTCCAGCGTGGTGACCGGCTACCTGCTCAGACGAACTCGTATTGCAACGCATCGTCAATCGCCGCTTGATACTCATCATCGCTGAGTTCGAGTAAATCTCGCATCGCCTTGAGCTCTGCCAGCTTGGGCGGAGACAACTCTTCGTCGCCGGCCGTCGATGCCAGAAACATGCCTTGCAGGGCCAGCATCCGCTGTTGCATCGTCCAGCGTTGGGACACGCTCAAGACATAGTTGCCCGCGTGCACGCCGGATTGGCGGGCGATCGACGATAGCCGACCGAGTTCTTCGCGGTCGAGCGGTCGATCGAACAGTAGATCGGCGATCGCCTGGAGTGATTGTATCTCGGGCTCGGTGATCGCGTCGTCGATGAGCGTCATTAACACGGCCGATCGGACTGCCTCGTCACGAAACTGATCTTCTTGGACCTGCTCGTGAGTCGCCTGATCCATGTGCAGTACCGTCTCGTCCCAACTCGACCGGCACCCATCGCAGTGTACGAACGTCTCGGCGCTGCCGATTGGCACCGTGGGAATGAAGTAGAGGGTCAGGAAAGGTCGCCGAGCCCGCAATCGGTACGTCTGGGATGCACTGCACGTGGGGCAATAAAAATCCCCTCGCTCACGGGTCCGTGTCAGGTTCATGGTGCCGATCAAAATCATGTCCGGAATCAATTTCGAGGTTGGAGAGGTTTCACGAGCCGCCGAATGTCGTGCTGTCCGTCGTGAATTAGGTAGATTCGTGGGGCCGCGTACGATATCTTAGCAGAGAGTACCCGCATTGCCCGCTTCCAAGGGAATCCACCTCTCGTTGCAACCTGTCCGCAAACCTCGAGGAAACGTGCGGCGAGCGACGTCGGCTCTGGTTTTCAGATAGGTACTTAGCCTAGCCACCCGTTATCCCAAGCGGGCCCACAGCAGATGTCCTTCCCACCAGCCTGGTCGATTGATCGCCATGTCTTACCACCACAACGACTGGCTAACCTCTGTTTCGCGTTGTGTGGCGTTCTGCATCCTAGCGGGGGGCGGTGTGCTGGGTGCAGAAGAGGTGGATTTCGTGCGTGATATTCGTCCGCTGCTGGCCCAGAAGTGCTTTACCTGTCACGGGCCGGACGAAGGGACTCGCGAGGCTGGATTGCGGCTTGATTTGCCCGACGGGCTGTTTGGCGAACTCGAAAGTGGAACTCAGGGGATCGTTCCCAGTGATCCGCAGGAAAGCGAGTTGTACCTGCGGTTGGTTGCCGACGAAGATATGCGCATGCCGCCGCTTGAATCCGGACGCCGGCTCACGTCCGAGCAGATTGAAATGATCTGGCGTTGGATTGAGCAGGGGGCCAGTTATCGCAGCCATTGGTCGTTCGAGCCGCTTGATCCCACGCTGCCGGCGGAGGTGGAAACGGCGTCTTGGGCCGAGAATCCGATTGATCGATTTGTATTGGCGCGGCTGGCACGAGTGGGAATCACGGCCTCGCCGACTGCCCAGCCGCACACGCTCGTCCGTCGTCTGTATCTGGATCTGATCGGTTTGCCTCCGACGGCCGAACAGGTGGACACTTACGTCGCTGCCCGCGACCCGAACGCATACGAACAATTGGTCGATCGTTTGTTGGCTTCCCCCGCTTTCGGTGAACACTGGGGGAGACGCTGGCTCGATTTGGCTCGTTACGCCGACAGCGACGGAGATCTCGGGGACAAACTGCGGCCCAATGCCTACGGCTATCGCGACTGGGTGATCCAGGCGATCAATCATGACATGCCCTTCGACCAATTCACGGTCGACCAAATCGCCGGTGATCTGCTGCCCCAGGCGACACTTTCTCAAAAGACGGCAACCGGCTTTCATCGCAACAGTTTGAAGAACACGGAAGCGGGATCCGATCAAGAACTCGATCGCGTGGTCCGTACCGTCGACCGCATTAGCACCGTGGGTTCGGTGTGGTTGGGATTAACGGTTGGTTGTGCTGAGTGCCATTCGCACAAGTTTGATCCACTGAGCCACCGTCAATTCTATCAGATGTATGCCTTCTTTGATAATATCGAAGATGTCGACCTGAAAACACCGCAGGCGAAGGTCACCGTCGCCACCATTGCGGAAACGAAACAGCGGCGCGAGACTTTTGTTCATCTGCGTGGCGACTTTCGACAGCCTGGCGAAAAAGTGCGTCCATCGGCACCCGAATTTTTGCATGCGTTCGAGCCACGCTCGCCGGTCGCCGACCGACTCGACTTTGCCTATTGGTTGGTCGATCGCGATAACCCTCTGACAGCCAGGACGACTGTCAACCGCTTTTGGATGCATCTGTTTGGTCGGGGGTTGGTCGGCACGGTTGACAACCTTGGCGTGTCGGGCGAGGCACCGACCCATCCACGCTTGTTGGATTGGTTGGCGCAAGAGTTGATGCGGCGAGGTTGGAGTCGCAAACGCATGGTCAAGTTAATCGTCATGTCGGCGACTTATCGGCAAGCATCGCAGGAGCGGGAGGATTTGATCGATCGCGATCCACAGAATCGGTTACTGGCGCGACAGGCCAGCTTTCGCCTGGATGCGGAGGTCGTCCGGGATGTGGCGTTGCAGGCCGGCGGGCTGCTCGATCGCCAGATCGGCGGTCCGAGTGTTCGCCCTGCACTGAGTGCCGACATTACCTCCTACAGCCGCAATCGAGATTGGGTCGTGAGCGAGGGGGGAGATCGCTATCGCCGCGGGATATACATTCTCTATCGCAGGGCGACTCCCTACCCCATGCTGCAGATCTTCGATGCGCCCGACACCACGTCTTCGTGCGCCCGTCGAGATCGTTCGAACTCGCCATTGCAAGCACTGACGCTGCTCAATGATCCTGTGTTCGTCGAGACCGCTCAACACGGAGCATTGCATAGCGATTGGCAACCGGACGCCGATTGGCTCCGCCAAGCATTTCGGCGGTACCTCTCGCGACAGCCCAGCTCAGCGGAACTCGCTCGGCTGCGAGTCTTTTACGATCACCAGCGTCAAACGCTGGCGGAGCTTACCGAAGACCAATTGCGTGAGTTGTGCGGTGAGCCGGTCACGCTCTCGTCGGCAGGCAAACATGATTTGAGAGAACAAGCGGCTCGCTATCTGGTCTACCGTTGCTTGTTGAATCTTGACGAAACCATTACGCGTGAATGAGGAGATCGTGCTTTGACATTTCATTCGTCCCGTGCGTTCGAAGGCCGACGAAAATTTTTGACCGAGGGTTTCAACGGCGCGGCGGTGATTGCGTTGTCGCAGCTCCTCCAACGTGATGGCTTTGGGACATCGCCGCGTGCGCATGGCCAAGACACTCTGCCGGGCAAGTTCACTCCGGCCGCTGTGCCGGTAATTGCCCCGCGAGCGAAACGCTGCATTTACATCTATCTCGAGGGCGGTCCGAGTCAAATGGATCTTTTCGATCCCAAGCCGCTGCTCAATGAATTGGACGGACAGCCGCCGCCACCTTCGTTGGTGGAAAACATGCAGTTTGCGTTTCTGCAGAAAGAGACAGCACGACTGATGGGCTCACCGCGCACGTTTCGCAAGTACGGTGAGTGTGGAATGGAGTTCTCTGACTTGTTGCCTCACCTGGCTACCTGCGCCGATGACATCACCCAGATCCGTTCGATGCAGTCGGATCAATTCAATCATCTGCCAGCCCAACTGTTGTTCAATTGTGGGTCGTCGCTAGCGGGACGTCCGAGCGTCGGTTCTTGGTTGTCCTACGGCTTGGGAAGTGAGTCCGAAGACTTACCCGCCTACGTGTCGATGGTGACCACCGGTCGCGGTATCCCTGGTGGTTCCGCCAGCTGGTCGAGCGGTTTTCTACCGTCTGTTTATTCGGGAGTGCTGTTCGGCAATGACGGCCAAGTGGTGCTGAATCTCGACAATCCTCCCGGAGTCACGCAGGCGATGCAGCGGGCGTCAATCGCAACGATCAATGATCTCAATCGATTGCGCGCGAGTTCGTCCAGCTCGGATGCGGGGGCAGGCGTACGCGATGAAAGCGAACTGGCCAGCCGCATCCATGCCTACGAGCTGGCGTTTCGAATGCAGTCGACCGCGCCAGACTTAATTGACCTATCGCAAGAAACGCAAGCCACGCTGGACGCCTACGGCATCGACCGGAAGGAACCGGAGATTAAATCCAACCGTGGGGGCATTGGGAAATTCGGAACCTTTGCCCGCAACTGTCTGCTGGCCCGGCGGCTGGTCGAACGCGGCGTGCGGGTGGTCAATATCATTCATTCCTCGTGGGATCATCACAGCAGGCTCGACCCGGAGTTAACCCATAATTCGCTGATGGTCGATCAACCGATCGCTGCGTTGCTCAAAGATCTGAAGGCCCGTGGGCTGTTGGAAGACACCTTGGTAGTCTGGGGGTCCGAGTTTGGACGCACGCCGTTGGGAGAAAACCGCAGCGGTTTTAAACGAGTGACCGGTCGCGATCATCATCCCAATGCCTTCACCCTGTGGTTGGCGGGTGGCGGCGTCAAAGGAGGTCAGGTGATTGGTGCCTCCGATGACATAGGCTGGAATGTCACCGAGAATCCAGTGCATGTTCACGATCTCCACGCCACCCTGTTGTACCTGTTCGGGATTGACCACACGCAACTCACCTACCGCTTTCAGGGGCGTGATTTCCGTTTGACGGACGTGCACGGCCGCATCGTTCGCGAGGTATTCACCTGATCCTTGTCATGAAGTCGCGGGAACAGAACAGAAAAGGAGAGGCGGAGACGTCCACTCGCTCATGGTTGCCATCCAGACGGTTGAGCGTAACTGAGTTTTGAATCGACTCAATAGCTCCGGTGCATAAAGTAGGACATGTCACCCAAGATGCATGGCCTGGATGCCGCAGTTTCAAGCTGGGGCCCGACTCGTTGGAGCAAGAGGGGGTGCCGCAAGGACAAATTTCTGGCCCGCACGTTATCTCTTCCCAAGCCTACCCCGGTACGCAGCACACGTATTGGGTGTACGTCCCTGCCCAGTATGATCCCGATGTGGCTGCCAGTCTGATGATTTTCAATGATGGGCAAGCCTTCCTGCAAGCCGATGGTTCGATCCGCACGCAGCACGGCTTGGATAATCTGATTTTTCGCCGCGAAATTCCCGTCATGTTGGGCGTTTTCATCAATCCTGGACGAACTCCCCAGCAGCCCGAACCCTCGCCCAGCAACTGGGGCGACAAAGATACGAATCGCCCAACCGAATACAATTCGCTGGATGATCGCTACGCGCGGGTCATCGTCTACTCACGCGGGGAAATTCGCGTTCGTGCTGACCGTTTGGATATCGTCATGATCATCGAGTGCTTCGAGCAGCGACAAGACTTGACCGGAAACCGACGAATCGACGTCCACATTGGTTGACGCGATTTGAGTGACTTCACTGACATCGGTTTTCAATTCGGCAGTATCAAACGCATCAGACAACGCGTCGTAGTTCTCGGGCGCACAGGTGACTTGGATTTGACCATCGTCATCGGTCTCGACATCTTCGGCACCGTTTTCCAGCGCGATCTCCGTCACTCGATCTTCGTCCGTGCCTGGCTCGAAAAGAAACAATCCCTTGCGTTCGAACAGGTAGGAAACGCAGCCGGTCTTGCCGAGTTCACCGCCGTGTTTACCAAACATCGTCCGCAATTCCGGAGCAGTTCGATTGCGGTTGTCGGTCAGTGCCAAGCACATCACGGCAACACCGCCGGGACCGTAGCCCTCGTAGAGCACGTCTTCGACGGCATCGCCACCGAGTTCACCGGTACCACGCTTGATGGCGCGTTCGATGTTGTCTTTGGGCATGGAAATCGCTTTGGCATCATCAATGGCTTTGCGCAAGCGCATGTTCGCTGCCGGGTCACCACCACCGCCTTTGGCAGCCACGATAATTGCTTTGCTCAATTTGCTCCATTGTTTCCCGCGGGCCGCGTCAACGCGACCTTTGCGGTGTTGGATATTGGCCCATTTGGAGTGCCCTGCCATGTTAGTGATCCCTTCGGCGTCGTGCTTAACGTGGTTTTCGTTTGGTCAGTTTACGATTCGTTGTTTTCTCACTACTGCTGGATTTGGATTCACTCTTGGCGGACGAAGCGTCGCTCTCAGCAGATTGTTTGTTACTGGTGGCGGATTTTGAATGGGCTGCGGGCTTGGAGGTTGCCGAGCTTTTGGTGCTCTTTTTCTTAGCACTGTTTTTTGCGGCGGTTGGTTTTTCGGTCGTCGGCGCCGCTTCTGATTTTGGAGTTTTCGATTTCGACGGCGCTGGCCCGCTCGACTTTTCGGCGGTTTTCTCAGGAGCGGTTTTCTTTTTCACTTTTGGCTTGTTGGTCGTCGAGGTCGCTTTGGCGGCAGACCGAATCGGTTTCTTCTTACCAGTTGGGGCGGCCACCACCGCTTGGGCGGCTTCGGCTTCGGCTTCGACCTTGGCGATTTCACGCTCTTCGGCTTTACGTTTGGCGACACGTTTCTTAGCCGCCTTTTTACTGACCAACCACTCGTCGAGATCCGCTGAACTGCCCTTGGACACCGATTCGAGCAGTTTGCGAGCGTCCGCGTCGGCGGGGTCGATTAACAACGCGACAGCGGGTTGATGCAGCAGGCTGGCAAACTCGGCACCTTTGCTTTTCGGAATCGCCCGTTCGAGTCCCGGTACACGGCCATCGGACGCTTCGTTCTGGCTCGCGATTCCACTGACGAGCATGATCACCATGGCGGAATAATCGATCGGAATTGAGTGACCGCCGAGACCGTGCTGGATGATGTAGCTGAGGACAAACGGTGTCATCGACGGCAGTTGTTCGAACTTGGCTACCGCCTTGCCGAGGTTCTCTTTCTTCAGATGATCGAGATCGAACGAATAAAATTCTTCGAAGATCGCCTGTAGATTCGCCTTCAATCTCCCTGCCGCTTTCGCGGGATCGGGGAGGTTCGAGAGCACACCGGACAACTCAGTGACCGTAGTAACCCGGACCTCGTTCCAGTCATAATAGTCCTGCTCGAGTTTTGCCAGTCCCTCGTCGGCCAGTTCGCCGGGGCAATCTTCGAGTAGGCAGGCGTACAACGCGTGCTCCAGAAGCGGACGCGATGGGCTGGCCGGCGGCGCACTGTAGTGTTTCTTGAGGGCAGTGTGCAGCTTCGCGATGATTTTCGTACGATTCGATGCGGACATGGAGACTGGATGTGGGGAGTGTTCAGGGTTCAGGGTTCAGAGTTCAGCCGAAGGTTCATCGGTACTCTTGGGCGGCAACGCGTCGGTATTTTCGATCGGCAACGCCGCGGTGTCTTCGGTCGGCGTATCCTTCGTGCTCTCCGATGGCGGCACTTCGCTGGCTTCGCCAACCGGGTTGCCTTCCTTCTCTGCCTGCAAGCGAGCCAAGATTTCGTTGACCGCGATCGCATTCTCTTGACCACGGTTGAGTTCAAAAGTAAGCCGAGGCGTGTACCGCGTATCGAGTCGATTGGCAATCTTACTCTGCAAAAATCCAGCCGAGTTCTGTAATCCGCGAATGGAGAGTTCTTTTTGAGAATCGTCTCCCATCACGCTCACCGAAACCTTTGCCTCCCGCATATCCGGCGACACGTCGACGGAAATGACCGTCACGTCGCGAACTCGCGGATCGCGAATGTCGGTCAGAACAGCGGTAGCAACCACTTCGCGAATCGCTTCAGCGGCTTTGAGTTGGCGACGAGTTGACAATTTTGAGAGGGGGAGAGGGGGAGAGGGGGAGAGTGAAATAGCTAGTAGCTAATAGCTAATCGCTAGTGGCCAATAGCGAGTGGCTAATATCTAGAATCCAACTCAAGCTTGCGGGCGACTTGTTCGATGCGGTAGGCCTCGAGCACGTCGTCTTGTTTGATGTCATTGAAACCTGACAAGCGAATACCGCATTCCATCCCCCTTGGCACTTCCTTGACGTCTTCTTTGATTCGCCGAAGTGTGTCGAGCGGGTAGTCACCGATCACGCGTTGATCACGACTGACGCGAATACGGCAACCGCGAACGATCGATCCCTGGGCGACATAGCAGCCGGCGATCGTGCCGACGCGGCTGATCGAGAACACCTGTTTGACCAAGGCCCGACCAAGTTCGACAACCCGTTCCTCGGGTTTGAGGCGGCCTTCGATCATCAAGCGAATGTCGTCAGTGAGCTTGTAGATCACGCTGTAACGACGGATTTCGATATTACGTTGATCCGCGAGCTGGCGTGCCTTCTCGTCTGGGATCACGTTGAAACCGAGAATCACGGCATCGGATGCACTCGCCAAGGTGGCATCAGCGAGCGTGATACCCCCAACGGCACGCTGGAGCACGCGAATCTCAACTTCGGGATGATCGAACTTGCTCAGTTCCTTGTCGATCGCTTCGAGCGATCCCCGCGCGTCGGCACGGATAATCAAGTTTAACTTGGCACGATCCTCACCGGCGAGATTGCCACCGGCGAGCAGGTCTTGGAACGAGTCGAACGAGACCTTGGTCGTGATCCCCGAGAGCGACTGGCGACTGAACTCGTCTTCGCGGCTGCCAGCAATCTCGCGAGCTTGCGTGATGTCCTTGAGCACATGGAATCGGTCACCCGCACCCGGCGGTGTGTCCAACCCGATCAAGCTAACCGGGACACTCGGTCCCGCTTCGGTGATGGATTTGTTCGTCAAGGTATTGTGCATCGCTCGGACCCGACCGTGGGCGGGACCGCAGACAATGATATCGCCGACGCGGAGCGTTCCGTTTTGAATGACGAGTTTGGCGACGACACCCTTGTCACCGTGCTGTTCGGATTCCAAACACACACCGAGCGCCGAGCGATCCGGGTTCGCACTGTATTCGTGCAACTCGGCAACCGTCGTCAGCGTTTCCAGGAGTTCGTCCATGCCCTCGCCCGTCGTCGCGCTGGTTCTGACGACTTCGACGTCGCCGCCCCATTCACTCGGGGTCAGTCCATGCTCGGTGAGTTGGGTCATGACGCGGTTGATATCGACGCCGGCCAAATCGACTTTGTTCAGCGCGACAACGATGGGGACCTCGGCAGCCTTGGCATGACTGATCGCCTCTTCGGTTTGCGGCATGATGCCGTCATCGGCGGCCACAACCAAGACGGCAATATCCGTCACGTTGGCACCACGAGCACGCATCTCGGTAAACGCTTCGTGACCAGGAGTGTCGACAAACGTGACGCCGCCGTCACCTTTCTCGATGTGAAAGGCGCGAATGTGTTGGGTGATTCCGCCCGCTTCGCCTTTGACGACGTCGATTCCGCACAGGGAATCCAATAGACTGGTTTTTCCGTGATCGACGTGACCGAGGAAAGTCACGATGGGTGCGCGCGGCACGAGCGACTCAGCATCGTCCTCCTGCTCTTCGATCTCGGTGATCAATTCATCTTCGAGCGACTCGGCCGCCTTCAGCTCGATCTCGAGGTTCAGTTCGGTCGCGATCAGTTCGGCCATCTCCAAATCCAATTCGGAGTTGATGTTGATCATCATGCCCATGCCCATGAGCGTTTTCATGACATCGGACATGGCGACACCGGAGGCTTCGCAGAAACTGCGAACCGAGCACGGCAATTCGAGTTGCACGCGTTCTTTTCGCGGCGCGGCGGTGTTGGTGCCTTTGCGGCGGATGCGTGGGCGATTGCGACGTGAGTAGGAGCGATCGTCGTTGCCGAACGTGCGTCGGCCACCGCCACCACGTGAACGCTCGGCGCGGGCACTGGCCATCCCGGCGAGGCCCTTCTTGCCGCGCGGCTTGTCGTCTTCTTCGATGATCTTTTTGCGGCCGGCGAATTCGCCGACAACGCCCGTCTCTTTGTCCTTTTTGGTGCGTTTGCGATCGGCATCGTCTTTCTCAAGCCGCGCTAACGGAGCCTTCATGCCCTGTTTGTGACCTTCAATCACGTCGCGGGTCAACTTGATATCGGGCTTCTGCGCCGGTCCGGTCGTCGAGACGGGAGCCGCCGGAGCGGGGGCGTTTGGCAACTGAGCCAGATTCACCTTGATGCGTGGTTCCCGTTTGCGTGCTTTGGCAGCGTCGCTGGGCTTGTCGGCACCACTGCGTGTGGAGGCGCGATCGAGCGAACGCATTTTCCCACCACCACCGAGCCCCTCGCGGCGAACAGGTTCGCCGGGACGATTGGGAACCACTCTCCCACCTGACTTACTCGCCATCCGGTCAGCGATACGGCTAGCCATGCCACCGCCTGCTGCCGGCGCTGGGTCTTTTGCCTCAGGACTGGCAGGGGGTGTGATCGCGGGCGATGCTGGCGACGTTTTCGCTTTCTCGACAGGTTCACTACCCTCATCGGCAGGTTCAGTGCCTTTATCGACGGGTTGACTCCCCTCATCGGCGGGCTCACTGCCTTCATCGGCGGGCCTGCTGCCTTCATCGGCAGGCTCACTGCCTTTATCAGCAGCTTTACTACCTTGATCGCCAGCTTTACTGCCTTGCTGCGATGGCACAACATCTCGCAACCGAACTTCGGGCTTGGGCGACGCGGGTTCCGCCGGTTTCGCCGGCGGAGGTGTCGGCTCGGCCGGCTTCAGGACCGGCGTGCGAAGCACGGGGCTCGGGCGTTTGGGAGCGTTTCCTTCCGACGGGGCGCTCTGACGCGTCTGCGGTCGACCGATTTGGATGGCCGGAGGACGTCGCGTCGAGCCGCGATCCAAGTCACGAACCGGGGCAACCGGCTGAGTCGGCGATTCTTTCGTCGGCGGCGCCGCAGCGGAAGCCTTCGGTGCTGCCTTCGACGCACTGGAAAGGCTGTTGCGTACCTGATCGGCTTCGTCGTCGGTGAGACTTGCGAGCGCAGAGCCTTTGCCGGTGATACCGGCTTTCTTCACCAGATCAACGAGATCTTTACTGTCAAGGCTGAGTTCTTTGGCAAGCGCGTAAATGCGTACTGGCACTGGGGGGAAATCCTGTCAAGTTCGATAGATGGAGTCCGCCGGCCCGGCGCGGGCTGCTCGGCTCCATGTTGTTTTGTTCAAAATCGCATAAAAAGACCTCCATCGACCTCGCTAAGGATTCGAGTTCTTCGTCCAGCAACCGGCCTTAAAGAGCCAGCAGCCGGAGTCATCGAAGTTCGAAAGTTTCACGGGGTCGGGGAATTTCATAGCGGTAAAAAATGGAATATTCGCCTGCAGCAACGATCGCGCCACAGGCTTGTCACGGACAGGATAACGCACAACGGGGAATTTTGAAAATGGGCCCCGCCGTCGCTCCTAGAGGTTTCCCCCAGAATCTTTGTCAGCTGGCGTCGTGGCATCGGATTCTCCCACGCCAGCGGTCTCTTCGGAAGCGATTTCTTCCGACGCGGCTTCCGCTTCCGGGGGAACGGTCTCGTCGTCGTCGGCGCCGACGGACGCCGCTTCGCTTAACTCCCCATCTTCCGCGGCGGGGACCGCTTCCGAGTCTTCAGACGCTTGGGCGTCCACCTCAGGTGGATCCTCATCAGTCGCCGCTGGCTCGGGATCGTCTGCGGTCGCCGCTGGCTCGGGATCGCCCTTCTCGGAGGCTGGCATGTGGGCTTCCATCTCCGCCCGTTCGCGATCGAGCTTCTCGGTCTCGCGGCGGACGCGGCGTTCATCGGCCGCCGCCTTCTCGGCCTCGTCGGCCCGGGCCTCGGCGACTTCCACAATCTCGTCAACCTGCTCCTCGGTCAGTCCGGTCATCTCCGCGAACTGGTCCGGCTCGATCACCGACAAGTCATCGTAGGAGAGATAGCCCTGCTCGACGAGTGTTTGGGCAATCTCGTCGGTGATGCCTGGGATCTGGCCGAATCCGCCGACGGCGCGCTCGATCTGTTCTTCGAGTTCGCCCCCGGTCATGATTTCAATATCCCACCCGCACAGCTTGCTGGCCAATCGCACGTTCTGTCCGCGGCGACCGATCGCGAGCGAGAGTTGGTCTTCTTTGACCAGCACAATCGCACGGCCGATCATGTCACAGAGCAACACCTGATCAACTTCGGCGGGCTGCAACGCGTTGGGAATCAGGACCTCGGGGTCGCTGTCGTATCGCACCACGTCAATATGTTCGCCCGCAAGTTCCTCACGAACGGCCTTGATCCGACTGCCGCGATAGCCAACGCACACCGAAATCGGATCGACTTGAGAGTCGTCACTGCTGACGGCGACCTTGCTGCGGTAGCCCGGTTCACGTGAAATGGACTTGATCGCGATGACTTCGTCGTTGAGTTCCGGAATTTCCTGCTCGAAGAGTCTTTGCACGAACTGTGGCCGTGTGCGGCTGAGCACGACACGGACGCGGTTACCGCCCTGCGGCCGGACTTCGTAGACGATCGCCCGTACCCGCTCGTTGGCGTGCAGACTTTCACCGGGGATTTGCTCACTGCGAGGCAAAATCGCTTCGACGTTGCCAAGGTTGACGGTGGCCACGCCCCCGTCGGCTCGACCGATGATGCCGCTGACGATATCGCCAATTTGGTCGCGATATTCAATCATCAACGCGTCACGTTCGGCCTCACGAACGCGCTGGATGATCACCTGTTTGGCCGTTTGTGCGCCAATTCGGCCGATTTGGTCATCGCCGAGCGGTTCACCTTCGAGTGTCGCGGCGATCTTTCCATTATCGCGACTGATCGAGACGACGACGTCCGATTCTTCGCCATACTGCCGCTTCGCAGCGCTCTGTAATGCCGACTCGATGGCCTGGAACAGCAACTCGGAATCGATATTTCTCTCGCGATGGAGCGAATCGACGTAACGCAAAATGTCTTGCGGGTTCATAGCGACGAGAGATGGAAAAGAGGATGGAAAAGTTGAATTGCTAAGCCGTGATAAAAAAATTAGCCCGGACCAAATAAGGCCCGGGCCAACAATGTTTGCCTGAAGTCTGTTTTGGGAAAGCTATCCGAACGGGGTGTCAGTGTCAATCCATCTGTGGCCATCCAGCCTCAGGTTCACCCGCCACTTCCTCATTTTTTCAGCTTAACTAGCTAGACGTTTCCGTGGAGGGTACCGCGTCAGCGTGTCAAATTCCCTCGCAGCCCGGGGGGGATTGAGTCGTCAAAATGTGATGTGATCTTTCGCCGTCCCAACATCGCTTCGCGACACGCAACGGCTACCGCACCAGCCGCTCGGCTTGGGTGGCGAGCACGTGGGGGGTGTCGAGCCCCTGCAGGAACCCAGTTTCGCCTCGGACGCGGACTTCACTGCCGAGGTGGTTGCGGATTTCGACGCCGGGGGCGGGGGTGACGTAGACGAGCGTGCGGCCGCCTCGGTCGGTGATCGCGTAGGGAGGGCGACTCGGATCTGCCGAGTAGACTTCTACCAAGATCCCGGACTGCTCTGCCGCTGGTGGAGCGGCGTTCGGCACGGTGCCGGCCTGCTCAATGCTGGAATTGGAATTGGAATTGGCGTTGGAATTGGGATTGGGATGCGTTGTAACGCCGGTGTGTGACGCGGGCATGACCGACGATGGGGCGGTGGCGGATTGAGTGCCAGTTGCTCGCATGACAAACGAATTGTCAGCAGCGAACGTCGGTGCGGTGGTGGACACTGGCGTGGGAATCACGGGTGCTGCGGCGGTCGTGTGTGGGTTGGACATTGTTGCGGTTGCCACGAGCGTGTCGCCATCTCGGCGCCGTGCGAGGGCTTCGTAGTCTCGCGCTCGCTGAGCGAGATCGTTCATCGAGAATCGCTGCGCCGCGTCGGCAACAATCCGCATCTCGGGTGCGGACGCACCTCGCGCCATCAGAGTTGACATGATGAGCGGCAACGATTCGGGCGTCGATGTCGCGACGGATTGCTGCACGCCTTCGAGCTGTTCTGACGTGATGGTCCGCAGCTTGGTTGGTTGCCGTGTTTGGTCTGCGAACGCGGGCGGTGCCCACGGCGAAGTCTCGGGGCTGGTGACTAACCGGGGCGAGGACATGATCGCGACTTGAGATTCGCTCGAGCGAAACTCGGGGTGTGCGGTTTCCACGACCGTCTGGGCGTCGTCCGCGATATTCATGCCGGCGGGATTCGCAATTCCAGATCCAATGGCGCGAGCGGATGATTGGCTCGTTTCGGGATCTGGTGACCGACCTGCCAACGATGCCGCTGGCGCGGCCGTGCCGGCGGGTGCCGGCGAGGCTGCGGGAGTAGCCACCGAGGGCATGGGCGCGGCGGCGGCGATGCCGTTGCCGATCGGCACCAGCTCCGTTGTCCGGCGGCTCGTTCGTCCGGTCAGCGGTTCCAACTCGCTCAGTCCGGGAGATTGCCCATTGATCAGCGTTGCGATGCCATCGGTTACTCGCTGTGAAAAGCTGCGTAGATGATGGTCGTGTGGATTTTGATTTCCTGCGTTGGCGGCGTCAGCCCGCTCGGTGCCAGCTTCGTCCTGCCGCAAGCGATCGAACCGGCTTCGCTGACGTTCCTTAATGTGTTTTTCGATTTCATCGAGACGACGGATGCTGGCGATCTCGTTGGCCCGCTCTGACTCTGATTTCTTGCGGGCGACCGAGGTCGGCCCGGCGGGTAGGAACTCGACGGGTTCCTCAGATGCGGCGGCTTCGGGCGCAGTGGGTTGCAAGCCAGCGATCAAATCTTCCGCCGTCGTGACGACTTGATCTCGATGAATCCAGCGGAACTCTCCGGACGGCGGAACAATGCGGTACCAGATCTGGGGGCCGTCAGGGCCATCGCGTTCGCTGCGACCGAGGATCGTGACGGTTTCGCCTTCACCGAGTTGAACCTGCCACAGAGAGCGGCGGGCGCGGCCGAGGTTCGTGCCGATCCAGGCCTTGGTTTTGTCTTCAATGACTTCCGCGTCAATCGCGTCGGCCCGCTGCCTCGACGACTTCGATTTTTTCGCGTCGATGATGCGTGTCGCGTCAGCGGGGATCCAGCAAAAACTATCGGCCGTCGGGCGCACGCCCAGCCAGCCATCGGGATACTCGACGTACACTTCGAGCTCCTGACCATGTCGCAGCGGATCGGTGCGGTAGTAATCGCCGCCTGGACCGCAGCGCAGGTGCGCCGACGCGTCAGCGACAAAAACGAGGTAGGGGTCGGACACGGTCGAGTTTTCGGCCTCGCCACCTGATTGCGGACTGGTCGACTGCGCCCATCCTGGACTCATGGGCAGCGCGGCTGCGACCATCAACACCCAGCGACAGGAACTGCGGGTGAACGAGTTGGGGCGTGGATGTGGAAAACTGAACAGCGGGGACCGACGCATCGTGCGGCTTCCGTTGTAATGAGAAAGAAATGGTGCCAAAGCGACGAGAGCACCCGCCGCAACACGGATGCTTTCGTTCAGCGATAGCGATTCCGCATGGGTAAATGCAAGATCATTTCACCGATTGTTCGCCCGCGGGGCCACTGTTCGCCCGCGGGGCCACTGTTCGCTCGCGGGGCCACTGTTTGTTCGCCCGCGGGGCCACGGAAACGTTGTGGCAACTCCATCGACTCGGAGAGCCGAGCGACACTTTTCCTAATACTGCATTTTACTCACGAATTTCACACTTGGTGAAGCTTGGCCGGCGCGGTCGCAGCGGAAGTATTCGCTCACGTAGCGAACGATTTGTCGCTGTTCGGGGATTTTGAAGCGATCGCCTTTTTGCAATATCGGGCGATCCTCCTGCATTTCGCCGAACTGCTCGGTCCCTGCCGCTTGGCAGGGATACCAGTGCCCCGATTCTTCGCCGCCGTCTTTTTCTTCGAGATAGAACTCGGGGTAACAGTGCCCCGGGACCCACACCATCCGGGCCGGGACATCAGCGTTTCGGCACAGGGCCACGAACAGACTCGTCATGTCTTCGCAATCGCCCTTTCCATCTTGGAGCGCATCGGACGCGTTGCGAATTGGGCCTTCGGTATAGGTGACTTTCTCGCGCACCCGATCGTAAATTCGGCGAACCGTTTGCCAGGCGGACGCGTCGTCGACGGCCTCGGCGGCGAGTTCTCGTGAAAGCAATCGGATCTTGCCGTTGGTGGCGTCAATCATCGGGCTGTTGCCCAGGTAGGCACGCATCTCACGCGGGACTCGTTTGGGGATCACCAGTGAATCCGTCTGGGTCGGCGCGATGATGTTTCGCTTTTCGATGCGAATGTTCAACAACACGTCGAGCGATTGATGGGCCGTCATGCGGGCAATCCCCACGACCGCTTGCCGTGCCCCGCCCTGAAGATCTCGGGTCTGCAATCGAGACACGGGGCCGGACACGTCCCGGCTGGCGAGTGTGACGGTTTGTTCGGGCCAGTCCATCGGGATCGCGAACGTGCCCAGCCCGGCGGTAAATGTGACGGGCGTGTTGAGCTTCATCCCGAACTGCCAGTCGAAAGATGTTGCCTCGCCGTAGCTCGGTGCTGACGAGTCTTCATCGGTTTGGGAGGACGCCGGATCAGCGGAGCCTGCGACCGCTTGCGCACCGACCGAGCGCGGGGGCAGGTATGCTGAGGCGAGCACGCCGCTCGAGGCGGCCAACCAGTTGCGACGAGAAAACGCTGCGGGGCTCATGGGCGATGCTCCAGTGGTTTTGGCGGATACCAGCTCAAATCGTGCTGGCTAGTAAAATGAATACCTTGAGGATAGTCGCGATGGCGTGAACGTTCCAGGAATCGAGCCATCGCACGCGGGCAACGGAATGATTCGTAGCGATTATGCGGCTTGGTATTGTCGTCAGACGGCTCCGTCGCTCTGAGTTGGACAGCGCCACGAATCTCGCGACGGGCGGAACCGTCGGTCGACAATCCCGCTCCCGACGGGCGGAGCCGTCGGTCGACGATGGCGACCCATTCGGATGGCGGCTGCGTAGGTGAGTTTCCGCTTACGTCTTTCGGTTCCGCTCGACCACTGAAACGCTTCTCATGCTGCAAATTCACGCGTTGACGAAGCGATTTGTGGCCGAGAACGAGACCGTTTGTGCGGTCGATGACCTATCCTTCGACGTCGGGCCGGGCGAAGTTTTCGGATTGCTCGGTCCCAATGGGGCGGGCAAAACGACGACGCTCCGAATGGTGCTCGGGCTGGTCGCTCCCGACAGCGGCGATGCCGAAGTCGCGGGGATTCCCACGTCGACCGACCCGTTTGCCGCCAAAGCGAAGCTGGGGTTTGTTTCGGCTAGCGATGGCGTGTACCCGTGGCTGAGCGTCCGTGAGATGCTGCTGTACTTTGCCGATTTGTACGGGGTTGCTCCCGAGCGTGCGGCCGAGCGGTTGCGGACGCTCGCTGAGGTCATGGACATCCAAGGCCTGCTCGACCGGCGGGCGGGAACACTCTCGACCGGTCAACGGCAGCGGGTGACGTTGGTGCGCGGGTTGATTCATGATCCGCCCGTGATGTTGCTTGACGAACCCACTCGCGGACTGGACGTCGTGGGCGTTCAAACTATTTTCAGGTACATTTCGCACCTCCGCCAGGAAGGCAAAGCGGTCGTGGTATGCACGCACCGGCTCGACGAAGCCGAGCGGCTGTGCGATCGGTT
>JBDNIG010000593.1:0-12376 GCA_041688415.1 Rhodopirellula sp. | reverse complement strand
TAAGATTCTTAATTCTTCTTCCCCTAACTCATTCAACCCAACTCCTCCATCAATCGCATCAATCATTCTGCCCCTGAATCATTCTGCCAACCCCGATAGTCAAGAAGGCAGAACGATTGATGGGCAGAATGATTTCCAGGACGGAGAAAACAAATCTTTTAATCATTCTGCCCCGGAATCATTCTGCCAGCTTCCCCAAGACCCGAAGCAGATCGTCGAGTCGATCCTCGAAAACAACCTGCACGGCATCGACCTCGATCCACGTGCCGTTCAGATCGCGGCGGCAGCGTTGTGGCTCAAGGCGATGCAGGCTTGCCCGGACGCTCACCCGCGTACCTTAAACTTGGTCGCATCGAATCTGGGTATCGCCAGTCTTCCCGATGACGATCCGGCACTCGTCGAATTGAGACGAGTCGTGCAAGCCGAAACGGGCGTGCCGGCGACGTTGACCAACGAGATTATCGAGGCACTTCGCGGGGCCGATCACTTGGGATCGTTGCTGAAGATCGACAAAGCGGTCGACGACGCGATCAACACTTTCGAAGCCGAGGTCAAGCAGCGTCCTGTGACGTGGCAGCCCGATTTCTTCGGCACGCCGCAAGCAATCCAGAAAAAGATCGACTTCGACGCTCAGGCGACCCGCAAGTCGCTCGTCGAAGGGCTCGAATCATTTTTATCCAAACACAACGCCGGCGAAGATCTCGGTTTGCGTCTCCGTGGCGAGCAATTGGCCGCTGGCGTGCGGTTCCTGCGGTTGTTGAAAGAAGGCAGCTACGATCTGGTTGTCGCCAATCCGCCGTATCAGGGAACGAGCAAGCTGATTGCGTCGAAGTACATCGACAAAAATTACGAGCTAGGCAAAGCGGATTTGTTTGCCGCGTTTTTACTGCGTGGGCTTGAATTGGCGAGAAATGGAGGAGTGTCGTCAATGTTGACGATGCGAAATTGGATGTTTATCAAGCAGTATTCTCAATTGCGAGAACATCTGTTGGAAACATTCGATCTACGCTCCATCGGCGACTTTGATCGCGGTGCGTTTGAAGATGTTCCTGACGAAGTAGTCAGCGTTGCGGCTGCCTCGTTCGCGAATCGAGAAAGTACCGGCGCGAGCATGGCGATGTGCCCAACTCCTCGTGAGGATCGCACTCGCGACAATCAGCGCACGCCACGCAAGCGAGCCGCAACGCTGTGCCAGATCGGACGAACCACCTTTGATCCCATCGCACTGAAAGTCGTCCCCGAATGGCCGTTGGTGTATTGGTGGAAGGACGAATTAGAACTCTATCAAAAGCATGAATTGCTTGGTGATGTTTCACCTGCTCGCGCAACTCAGGGACTTTATAGCAATACCAGATTCATTCGTCGCGCGACGGAAGTGTATCGATCATCGATCCGTGTAAGTGGTACAGGTCATGAGACGTCGCCCACGTGGGTTCCGTTGACCAATGGTGCTGACGGAGCGACCTGGATAGAACCGCTACGTGAAGTGGCGTCGTGGGGTGTGCACGGGATGCAACCCAAATCCTATATGAGTACGAAAGTTGGTACAGAAACGTACCGCTATGCAAACGAACAGTTCTTTTTCAGAGGAGACGGAGTTGCTTACACAACGATTGGCACTGAGTTTTCCGGTCGATTAATACGCTACCCCGGAATCTTTGCCAACAAAGGGCGTTCCATCTACTTTCCTGAGTCAGAGCAAATCCTCTGTCTGTTGAACTCAACCTCGGCTAAGACAATAGCGAATGGACTGAATCCTGGTGTTGGGTTTGAGTCTGGCGACGTTAACCGTCTTCCAGTGTTTCGCATTGGTGCTGCGTCCGAGATTTTGAAGTTATTGACTTCGGAATTTTCTCGTCATGAATCGTACCGCGAGCCGTCGGTCGAGTTCAAACTACCCGGACCCTCACCGTGGCAATACGTCCAAGAATGGGCGCAGGTGGCAGTCGATCGTGCCGAAGGCGAGCCGCTACCGGAATACGTGGAGCAGCTTGATCCTGAACCGCCGACCGATCACGTGAGCTTTGCTCTCGGTGTCGCACTCGGACGCTTTGGTGCTGATGGCGAAGGCATTTTGGATCCGGTGAAAGATTCACTCGACCATGCACTGCCCGCTGGCATTCTGTTTCTGGATGGCACGCTCGATCCCGACGAAGCTGGTGACGGTTTGTCACATCCCGCCGCGGCGATGCTGCGCGAGTCCTGGTCGAAGTACGGGTCGCAGATCAAGAAGAACCGTAGTCTGCGGCAGTGGCTGTCGCTAGATTTCTTCAAGGATGTTCACAAGAGCATGTACGAGAATCGGCCGATCCATTGGCCGCTCTCGTCGCCCAAGAGAACGTTCGTCGCTTGGGTCAACATCCACCGCATGAACGACCGCACGCTCACCGTGCTGCTGGCCGATCACCTGCAGCCCACACTCACGCGGCTCGACGGCGAACTCAGCGACTTGACCGCCGTCCGCAGTAGTACGGATCGCAAGGCCGCCCGCGAAGCCGACGATCGGTACGCCGACGTCAAAGCCTGGCGAGACGAATTGGCTGACTTCATCGCCAATGTCAATCAATGTGCCCTCCGCGGCCCCGCGCCAGTCGACACGACGAAGCCCGAACGCGAAGTCGATGCGGTTTACGCTCCGGTCCTCGACGACGGCGTGATGATCAACAGTGCCGCATTGTGGCCGCTGCTCGATCCGCTGTGGAAAGAACCCAAAAAGTGGTGGAAGGAGTTGGCCGCCGCCAAGGGCAAGAAAGATTACGACTGGTCGCATCTGGCGATGCGTTACTGGCCGACCCGCGTCGACAAGAAATGCCAATCTGATCCGTCGCTCGGTGTCGCCCATGGTTGCTTCTGGAAATACCACCCGGAGCGAGCCTGGGCGTGGGAACTACGACTGCAAGACGAGATCGAACAAGACTTCCGCATCCGGGAAGAATATGATGGCAGAATGATTGAGGGGCAGAATGATTCGCAGGATGGCGGAAATGGGATTCTTAATCATTCTGCCGCTAATCATTCTGCCAACCTCCGCGCAGAAAGTGGTGAACAGGTCTATCGCGACACCTTCATCGCCGATCACCCGGATATCGCCCTTCAGGCGATTGAAAAGGAACTCACGAGGCGAATCCGCAAGTCGGACGCACCCATCGACGAAATGCGAATCCTCGAACCGGGCATCTGGTCCAATCACGCTGCGGGATGTTACGACATGGAAATCAAATTCACGAGTAAGCAAAAGACCCCATTCCGACTGATCGCCCCCGACGACAAGTCCGCCCGTTCCGAGTTCGAGCAGACCAACCCTGAGAAGGCCGCTCAATGGAAAGAGCTGATTGAAAGGTTCTACGCCGCGGAGTTGCCGGGAATGGATTCGGAACCTGAACCCAAGACGTCACGACGCAAGACGGCCACCGATGTCCCCAAGTGAATTCATCCCGAAAGGATGCCAGCCATTAGACCGATCCCCGGGTGCATTTTGCGACCTGGGGCTAATGGCTACGATCTCCTCGGGATCTATTCAGGTAGGTCGGTTCTCTCCTGCAGATCTGGCTCACAACGAGTAAAATAGAGCGAACAACACCAACAATAGCTAATTCTATGTCCAAAACACTCGATCAGCAGCAGGCTGAAAGAAGCCACGAAATAGTCGAAAGGCTTCAGAATCTCCCTTCTGACGCCAATTCGATTCTGCACGTGCGCGGCTCAGTCGGATCGGGGAAAACCGCGACGTTGCAGGCGCTTGCGAAGATTGCGGCGGACGACTTCAACACTGTTTTCGTTCGCACCCAAAGCGACACTGCCGAAAGCGGTGCCACTGTCTTGGCGGAATTCATTGACAGCCTACGCGAACACGGAATGCTCGCGAAGGACGACAGGTCGTTTGAAGATACCCATCGTCACTGGGACAATAAGTTTGAGATGGTTAGAGAGGTTGTCAGATCCCATCGAGACAAGTTGTTCGTGATCTGTGATGAGCCAACGCGTTGGTTTGCCTATGGCAGCGATATCACTGACGCGCCGGACCGCGAAGGCAGGATTCTGGCGGACTGGATTTTTAGAGAGATGCCTTGTCGTCGTGTGATCTCCGGGCTAGTACCGGCTGGATTGGATCGCATTGAGTCGGTTGAAGCACCGGCGATGAAGGACGGCCGTGATTTGTTGAATGCGACCGAACTCTGGTCCGAAGCGAGTGAACTTGCCTTTCAAGTTGCCAAAACGGCTCGACGTTCTCTTGAATACCGAGGGGTCTTAGATCTCCGTCTTCTGGTCGCACGGCAATGGCTGCTCGCATCGATTTGCAAACGAAAGCGGGTCGGGCTTCAGTTTTTCGCGACCAGCTTGCTGGAAGAACTTTTCGATGAGCTGCACACGGCGGCACAGTCCGACGAAGGGTTGCATCGTTTCTGTCAAACGTTGAGCCGCATGTCCCTGGCGAGGACTGTATTGCCCGAGACTCAATTCGCGTCGTTAACCCAGGCGTTGGAGCCGCTCGCTAGGACGATTATCGAAAAATGCTTCTGTGAGGAACACGGCGGCCAATTTTCTCTCCATCCATTGATTCGGTACGAAGTCCTGCGCCGTGGACGTGAAAGAACCGACGCGTCGGAATCCAATCCTTGGCGATTAGAGCAGCACGCGATACACGATGCTCACGGTGAACTGTTCGTTGAACTAAAACGATCAAAACACTCTTCATTGCGGCACGATATCGAGATTTTCCACCACGGCGTACTCTCCACGCAACTCGAACCGAAGGAGGGTGTCAACTATCTTCATTTCGTGCATCAGTTGCTCGAGACCGGCCGTTCGCTTTCCTACCTGCATCATCAACATCGCCAAGCTGCGGAAGTCTTCAAGCTAGCCCTCAAATTCGATCCCGCCAGTGGTTACGCTCATCACTACTACGCCTTTAATCTCGATTGGAACGGCGAGGATCAGGCCAAGGTTGAAAAACACTACCTGAAAGCGATTGACCTTGAGCCTAACCATCCGTGGCGTTGGTCACGTTGGGTTGCCTACCTGGAAACTGTTGGACAACAGAAACGATCAGATAACGAATGGCGACGCGCACTCAACACCATGAGCATTGACCAGGACACGACACCCGACTGGGTCTACTTTTCGTTGCACCGCTGGGTTGCACGATGGATGTTACATTGGTCGCGATTGGATGCAGCTCACGCGATTCTGGAGTCCGTTCCGGACGATCTGTTTCGTGACGCCAGTTTCCGACGTTTGATTGACTACCACAACGCTCTTCGCGCGGCCAAGGACGGACGTGCCGTCTTTCCGTTGTCAGTGCCAGCGAGTCAATGGTGGAATGCGATCGGGCACACGGGGCTGCCGAGCACAGTGGACAATCAGCCGTTGACCAAGTGGCAACCCGCCCGACTCGAAAGCATCGACGACGATGACGGTCTGTATTTGACCGTCGGAAGTCGACCAACAACAGATGAGCGATTGGTTGACGTGCGGTCGTTGTCGATCACACGCAACGAGTATGATTCTTGTAAGCATCACCCTGATTGGGAGTCGCTTGTCGAGGGCTGCTATTTGGAACTTGGCTACTACGGGCAGCAGGATTCGATGGGCGCAATCGCAATTCACGATTCCGATCGATTCTATGATCCTGATTTGGTCTCGCTGGTTCCGCCGCCGGATCGTTGGTTCAACAAAGCGGTTGATGCCTCTTGGCTGACATCGAATGACAGTCTGGGAGTTGGTGAAGAATGAATGGAGTGCTAGGCGACGCTCCGCTCAATCCGGAACTTTTGTACCTATTTGTCTTGGGACCAGGCTACGGCGAATGCATCTTGATACGAGTTCCGCCCGATCAGTGGATTGTGATCGACAGTTTTGAAATCGGTGGCCAATCGGCTGCGTTGGATATTCTTGATGAAGACGCATCGGTCGCGGTGATCGCTTTGACGCATCCGCATCAGGATCATTGCGTCGGATTCGTGGGTCTTTTGGATGAGTATTCACCCAAGAAGATCGGTTGCGTTCATCCGCGACGTGAAGATTTTCGTCCTGGTCTATTGCAGGATCCGATTGAGCAGTTGAAGGAATGTGCGAAACCTGCTTACAGGCGAGTTTGGGACGACTGGCAGTCAGATCCGAGTTTGGAATGGCGGACGTTTCGGTCTGAAGAAATCACCGTATCAGACGCAACTCTTCAGTCTTTACACCCGAAAAAAACCTTCGACGAGTCTGCTTGGACGTCACAGCACATCAATGATTTGTCGTCGCCGATGCGACTGCGATGGCATGATCTGACCCTGTTATTGGGAGCCGATGCGACGCAGCGGAGCTGGCCTTCGATCGCACAAGAGTTCCCCGACCTCAAGGAACACCATGCCATGAAACTGCCACACCACGTGTCAACGAGAGCGATTGATCCGTCATTTGGAGACGGCGATGTGGATCGGCTTTGGATTGGAACGCCCTATTCGAGAGGGCACAAGCTTCCTCCCACGACAGCCTCTGGGGGGCTTGCAGCAGCGTTGCAGTTTGTGACGAAAGTTCATCTCACCTCTCTACCTTTCGCTCATGACTGCGATCACGAGCATCCCCCGTGCCAGACAACGCGAAAAGAGATTGAGCAGGATTCAAAGCCTCATCGGACGGGACGGCCCTCGAGTGATCCCGACACGCAAGCAGAGAGAATGATTGTCGCTGCCTTTGATCGAACTGGCCAATGTGTCGTCTTGAAACATGGCCCAGGATCACTTGAGGTTTCGGCACCGTGAGCAGCAACCTTCTTAATCGTACTCTTGACCGAGCGAGCAGTGGGATCGTTGGCAGAATGATTAGTGGGCAGAATGATTTCCAGGATGGAGGCAATATGGTTTCCAATCAGTCTGCCCCTCAATCATTCTGCCTATCTTTCCACATTGTCGTGTGGAGTGAGGGATTCAGATGAAGAGTAATCTTATCGAAACTCTCGGTCCAATCTCGCGACACCTCGAAACAGAGCTGCGTCAAAAAGTACGTCGGCACAATCTGGTGATCTGGCTGGATGCCGATGGTGCTTACACCGACTTAGCTGGGCAGTTGACTGGATTGCGTGCGGCCGGTGAGCTGACGTACGAGGTGTTCACGCTACGCGATAGTCTGCTGGAGCTGATGCTGGAATTAGAACCGTGGACCAGCGGCATCTCGCCAAAGTCGATGGTCGTTCACATGCCGGGTTTCAACAAACAATCCGTGCGAGACACTCCGCTGCTGGAAATGTATCTGGCTGGCTGCAAGTTCGAGCCTAATTTGTCGACAACCATCGCCGACGCTGCGGCCGGTAAGGTACTTCCGACTCAGATCGACGCGTACTTGGCAGGGACGGAGCTATCGCTGGCCGATGCAGATCACTGGCTGGCCTCGATGCTGGGCGATACCGCGAGCACGTTAACAGGCCGGTTGCGATTGGTGACGACCGAGACGCTGATCGACGACTTGCTGACTCCGCCGCCGGCGAAGGGGCCGCTGTCGTCACAGATCACCGGCGAAGATGACATCAACGCGATTTGGGAACGATTCGGTGCTGCGTTGGGGCTTCCGCTGCTATGGCGTGATCAAGCCATGCCTGCCACGGCGACACCTACACCTGAAGCGATCGCGTTTGTCGCGTCGAGCTGGGCACTGAGCGTTGAGTACGTCGATGACCTGCACCGTGCTCCGGTGGATCCGCGTTTGAGTGCGACGAGCGGATTGGCGGCCAAGCTGGTTGAGAATTGCCGCGCACTCGCTGAGCACCTGCGTCAGCGACACCCCGATTTCTACACTCGCACGGCTGACGAAACCGAAGCGATGTTGCCAGATGAGGTCGAGCAGGCCAGACCGGAAGATCTCGGCAAGATTGATACGTTCCGGTTTGAAGAAACGAAAATGCTCAGCGGCGCGATCAACGCTCTGCAAAATGCAGACTGGAACGCCGCCGTCGATTGGGCCGGACGTCGCATCCAAGACGATTCGTTTTGGCTTAATCGCGAAGCCACTCGCCGCAGCGCATGGCTGCTCGTCGATGATGCCGCCAAATTAGGACAACGCATCGCGGAGGCGAGCGTCTCGCTGTCCGATGCGGGTGATTTCTCTACAATCCTTGGTCGCTACGCGAACCTCGGCGCACCGGTCGATCGTGCCCACCGCCAGTTGGAACAACGCCGTCACGCGTTGCTGGGCCCCAGGCTTCCGGACTTCGACAGGCTGCGAACCTGTCTGGATTCGATGCGGGAAGTGTGGAGGACTTGGGCGGATGGCTGGGCACGCGATTTTAACGTGTTCTGCAGTACCCACGGATTTTTGCCACCGCCCGAACTGCAGCAGCGCAATCTGTTCGACCAAGTTGTCTCGCCGATGATGGACGCGAAGGCGACCACGGCACTGTTCGTGATCGACGCATTTCGATACGAGATGGCGGCCGAGTTGATGCAACATATGACGGGCGAGCGGCTGACGTCGCCACGACTGGACGCACGGCTAGCTGAGCTACCGACAGACACTTCAGTTGGGATGAACGCACTGGCGCCCGTTGTTCGTGACGGTCGGATGAAGCCCCAAATCACAAACGGAAAAATCGGCGGATTCCACGCCGGCGAGTACCGCGTCTTTGACCCGGAGACTCGAAAGCGGGCGATGCATGACCGCGTCGGTGGACCGACGTGCCCACTACTGAAGCTGCAAGAAGTAGTCGACCGGGACGCAACCAGTTTGAAACGCAGCATCGCGCGGGCCAAGCTGGTGATCGTGCACAGCCAGGAGATCGATACGGCCGGTGAAGCGGGATTCGGACCGGCAGTGTTTGATTCGGTGACCAAGAATATTCGCCGAGCTTGGCGTTTGCTGCGTGAAGCGGGTGTGAAGCAATTTGTGTTCACGGCGGATCACGGTTTCTTGCTTCGTGATGGATTGGATAATGTCCAGTGGCGTGGATCGAAGGTCATTCCTGATCGTCGCCATTTGATTTCGCCGATCGCGGTGGACCAGAAAGACGAGGTGCGGGTGCCGCTGAGTGATCTGGGCTATGACGACACGGACGGTCATCTGATCTTCCCCATGACAACGGCGGCCTTTGATAAAGGCAAACGGCTGGGGACGTTCGTTCACGGTGGCAACTCGTTGCAGGAACGTATTATCCCCGTACTAACGCTCAGCCACCGTGCCGACATCGGTGGGAACACGCTGAAGTACCAGATCCACGGCCAATCTTTCGCTGCAGTCGGCGATATGCATCGTTTAAAGGCAACGGTTCGAGCGATGTCCGAACAACCTGCACTGGATTTCAGCAGCCACCGCGAGATCGAAATCGCCGTCCGCTGCCCGGATAACCCGGCTGTGACGGCAGAGTTGTGTTACGTACCAGATGGCCACTCCAAGCTAATTGGCGGCAGCGTGATGGCTGCGGTCGATGAGGAGTTCGAGCTGTTGTTTCGCCTCCGCGGTGAAACCGACGTACGCGTAGAAATTGAACTTTATCACCCGGGTGCAGAGGCCGATGTGATGGCGCGAATGATCGAAGGCCGTTTTGCGGTTAAATCAACGATAGTCCCATCAAAAGACGTGATTCCAGATGGTCCGATTGCGATCAAGAGCAAACTAAACCTTGAACAGTTTAAAGATGTTGGCATCCGACGATTCTACGAGCACTTGGCCGAACACGGTGCGATGACGGAAACGGAACTGGTAACGCTCCTTGGCAACCCACGCCGAGCTCGCCAATTTGCGTCGAAGTTTGATTCGCTCGCGGCAAACGCACCATTCGATGTACGTATTGACATGATCGGCGGTGTCAAGCGATACGTTCGTGAACATGAGGCGGAGTATGCCGCAGGAAAAAGATTGGCAGAATGATTTGGAGGCAGAATGATTTTCAGGACGGATTGAGTGTTATCTTTTTAATCGTTCTGCCCTTGAATCATTCTGCCAGCTCGCCGTGATGATTATCAGAGACGATGACCAAGAGTAAGATTATGAGTAAGAGATAACCATGACGGAAATGTCCAACCGAGATATTCAGCACGTTTTTGAGTCGCTTCGTAAAGGCCTAGTGCCGGAACGTGGCATCGACACTTTTGCTGTTGGTATCGAAAAGATGCGCGGCGAGATGGAACGCCAATTGGAACTGGCTAAAGGCGGCGAGGGCACGATCAAGTTTCTTCGCGGCGGCTATGGATGCGGAAAGACTTTCATGGCGCGTTTGTCTCTGCTGGACGCGCAAAACAAAGACTTCGCGACCAGCTTCGTCGTTGTGTCCGATAATGACCTACGTTTCCATCGTTTTGATGACGTGTATCGGAAGGTGATGATCGAACTTGGCACGAATGTCTGTCCCCGAGGCGCCATGGGCGACATTCTGGACCGCTGGATCGGCAAGGTGGAAGACGCGCTGATCGCGGCGGGCGAAGACGAGAACGCGGATGATTTCGACGAGAAGGTCCGAAGGCGGCTCGATGAGGACCTGGCATCGATGACCGGCGGAAAAGCACCGCAGGATTTTATCAGAGTCATACAGACAATATTTGACCTGAAACAACAGGGTGATGTGGCAGGCGCTGGCTCGCTGATCTCTTGGCTCTGCGGCAGCGGTAATGTGGCGGCTGCTGCGAAGAAAGCCGCTGGCATCAAAGGCGACATCACCAGCCGCGATGCACTGGATTACTTGCGAGGCGTTTTGGAGATCGTCAAAGCGGCGGGCTACAAGGGATTGGTCATCGTGATCGACGAGGCCGAGACGATCCTTCGAATGCGGAAAGACTCGCGGCACAAGTCACTCAATGGGATCCGCCAAATTGCCGATGCTGCGGGATCGTACCCGAGTCTGTTGTGGGTTTTTACAGGGACGCCAGATTTCTTTGATTCACGTCAGGGCGTGGCAGGACTCGCCCCGTTGCACGACCGGATCCAGTTCATGAAACAAGGAAGATTTGCCAGCCTCCGGCAAGCCCAATTGGAATTAACGCCGTTCAACGCTGAGCGTTTGCGAAGCGTCGCTGTGAAGCTCCGCGAACTCTATCCGACGAGCGACCAATCTCGCATCGACACCAAAGTCAGCACCGAATTTATCGATCGGTTAGTCGATGAGGTCACGAAGGGTTTCAAAGGGGATGTCGGTGTGGTCCCACGACAGTTCCTGCGTCAGTTTGTAACGCAACTAGACTTGGTCGACGAGAACGAGGATTACGATCCGATGACGGAGTACGGGTTCAAGCCTCAGGATCTATCTTCCGAAGAAGAGTACGCGATAAGCGGCTCTTCGCTTGACGCTGATGACGACGATGGCGAACCGCTGGTAGCCGAGAACATTTGGTGAGTGTCTTTTCTCAGTTTGCCCCTCGACTGCAGGAGGCCATCGTTTCGCGGCTCGGATTCACGAGCCTGCGTGCTGTCCAAGAACTGGCCGGTGAGGCCATCCTGGCTGGCAAGAACGCGGTTGTGTTGGCGCCGACCGCCGGCGGAAAAACGGAGGCGTCCATTTTTCCTACTTTGTCGGGACTGGTTAGTGATCCTGTTGATGGTGTCGGTGCTATCTATATCGCCCCGATCAAAGCACTGCTTAACAATCAAGCCCATCGACTTGATCAGTACACCGAAATGGTTGGACTGCACCGTTTCGTTTGGCATGGTGACACGCCGAGCAACGATCGGAAAAAGTTCCTGAAAGAGCCGGCTGAGTTGCTGATGACGACGCCCGAGTCGTTGGAGGTGATGTTGGTCTCGCAGAGCGTGGACGAGCAGACGCTGTTTCGCGAGCTGCGCTACGTCATCATCGACGAAGTCCACGCGATCGCCGGTAGTGATCGTGGTGCTCACTTAATGAGTGTGCTGGAGCGAATCGCCGTTTACTCCAAACACGATTTGCAACGCATCGGACTAAGCGCGACGGTCGGCGACCCGGAGGCAATCCTCACGTGGTTGAAGGGAAGTTCTCAGCGAGAAGGCGTCGTGGTGGATCCGCCCAAGAAACCAGCAAGACGCCAATTGCAAATTATCCACCGCGCCGGGTTGGTATCAATCGCACGCGAGGCTTCCGCAAAGGCACGAGGGCACAAGAGCCTATTCTTCTGCCAATCGCGAGCCACCTCCGAAGCGGTCGCCGAGCAGATGAGACGTGAAGGCACGGAGGTCTTCGTTCACCACAGTGCCGTGTCCAAGGAAGAACGTCAAATCGCCGAAGAACAGTTCCACAGCGGCAGTGACGCCTGCATCGTCTGCACGTCGACCCTTGAACTCGGCATCGACGTTGGTGACTTGGATTACGTGCTGCAATCGGAGGCACCGGACACCGTCAGCTCATTCATGCAGCGGATGGGACGTACCGGACGGCGGGGAGACAATCCAGCCAACACTACTTTTTATTGCGAAACGAGCGAAGGTGTTTTACAGG
>JBDNIG010000592.1:0-26654 GCA_041688415.1 Rhodopirellula sp. | reverse complement strand
CCGGTTTTCGACAGGATTTACATGATCGACATGATAAGAGATTGAGGCAGGCGGAGTGCAGGGAGAGGGCGCTGCGAGCTCGACGTCCTGTCAACCATGTCGATCCTGTCCAATTTTCGTCACCGGTTTTCGACAGGATTTACATGATCGACATGATAAGAGATTGAGGCAGGCGGAGTGCAGGGAGAGGGCGCTGCGAGCTCGACGTCCTGTCAATCATGTCGATCCTGTCAGATTTCGTTCGCCGGGTTTTGGCAAGAGGTTTGTGATGCTGCAAATTATCAGAATGCATTAGAACTCGATCAACGGTTTCAAAATGCCGTCTTCTTTTGTTTCCATCATTCGCAACCCTCGATCGACTTCATCGAAGGGCATTCGGTGCGTCGTCAACGGCGTGGGATCGACGCGGTCGTTTTCTAGCAGTCGCAGCAACCGTTTCATGCGCACGTTGCCACCTGGGCACAGACCCGTGCGAATCGTCTTGTCACCCATGCCGACGCCCCACTCGATGCGGGGAATGTTCACACTATCACCGTGACCGAAATACCCGGCCACTGAGATTGTGCCGCCCGGACGAGTCGCTTTCACGCACCCCTCGAACGTGGCCTGTGCCCCTAGACATTCAATCGCTGAGTCCACACCCTCACCGCCAGTTCGTTCGAGGATCGCTGCGACCGAATCGTGTTTGGTATGATCGACGACGACGTCCGCACCAAAGGCGCGTGATAACTCTTGTCGCTTCGGAATGCTCTCGACCGCGATTACCAACCCGGCACCAAGCAATCTCGCGCCGACGGTCGCCATCAAACCCACGGGGCCTTGCGCAAACACCGCCACGGTACCGCCGATTGGGATGTTGGCATGTTCGGCACCCATGAATCCCGTTGACATCATATCGGTTGCATAGACGGCCAAGTCATCCGAGAGACCGTCGGGGATGTGCGTCAGGTTCGCGTTGGCGTCATTGACATGAAAGTACTCTGCAAAGCTACCGTTTTTGACGTTCGCGAACTTCCATCCGCCCAGCATTTGTCCGCACTGAGACGAATAGCCGCGCTGGCAGTTATCACATTGAAAGCAGGGCGTGATGGCGTTGACGGCCACACGATCGCCTTCGCGAAACCCACGCACTTCGCTGCCCAGTTTCGCAACCACCCCGACCGCTTCGTGACCGAGTGTTAGATTCTCGCGGTCTCCCAATGCACCTTTGAGCGTATGCACATCGGATGTGCAAACCAGCGCGCGTGTGGTCTTGACGATCGCGTCATTGGGACCGGGTTCAGGTATCGGCTTGTCCATAAACGCTACTTTGCCAATGCCCTGCATAACAAAGGCTTTCATCGTGCGTGTCATCGTTTGCTCCTTGGTGGAAGATTGATTGTTCTTCTGAAGCAAGCAAACCATGTACCTTGTGGTCTTCATCGTGTGCGTGAAATCGTGCCAAGCAATGGCCGCACCGAACTTCGACGCCGAGATTTTGCAAACGCACGAGAGCGCGGCGACCGCAGGTAGGACAACGACTGCCGAAGAATATTTGTGTAGCCATGTGCTTAGTTTGAATAGGGTGATAGGAGAAGATGAGGATGGCGTAGCTGGACTCGCCAGAGTTCAGAACACACTTTCGTATTTGACAAGATGAACATGATTGACAGGATGAACGAAAAACATGTTGATCTTGTACATCTTGTCCAAATGCGATCCGAAGTCTAGCACTCCGGCTACGAGTCTGCGGTCATTAACGAACTTGCAATTCGTTGCGAATCGTTTTCACTATCGGCACACGTCGCACGATTTCCTGTGCGAGTTGTTTCAGATAGTACGAGTCGACGGTCCCGAAAATTGTCACATTGCCGCCGTCAAATCGACAGCGAGTGTTGTTCAGCTCACTGCGATTCGATTCAACCAAAGCTTGGTGAATCTGTTCGACCGCCGGGTCGATACGTTTCGTTGTGGTCGCCTGCGTCGGTTGTTGGAGTGTGGTGTGCATTGGATCCCCCAGGACTCAATTCAGGATGTGGAAAAATTGTCTGTTTGACGTTGCGTTGATGTTAGGGGTGTCTAAGTTTCCGCGTAGTCACAACTACGACAGCCGGCAAGTCAGGAATTTCCTGAGTGACAAATGCACAGTATCCAGCTAAGCAAGTCTGGGGAGAACTTCCGGTATAATCTCGGTGCGCGGGCGTCTCACCCGCAGGCTTTAATGGGAGCAATCCGCGGGGACTTCTTCGTTCGCGCCGGAAGGACCGACCAGCGACACAAATCGCACATCGGCCAGTAGTTGATAGCGTTGTATAAACTTGATCCGCGATTTCGGCTAGGATTGCAGCGGGGTAGCCAGATCCGGTGCCGACCTCGATACGTGGTCGGTAGGCTTGATCTCATGGTCGTTGAATTCGCAGGAGTTCAGACGCCCACATGCTGCAATGAAGCCTGGCGACTTCGGCTACTTTTCGTGCCATGACTCTCCTTCGGTAGCCAGCCTTCGTTGGCATACCAACGGGCGGTCTGCTCCAGACGTTCTTGCAGGCAGCACGCAGGCTTGAATCCCGTGTCGTTGAAAAGCGACTGCGAACTACAGACCCAGGAACCGGCCGTCGCCTCGCGTGCTTTATCCAGACCCAGGATGTGGGCCCGTCGGCGCAGTTGACCGGCGAGTTCGTTGACCGCTGCGATTGCCCACACCGCTAGTTTGGGATTGCGCAGCACCCGCGTGTGATCGTGACCAACGGCGCGACCGATCATCTGGCCCAGTTCCGCATACGTTGGAAATTCGTCGGAACTCGCAAAATAGATACCGCTGGTTTCAAGCAGCGGGTCCAACCGACGTCCGTGACGGCTGGCCAAGATCAACGCGGTTGCCAAGTCGTCACCGTGAATGACTGAGAATCGTTCGTCACTCATACCTGGAACAAAGTGTACGTTCCATCTCGCAATGCTGGCGAACATCCTCAGTCCATCACGGTCCCCTTCCCCCAACACGATTGGTGGACGTACGACCGTGATCGGCACTTCGCTGGAATACTCCTCCATCGCATACTCGCCTGCCAGCTTACTGTGGCCGTAAATGGATACTGGCTCGGGTTTGTCTGTTTCTCGGAGGGGACGGTCGCCGGTAGTAGGACCGGCGGCGGCCAGGGATGAGACGTGCACCAATGTCGGCGGAGTGCGCTGTAACGCACAGGCTCGCGCGACGTTCCGCGCACCGTCGATGTTCGCCGACTCCAAATCACTCAATTGCAACGATTTGGTCGCCCCGGCAAGATGGTACACGACCTCGGCGTCGTCGAGCGCAGCCTCCAACGACGCAAGTTCGGTGACATCGCCGATGACAAATCGTGGACCGAACAGCGCGAGCCGACTGCAATCGGAACTGCGTCGGACAAGGCAAGTGATGTCGTCACCGTTTTGATGAAGCTGACGAACCAAGTGCCCGCCAATGAAGCCAGTTGCACCGGTAACAAATACTCGAGCCATGAATCAGTTCCTCGTTTGGTTATCGACGATCCCTGTCCCTACGGACACACCAGCGTTCAGATGAGTACGTATCCTGTCGACCAAAACATCCATGTCTCGTTCACGGACAAGCTTTCGAATCGGTTTACAGGATTGATAAGATGCGAGCAGAGGATTGCAAGTTAGGCCCGGAGTCTGGCGACTCCGGCTACGAGCAACCTCGCCAATCGCTAGCGTCCGCGGTAATAACCGCCGGATGAGCCGCCCGAACTTCCGCCCCACGACCCGCGACTGCTGCGGTAGGAACGCACGGCGCCTCCGCTGCTTCCGCCACGACTGCCGTAGCTAGGACGGCTTACCGAGTAGCCGCTGCTGCCGCCAGACGAACCACCATGGCTGCCCCACGACTGTGCCCTCACGGCACGACGATGTGCGATCCGTGCAAGCAAGCCGCCGCCACCACTACTGCCACCGCCCCACGAACCACCGCTGCTGCCGTAGCTCACCGCGTACCCGCCACTACTTCCGTAGCCCGCTTCGGCGGTTCCGATTGTGCAAGCCAGTGCGATCGACAGCGCGAGTGTGAATGCTGTTTTCTTCATCGTTGAATCCTTTACTGTGGTTGGGACACATCCGAACATTCGGTGAGTCATTTGATTAGCAGATGTCATGCCGGATGTACGCGATAAACTGATATCAATCCTTTTGGGTCGTTTTTAGTTGGTCTCCCGATGTGCGAAACGGATCGTCAACTCGATGAACCATCACACCTGAGACGAAAGCCTTGACGACTTCCGCCACGTCGTCAGCAAGCCCCTCTGATTTCAGGCGCGCGAAACCTTAGCCTTCAAGACGATCACTCGGTGAAGCAATGCCTGAACGTCGTCCCGCGTCATGGGACATTCCAATCAATCGCGGGCGAGCGGAGCAAATCATCTCGGGAAGTTCCCCGGCAGAGCCTGGCAACGAGATCGATTACGATGCCAACACGAGCTTGAGGCCGGTGGCCAGCATCACGACCACCAGGAATACAAACACGAACCGGCTGCCGCGTTTGATGGCGAGCTTGGCGCCGACCACGCCACCGAACGCATTCCCAACTGCCATCGTTAGACCGGGCACCCAATCAACCATGCCGTAGGCGATGAACATCAACGCTGCCGCCAACGTGACGATCAGGCCAATGCTGTTTTTGACGGCGTTGGAACCAGCGAGAGTCGAATCCGTAAAGTAACTCATCGCCAGCAGCAACAAGATCCCCATGCCCGCTTGAATGAATCCGACATAGACGCCAATGGCCAAGAAGACTGGAATCTGAAACGTCGGCGGATAGGTTTTGTGTTTTCCAGATTCAAGAAAGCGTTTGGGATTGGCCATCAGCAAAATGGCCATCGCAATGAACAGGACACCGAACGCACTATTGAACGCCTCTTTCGAGAGGTAGACCGCCAGCAGGGCGCCTAAGGGAACACCGACCAGGGTCGGGGTCGCCAGCCGGATCGTGAGTGAGTGATCCAGATGCCCGTGTTTGCGAAACGTGGCTACCGCCGCGGCAGTCGAGCACAAAATCGCGATCCGGTTAGTCGCGTTGGCAGTCTTTGGGTCGAGCCCAAACAGCATCAACGTAGGGAGGGTCAAAAACGAACCGCCGCCAGCTACCGTGTTGACGATGCCCGCGAAAAAACCGGCTAACATTAGTAAACCGTACGACGTGACCTGCCAAAGCAAATGTATCTCGCAAAGAAAAGAGAATCCCAAATTGCCGGCCCAATCAAGCGGCAACGCAATCATAACAAATCGAGCGGCACCCACCGAGCCAGCGATTGCTTTCGTGTGATCGGTGTCCTGGGGCATGCTTTTTGCGGCCACGTTGCAGCATCCGTTATTCCATCGAGGCAACCACAGTGGACGACGATCAATTGCATTCAAAACACCAACAGATGCTGGAGCATCTTCAGCGTCGCGGAGTCCGCGATCCCGCCGTACTCGATGCGATGAGCAAGGTACACCGCGAGCGATTCGTACCCGCGGAGCTGCAGGGTGAGACCTACGACGACGGGCCGCTGCCCATCGGCAGCGGGCAAACGATTTCGCAGCCACTGATGGTCGCGGTCATGACCGCGGCGCTCGAACTATCAACGAGCGATCGCGTGCTGGAAATCGGTACCGGATCGGGATACGCCGCGGCCGTCTTGGCGAGAATTGTCGACGAGGTCTATTCGGTCGAGCGTCTCAAGGGACTGGCGGACGAAGCCGAAACGCGTCTCCGCGCCGACGGCTACGACAACGTTCACGTTCGCGTAGGTGATGGCACGCTGGGTTGGCCCGAGCATGCACCCTACGATGCGATCGTCGTGACCGCGGGTGGACCTGACGTGCCAACGGCGTTATTGGATCAGCTCGGTGTGGGCGGACGTTTGGTGATACCGGTGGGATCCGAGCGGGGCACACAAAAGCTGATCCGCGTGCGAAAGTCGCTCGATGGCGAAGTCAACGAAGAAGCCCTCGGTGACGTCCGGTTTGTTCCACTGATCGGCGACCAAGGCTGGTGAAGAAGTGGTCTCGGGGGATGCGGGTGCAGGCAATTCTGCGGTAGTTTAGCGTCAGCGAGACAATAAGTCGCGTAGTGGACGAGGCAACGAGTCCTTCGCTGCTAGACTCGTTGCCTCGTCCACGACCATTCAGCGCGTTTTGTTGTTTCGCTGTCGCTTAGCGAGCCATGAAAACCCACGCTCAGCCACAATACGACACGCCATGACATTTGCCACACGAATCAACGAAGCCATTTCTCGTACCGGTTCGGTGACCTGCGTGGGGCTGGACCCACGAAAAGCCCAGTTGCCCGCGCCGCTGCGTGACGGCGTGCCCGATGATTCGCCGCGAGCCTGGGCCGACGCTTACACGCAGTTCTGCTGCGAGATCATTGATGTCGTGAAGGATATCGTGCCGTGCGTGAAGCCGCAGGCGGCATTTTTTGAACAGCTCGGCCCGGCTGGCATGGTGTCACTCGGCGAGGTGATCGGGCACGCCACGCGGGCTGGTTTGATCGTGATCACCGATGGCAAACGCAACGATATCGGCAGTACGGCGACAGCGTACGCCGATGCGTACCTGGGCAGCGCGGCGGGAATTACCGCGGCGGGCGGCGATCCGGCGTCGGCGAGTCCCTGGGGCGGCGATGCGTTGACGGTCAGCCCGTACCTGGGGCGAGATAGTATCGAACCGTTCGTGGAAGTCTGCGACCGGCGAGCGGCCGGCATCTTTGTCCTGGTGAAAACGTCCAACCCTGGCGGCGGATACCTGCAAGACCTGCGGTGCGGCGAGCGGACGGTCTATCAGGCGGTGGCGGAATTGGTCACTTCACTCAACGTCGAGCGACTCGATGCGGACGGGTACGGGCCGATTGGGGCAGTCGTCGGAGCGACGTATCCCGAGCAGCTCGTCGAACTACGCGCCGCGATGCCGCACAGTATTCTACTAGTACCCGGCTTTGGGGCTCAGGGTGGCGCGGCCGAGGACGTCCGGGCGGCCCTCGACGACACCGGCCGCGGCGCCGTCATCAACAGCTCCCGCGGAATCATTTTCGCCCACGCACGCGAAAAGTTCGCTCAGAAATACGGTGACGCGAAGTGGCAGGATGCCGTCCGAGCAGCAACCGAGCAGATGAATGAGCAGTTGAAAGGTTAAGTTCAGGAATTGTCGACCGACGGCTCCGCCCGTCGTGAGCGTATCGCCACCCATCTTGTATTTAGCCCAAAACGAGCGACACGTTCTGACTTTTCGCCTGCCGCGTCGATGGTAAATACTCACGGTGGACGTGGCAGGCAGAAGCTAGCAGCTTCCACTTAGCCCGGTTGTGCGATTGGTTCGCCGTGCATAGTTTTACCGTCTCTTATTCTACTGCCACTGCGGTTTTGTTCGGAACCTTGTGTTATCTTCTGTGCGACACAATGTCGCGGGCACGGTTCTGGCCTTGTCATCGGTGCCGTCTGCGGCTTATAATCCCCGCCCGCAGCCATCTCCCGGGGACTTGGCAGGCGGTTATAAGTACCCGACGCGACGCTGTTTTGCCACCGAGTTCATTAGGTCGATCATGAAGCGATTTCTATTCCCACGATGGGTCAATCCGTTCCTGGGCGTACTCGGATTAGCTGCACTTGGCGGTGTTGTCTACGCCAGCGCGATGGGTGGATTGGTCACTGACCCGCAAACGCTCAACGTGGGTTACATGCCCACGCAGCCGGTGCCGTTCAGTCACGCGTTGCACGCGGGGCAGTTAAAGATGGACTGCCGGTACTGCCACAATACCGTGTTTGACGCCGCCCACGCGGCCGTTCCTCCGACGGCGACCTGTGTTAACTGCCATGCTCCCGCCGGCAGCAACGGCCAACCGCCGACGTCGTCCGTGCATGTCGACAGCGAACGACTGCAGCCGATTCATGAGAGCTGGAGGTCCGGTCGCAGCATGGCGTGGATGCGTGTCCATAACTTGCCCGAGTTCGTGTATTTCAATCACGCCGTCCACGTCAATTCCGGCGTCAGTTGCAAGACGTGCCACGGCCGGATCGACCAGATGGAAACCGTCTACCAGGCGGAGCAATTGTCGATGGCGTGGTGCATTGAATGTCACCGCAATCCCGACGAGCATCTCCGCCCGATCGAATTGGTGACCAAGCTCGACTGGGTTCCACCGAAAGATTGGGACCAAGCGGCGTTCGCGAAGGAGCAGCGTGAAAAGCTCAATATCAATCCGCAGACCCACTGTGCGGTCTGTCACCGCTGAGCAAGCGCTCCCGTTTTTTCGATTATTCGTCAGCACATTGTTTTCAACTACCCGCCAGCCATTCTTCAGAATATGACCATCACTTCGCACTCCGATGCTCCCTCCGGCACCGACGCTCCTGACGCTACCGCAGCGGCGAAGGCGCCTCGCTATTGGCGGAGTCTGTCTGAACTTAACGGTCACGAGTCGTTTACGAACGATTTCCTGCATCGCGAGTTTCCCGTAGCCGCCTCGGAGTTTCCCGATGGCGTTTCGCGGCGACGCTGGATGCAGTTGATGAGCGCCTCGCTCGCGATGGCGGGCGTGGCTGGCTGCCGTTACCCCGAAGAATTGATTGCTCCGTTCGTCGTGCGTCCGGAAGGCCGGGTCCCCGGCGAGACGTATTTTTCAGCGACCAATGTTGAGATCGCTGGCGAGGTCCGTCACCTGCTGGTTCGGTGCGTTGACGGGCGTCCGAGCAAGGTTGAGCCGAACACCGACCATCCCGCCGGCGGGGTAACGGGCGCGTACGCCCAAGCCGCGTTGCTGGAACTGTATGACCCGGATCGCGCTCGTGGTGAAACGGGTGTCCCGATCCACCGCGAAGGTAAAAAACGAGTCCCCTCGGACTGGGCGTCGTTCATTAGATACGGTTCGGCATTGATGCGTTCGGGCGGCAAGGGAGAGCGTTTGGCGGTTTTGATGCCGCCGACCACTTCGCCCACCACCCTGCGGATGCTGGCGAAGCTACAGTCGAAAATGCCAGCCGCCACGGTTTGCTTCTACGATTCCGTCAGCGGCGGTGTGATGGGGCAAGCGACGAAAGCGGTGTTCGGTAGGGAAGCACGCCAGGACTTTGATTTTAGCGAAGCCAAGGTAATCGTTTCGATTCAGTCCGACCTCCTCGGGAGCCAGTCCGGAGCCGGCGACAACGCTAGGACGTTCTCGAAGTCGCGTGATCCGATAACTGGTCAAGCCGATCCGGTCGTCGGCAAAATGAGCCGGTTGTACGTTGCCGAAGGTGGCTTCACCACGACGGGCGTTGCGGCCGACGCGAGGGTCGCGATTCGCCCCACGCAGATGCCGGCCCTCATCGCCGAGCTCGGTCGCCGCATTGAGAAAGCGAAGTCGGGCTCGCTCGCCAAGGCGGGCATGAAGGTCGATGCCGTTTCTAAAGACGAGCAGGCCTACAACGAAATTGTTCCGCAGGATCGGCTCGAGCGATTCCTCGATTCCGCTGCGTCCGACCTGGCCGCCGCGGGTGACAAGGGTGTCGTGGTCGTCGGTGAAGCCCTCGGAGCCGACATGATTGCCGCCGGCATTGATTTAAACTCCAAGCTCGGTTCGTTGGGTTCAATCCAGAAATTCACACCCGTTGCGAGTGCGTCGCTGAAGAACCAGGTCACACTGAATCAGCTCGTCGAGAAGATGCACTCTGGGAATGTCAATGAGATCTTTATTGTCGATGCCAATGCGGTGTACAACTCGCCCGCTGACATTGATTTTGCCGAGGCACTGACGCATGTCGAGCACGCGATCTATCTCGGCATGTATGACGACGAGACCGCTGAAAAATGCGAATGGTCGCTGCCGATGTCGCACCCCTTCGAGAGCTGGGGTGACTGTGTCGGTCGCGAAGGTCACTACGGAGTTTGCCAGCCGCAGATCCTACCGCTGCTCGGTGGCCAGGCACCCGCCGAAGTGCTCGCGGTGATGTTGGGTGAAGAGGAGTTTGCGATCGAAAAACTCGTTCGCCGCACCGCCGACAGCATCACGGGCTCGGCGATCAGCGATCGCCAATGGCGAAAACTACTGCACGACGGGCATGCCGACGACATGGTGGTGAAGGCGGATGCGGTTGAGCCCCAGGATGTGTCGGCCAAATTGCCCGCCGATTCGCCTGTGCTGGCGTGGGATTACGATGAAGAGTCGTTCAAGAACCGCTTCGAGGTTATCTTCACGCCTGCCGAGGGACTCTACGACGGTCGCTTTGCCAACAATGGCTGGTTGCAGGAAATGCCGCAATCGGTCACGAAGCTAACCTGGGACAATGCCGCCATCATGAGTCCGCGTTCGGCGCGGGCACTCGGCACCAAGCACGGCTTGATGGTGGCGCTGCGTCGTGATGACGGCGAGGTGGAGTTGCCGGTATTTGAAATCCCCGGTTGCGCTCCCGGCGTGGTCAGTGTGGCGATTGGCTACGGCCGCACACGTGTCGGCATGGTCGGCGGGATGCCCGATGAAGATGTCCCAACGGTTGGCGTCGACGTGTCGTCGATCCGCACGACTGACTCGATGATGCTGGTAAAATCGCTGGAAGCTCGCCCGCGACTCAATCAATACCCGTTGTCTGTCACTCAGGACCACTGGGCGATCGACGAACTCGGTCGTGACGAGGCCGAGGATCGTAGTTTCACGCTGATCCGCGAAGGCACCACGACGTTGCTCGACAAACTGCCGGATTTCACGCAGGCCAAGGGGCCTCACGTTCCCAAGGTTGGTAACAACGGTTCGTTGTGGCAGGAGCCGATGGATGAAATCCAAAAGACCAGAGAACGAGTGCCCCAGTGGGGCATGTCCATTGACCTGAGCAAGTGTCTCGGTTGCAACGACTGCGTGATCGCCTGCCAAAGTGAAAACAATGTGCCGATCGTCGGCAAAGAACAGGTTGGTAACAGCCGCGAGATGCACTGGCTGCGGATTGATCGCTATTTCCAAGGCGATGAAGATCACGCCGACATCGTGCAGGAGCCGGTCGCATGCATGCACTGCGAAACGGCACCGTGCGAACAGGTTTGTCCGGTCGCGGCAACGGTGCATACCGATGAAGGCATCAACGCGATGGTTTATAACCGCTGCATCGGCACGCGTTACTGTGCCAACAACTGTCCGTTCAAGGTCCGTCGGTTCAACTTCTTTAATTACAACGAATCGGTTGGCGTCGGCTACGGCATCGACGCCTATCCCGGCAGCATCGACAAGGCCAGTCGCAAGTTGCAAGCGATGGTTTTAAATCCCGATGTGACCGTTCGCGGCCGGGGCGTGATGGAGAAATGCACCTACTGCGTGCAACGTATCGAGGGTGCCAAGATCAATGCCCGCAAGGAAGGCCACACGTCGGTTGCCGACGGTGCCATTGTGACGGCTTGCCAGGCAGCCTGTCCAACCGGTGCGATCGAGTTCGGTAACATTGCCGATCCCGAGTCGCGGGTGTCCAAGGCGAAAGCGGATGTTCGCAGCTACGGCATGCTCAGCCAGCTCAATGTTAAGCCACGAACCAGTTACCTGTCTCGGATTCGCAATACTCCCGTCGCGTTGATGACGCGGGTACAGCTCGATGATCTGGCGAACCTAGAGGCTCCTCATCACGGCGACGACGAGCATGACGGCGGTGAACATGGCCGCGACGAACACGGTGAAGAGTCGGGCGATCCTGCTCATGAAAACGGCGAGCATCAAGCCCGCCGTCGTCGCGTTCGGTACGCACTGCCGATTGTTTAGAGCTTTGGGAAACAGGGGGTATCTCCTGTTTCACCACGACTCAATCCCCGCTTTGATCTTCTAAACTTCGCACTTTTAACTTCCCATTTCTTCTCATGTCGCTCGCAGTCTCCAACGGTTTGGACAATACGGTCGAACGCCCCGGCCAGCGTGCTCCGCTCGTCCTCGGCAGCTCGACGTACCATTCGATCACCGAATCGGTTTGCCGAATCTCCGAGAACCCGCCGTCGAAGCTGTGGATAGCCAGTTTCCTGGTAGCGGTCAGTTTGGCCTCGATGCTGGGAATGTGCATCCTGTACCTGTTCTACATGGGTGTGGGGGTGTGGGGTAACCGCAACCCGGTGTTCTGGGGTTGGCCGATTGTGAACTTCGTGTTCTGGGTCGGTATCGGCCACGCGGGGACTTTGATCAGTGCGATTCTGTTTTTGTTTCGCCAGGAATGGCGGACGAGCATTAACCGCACGGCGGAGGCGATGACGATCTTTGCCGTTATCTGTGCGGGGATTTTCCCAGGGATTCACATCGGTCGAGCGTGGTTCGCGTTCTGGCTGGCTCCCTATCCGAGTTTGAACTTGTGGATGTGGCCGCAGTTCCGCAGTCCGTTGTTGTGGGACGTGTTCGCGGTCAGTACGTACGCATCGGTGTCGTTGATCTTTTGGTACATGGGGATGGTTCCCGATTTGGCGACGTTCCGTGACCGCAGCAAGAATCCATTTCGCCGGGCCGTGTACGGCGTCCTTTCGCTCGGATGGTGCGGTTCGTCACGGCACTGGATGCGATATGAAAAGGCCTACGCGTTGCTCGCAGCCCTCGCCGCTCCGCTGGTGCTTTCGGTACACACGATCGTGTCATTCGACTTTGCCGTGTCACAGATACCCGGCTGGCACACAACGATCTTCCCACCGTACTTCGTCGCGGGGGCGATTTTTTCCGGTTTCGGGATGGTGATCACATTGATGGTCCCGATGCGGAGGATCTTCGCGATTGAAAAATTAATCACGATCCGGCACTTGGAGAATATGTGCAAGATCATCCTGACGACCGGCTTGATGGTGGGTTTGGCGTACGGGACGGAGTTCTTCATCGCCTGGTACAGTCAAGTCGACGAGGAGAGTTTCACCTTTGTCAACCGGGCGATGGGGCCGTATTGGTGGGCCTACTGGATCATGATTTCATGCAACGTGATCTCGCCCAATATTTTCTGGTGGAAGAAAGCACGCACAACACCCTGGATCATGTTTGTTGTCTCGATCTTCGTGAATATCGGAATGTGGTTCGAACGATTCGTGATCGCGTGTACCAGTTTGTCGCGTGACTACCTGCCGAGTGCGTGGGCGTATTTTTCCCCGACCTGGGTCGACTGGGCCATGTTGATCGGTTCGTTCGGGTTGTTCTTCACGCTGTTCCTGTTGTTCTGCCGTTTGATGCCGATCATTAACATGGCGGAGACCAAGGCAACGCTGGCGAGAGAAATGCACCTAGCTCATCAACGCGACACGGCGACCGAGATCTAAAGTCGATCTGAACAGCAGGCGACTCCCGCGGTCGATGCACTTGCCAATATCTTTTTTATCATTTCACACTTCATCCGGTTTGCTACCGACGGCTCATCCCATGTCAAAATCTAACACTTCAGCGAAAGCGATCGATGACGACAACGTCGTCCGGGGCGTGGTCGCGGAGTTCACTGACGTCAGTTCGCTGTTGGCTGCTTGCGAGCGTGTTCGCGACGCGGGCTATACCAAGGCCGACGCCTTCGCGCCGTTCCCCATCCACGGCATCGACAAGGCACTCGGCATCAAACCGACCGTGCTGCCATGGATTTCATTGGCGGCGGGCGGCGTTGGTTTGTGCACGGCACTCGTCATGCAGATTTGGATGAACGGTATCAACTACCAGTACATCATTTCGGGCAAGCCCTACATTTCGCTGCCGGCCTCGATTCCGGTGACCTTTGAGCTGACGATTCTGTTCGCCGCGTTCGCGTCGTTCTTGGGCATGTGGGCACTCAACGGTTTGCCGCGGTTCAGCAATCCGATGTTTACCAGCCCACGCTTTGACCGCGCCACCGACGACACGTTCTTCCTGTATTTGGATGCCAAAGACGAACGTTTTGACGAAGCCGGTGCGAAATCGTTTTTGGCGGATCTCGGTGGCGAATACATCGAAATTGTCAAGGAAGATGATTCCCCCAAAGCCATTCCCAAATTTCTGTTGGTGGGAATTGCAGTGCTGATCGCGTTTTCGCTGGTTCCCGCGTTGCTGGTAGCTCGGATGCGGGTGACCAAGAGCAGTTCGCCTCGATTCCACATTTTCCCCGACATGGATTTTTCACCTGCCAAGGACATGCAAATGACCTCGACGCTGTTTGCCGACGGGCGAGCGATGCGTCCGGATGTGCCCGGCACGGTCAATCGTGGTGAGATGGACTGGGATCTGGATTTTCACACCGGCATCGACTTGGAAAAGCTCTCGCAGACCGATGCACCGCGCGTTCGCCAACTCGTGGCGATGATCCAGTCCGACGTGGCGGTCAAACAGGGTGACGAGGATGTCGCGGCAGGCGAACCGGACGAGCCGCAGAGCGAAGAAGCGACATCGGAAGAAGCGAAGCCAAACGCTGACGACAAACAAACAGAACCCAGCACCGAGTCGCAGGACGTTGAGCAACCCGCAGGCGATTCACCCGCCGCCGAAAAGGCACCGGACAAAAAAGCTGCAAACGAGAAAGCCACCGACGAGAAAGCCACTGCTAAAAAGCCTGCTGATAAAAAACCCAGCGACGAACAGCCCGCTTCGCTCGCCCCCGCGGCCGGACCGACGGTTGACACCACCCCATGGCTGACTGAAAACCCACTCGATCTGACGAACGCGACGATCCATCGCGGCAAAACGATCTTTGGCGTGTACTGCTCGGTCTGCCATGGCATGGACGGCAATGGTAACGGCTTGGTCAACCAACGTGCTCAGCGGATTTTAGCAACGACCTGGACGCCGCCATCGAATCTCCACGATCAAACGCTGTATCAAGATGCTTACCCCGACGGCAAACTGTTCAGCACGATCAGCAATGGTATTCGCAAGATGCCGGGCTACCGGGCACAAATTCGCGCTGAGGATCGTTGGGCGGTGGTCGCTTACGTGCGTGCGTTGCAGGCCAGCCAAGACGCGACGCTCGACGACGTGCCACAATCTCAGCGTGCGGCGATGAAGAAGAAACAAGCCGAAGTGAAAGCTGCCATCGAAAAAGCGGCTGCGGAAGCCGAAGCGAAGGCAAAAGAGAAAGAGTCCACAACCTAGTACGGCCCTTGCTTGCAGTGCGATGCCAGCGGTCTGGCTACTCGACGGAGCGCTCGCATCGCCTGCCGACCCTGATTCACCGACATACCGATTCCCAAACCCGTAGTCCTTCTTGCCATCCGTTAGCAAACGGCAAGGCGGACGGTGCCTATTACCTTACTCGATTCCCATGTCTCATCACCACGCAGTCGCTCCCAAGCCCGCTGATGACCCGGCATTCACGATGCCGGCGCTGCTGTCCGGCTTGTCACTCCCGTTGTGCGTTGTCGGATTGATCGCCCTGGTGGGTGGTTCATATCTCGGCACCAGCGCGGTGAACGAGCGGTTCGGCATGTCCAGCTATTTGACGGCGTACATGTATGCTTTGACCATCGCGATCGGTGCATCGTTTTTCGTGCTGATTCAACACCTGGCACGGGTGGGCTGGAGCGTGGTGGTTCGCCGCGTGGCCGAGTTGATCATGATTATGATCGTTCCGCTGACCGTACTGTTCATCCCGATCGGGTGGGCGGTCTGGAGTGGTTCGCTGTACTCGTGGACCGATGCGGCGGCCTACCAAGCTGACAATCATATCCCGGTTGATGCCTGGAACGAAAAGGTCCGCTGGCTCAATCCACAGTGGTTCACGATTCGTGCGTGCCTGTACCTGGGCATCTACTGCCTGATTGCCTGGTATTACTATTCCAAGAGTCAGCGTCAGGACGAAACGGGCGAAATCACTCTGACGGAATCGATGCAGGCCCGCAGCGGTCCCTGCATCATCGTGTTCGCGCTGGTGACGTCTCTGGCGGCTGCCGATTGGGTGATGAGCCTGGCACCGATGTGGTTTTCGACCATGTTCGGAGTCTACCTGTTCGCCGGCAGTGTTTTAGCGGCGCATTGTGCGATCGCTTTGCTGAGCTACATCCTCCAGAAGCAAGGGGCGCTGCGAGATGAGGTAACCATCGAGCACTACCACGACCTGGGCAAGCTAATCCACGGCTACATCTGCTTTTGGGGCTATATCGCGTTCAGTCAGTACATGCTGATTTGGTACGCGAACATCCCCGAGGAAACCGATTGGTTCTTCACGCGTTACCCCGGCTTTTCGGGAACATTTGGCCCGATTTCGATCGCCCTGATGGCGTTGCACTTCGGCGTGCCGTTCCTGGGCATTATGAGTCGGCACGTTCGTCGCCTTCCCTGGGCCGTTGCGTTCTGGTCGGCCTATCTCCTCGTGATGCACTACGTCGATATGTACTGGGCAATCATGCCTGAGGCTAAATCGGGTGCGGGCGGCGTGATGGGGGTCCTCGCGAGCCTGTTGACCGTGCTCGGCATGGTAGCTCTCATGCTTGGCATGATCGTGATCGCGGGTGCTCGCACCCGTCTGATCCCAGTTCGTGACCCTCGACTGCGGGAATCGTTGGCGTTCGAGAATATTTGATCAACCCTTTCACGCTCCCTCGCATTTCATCCTTCACTCTCCACCCTTCACTTTTAATCTCCTATGGCTGCCTACGACGACATCAACGGCAAACGACTTGCGACGATCAGTGTGATTTCGATCGTGGTGACTGCGGTTACCGTACTGGCGGTGCAAGTGATCTATTTTGCGATGGCCGACATGGTCGATTCTGAAAAGATCCGTAATTCCTCCTACACCCGCGCCAATAAAGTGTTGGAACAGCAATCTCAGGAGCTCACCCGCTATAGCGTTAATGCTGAGAACGGGAACATTACGGTTCCCGTGGAAGAAATGATGAAAAAAATGGTCGCTGAGGCGAAAAACGCGCATAATGAATCCACGTAACCGATCGGTAGATCCGTTGCCGCGGGACGTCGATTTAATTACTGACGAATCCACCTGTAGCGGAAGTCGCCAAGACTTTCGTTTTCCAGCATTCCCGAAACTCTTGGCGAGTTTCGCTACGCAGTAATTAAATCGACGTCACCAGGCAACCACTTGTCGGTGTTTGGTCAGGCTAGAAAGTCTGACGCTCGACTGAACCCCAACCCCTTTATCTGTACCTATGTCCATATCAACTCCCTCTCGATCATCAATTCCTGCAGGCTTTCGCCCCGCGGCGGTTGCTGTTGGGATGATTGATGACCATTCGACGACTCCGCCCGCAGATTGTCGTCCGACGGCTCCGTCCGTCGGGAGTAGTGCAGATTGTCGACCGACGGCTCCGTCCGTCGGGAGTAGTGCAAATTGTCGTCCGACGGCTCAGTCCGTCGGGAGTAGTGCAAATTGTCGTCCGACGGCTCAGTCCGTCGGGAGTAGTGCAAATTGTCGTCCGACGGCTCAGTCCGTCGGGAGTGGCGCAAATTGTCGACCGACGGCTCCGTCCGTCGGGAGTGAGAGTGGCGCAGTTCCGCTTGGACGGGCGGAACGGTCCGGCTACAGTGGCTTCCGCCTGGCGTTGATGGTAATTGTCGCGACCCTGGCACTGAGCAGTCCGCCGGCTTTCGCTCAGCCGGCCCCGGGGATTATGCAGGATGGCGATGCCGACGTGGTCCTCAACGACCGTGTGCCGCGACAGGCTCGGGACGTCTCGGTCAAGCAGAATCTGGGTGATACGGTCAGCAAGGACATGCCGCTGATTAATTCCGACGGTGAAAACGTCACGCTCGGTGACTACCTCGACGGTAAACGCCCGTTGATCTTGACGCTCAATTACAGCAATTGCCCGATGCTGTGCAACGTCCAGCTCAATCAACTCGCCCAATCGCTCGAGAAAGGCAACTTGAAGATTGGGAAGGATTTCCGTTGCATCAGCATTAGCATCGATCCGACCGAGACCGATGAGCGGCTGCAAGAGACGAAAGGTCGCTACGTCGAGCAACTTCCCTCGCACCCTGAGGCCGAGACGGGGTGGGCATTTTGTCGCACAACGCAAAAAGTGATCGATCAATTGGCGACAGAAGTTGGATTTTCGTATAATTATAATGAAGCGACGAAAGAGTACGCTCACCCGGCTTTTCTCGCATTCCTGACGCCCGATGGCGTGATCACACGATATTCGCTCGGTGTGGCATTCCCTCCCGATCAAATGGAACTGGCACTCGTCGAAGCGGGCCAAGGCAAGATCGGTAGTTTTATCGACCAATTCGTGTTGCTGTGTTATTCGTATGATCCCGACGCGAATAGCTATGTCCCCCAGGCATGGAAGATCATGCGTTTGGGGGCTGGAGCGACCTTGCTGCTGCTCGTGCTGGGGTTGGTGCCGTATTGGCTCGGTCGCAAGGGCAATGTTGCTACACGAAAACAATCCACGAACGAACAAGCCGTCGACCCCGCCCCGGCGGCCGATGGCACGACCCAGCTCAAGCCGACCCAGTGGTTTGGTGGCTAACACGACGACGATGGGCTTTCCGGCCCCAGATACTCATACATTACCTTCACCGATACCTTTGACAACCATTTTGGTTGGATGACTATGATCCCGGCACTTACCAACATGACGATTGCGATGCCGTTGCTTGCCGACGCGCACAAAACCTTCTGGTTTCCCGAGCAAGCATCTTCATTCGCCGCCGGAGTCGACTGGGTATACGACCTGATTCTGTACATCTCTCTCGCCTTCTTCATCCCAATCATGTGCTTCATGGCGTACTCGCTGTTCAAGTACACCAAAAAGAACGGTGGAAAAGCGGAGAGCCAAGTCACGCACAACACGCCGCTCGAACTGACGTGGTCGATTGGCCCTTCCATTATACTCGTGTGGTTGTTCATCCAAGGTTCAATCACCTACCTCGATATGCGGACACCACCAGAAGGGTCGTACGACATCGGTGTGCAGGCTCAAAAATGGAACTTCACATTCGATTACGGTGGGGGGACGTTCCACAACGAATTGCACGTTGTCAAAGATGAACCGACCAAACTGTCGATGCGCAGCAGCGACGTCATTCACGCACTGTTTGTCCCCGCTTTCCGGGTCAAGAAAGACATCGTGCCGGGCCGCTATAATTACCTGTGGTTCAAGGCAATTGTGGCGAGCGAAAAAGTTTCTGACGAAGAACTCGCAAAAGCTACCAAACAAAGCGAGGGCAGTGGCACGTGGGACTACGACAAATACCAATTCACACCAGAGGGCTACCGGTTCTATGACCTGTACTGCGCCGAGTATTGCGGGAAAGACCACTCACAGATGCAAACGGCAGTGGTCATTCATGAGACGCAAGAGGAACTCGACGCCTGGATCAAAGCGAATAGCTCTCGCGGCGAAGTTTCCATGGTCGATTGGGGACAAACGCTCTTCAATCGACGCGGGTGTGCAAACTGCCACTCGCTCGACGGCACCAAAGATGGCTTCACCGGCCCTTCGTTTAAAGACGTCTATGGGTTCAAACATGCGATGACGTCCGGTGGCGAAGTGCTCGCCGACGACAACTACATCCGCGAGTCCATCCTCGAACCGAAAGCCAAAATCGTTGCTGGGTATTCACCCGTGATGCCGACATTCAAGGGACAACTCAGCGACGATGACATTGCATCGATTATTGAGTTCCTGAAAACCCTCAGCGCCAAGGGTGAGGCGGCGAAAAGTCCCGCAGCCGAAAGCTCTGATGCAGAAAATGCTGACACGACGAAAGCCGAAACAACACCCGCTTCGTGATCTCGCGAAGCAAGACAACTACCGCCCAGCGAACCTCGTCAAAATTTCTCTCGACCGAGAGACTTGATTACTTAGTCCGTTGCCACCTTATTCGTTTTAAGTTCGATCGCCCTTACCAAGGACAACCCCGCCATGTCCATTCGAGACCCCGGTTACCCAACCGATCGAGAAAACTACCTGACGAACTCCTCGGGAATTTTGAGCTGGATCTTCACGCTCGATCACAAGCGGATCGGCTTGATGTACCTGGTGGGAGTGGTCACCTCGTTTTTCGTCGGCGGTTTGCTCGCGCTCGGCATTCGGCTGCACCTGCTCGATCCCAACGGGATGCTCTTTACCGGGCCCGAGGGGAACAACTTGTACAATCAAGTGTTCACCCTGCACGGGGCGATCATGGTGTTTCTGTTCGTCATTCCGGCAATCCCGGCGGCGCTCGGGAACTTCCTCGTGCCTATCATGCTCGGTGCCAAAGACGTAGCGTTTCCGCGATTGAACCTAAGCAGCTTTTATCTCTGGTGCATTGGAGCGATATTCTTCGTGACCGCAATGCTAGGCACTGGGTTGGATACGGGCTGGACGTTCTATACACCGTACAGCACGACGACGGACACCTCGGTCATCCTTGCGACAATGGGTGCGTTCATCCTCGGTTTCAGCTCGATTTTCACCGGTTTGAACTTCATCGTCACCATCAACACGATGCGTCCGCCAGGCATGACCTGGTTCAAGATGCCGCTGTTCCTGTGGTCGACGTACGCGACGAGCATCGTTCAGGTGTTGGCCACGCCCGTCCTCGGTATCACGTTGTTGTTACTGATCGCCGAACGGACCATGCACATTGGGATTTTTGATCCCGAATACAACGGCGACCCTGTTACCTACCAGCACTTCTTCTGGTTCTACAGCCACCCAGCCGTGTATATCATGATTTTGCCAGCCTTCGGCATCATCAGCGAAATCATTAGCGTGCATAGTCACAAGCATATTTTTGGATATCGGTTCGTCGCTTACTCCTCGATCGCGATCGCGCTGCTTGGCTTCCTCGTATGGGGCCACCACCTGTTCACCTCGGGCATGAGCTCGCTGAGCACGATTATCTTCTCGGCGTTGACGTTCACCGTTACGATCCCATCAGCGATCAAGGTCTTCAACTGGGTCGCCACGATGTACAAAGGTGCGATCAGCCTGACGACGCCAATGTGTTACGGGATTTCGTTTATCTTCCTGTTCACGATCGGTGGGCTGACGGGATTGTTTTTGGGAACGTTGGCGACGGACCTGCACCTGCACGACACTTATTTCGTCGTCGCTCACTTTCACTACGTGATGGTCGGCGGAACATTAATCGCATTCTTGGGCGGTGTGTTCCACTGGTGGCCAAAACTGGTTGGCAAAATGTACAACGACTTTCATGGTCGAATTGCGGCTTTGCTCGTCTTCCTCGGCTTCAACCTAACGTTCTTGCCTCAATTCGTGCTAGGCAGTCGCGGCATGCCGCGACGTTATGCAACCTATGATCCCGAGTTCGCATTCCTGCATCAATTGAGTACCTACGGTGCCTTGCTGCTCGGTTGCGGGCTGCTTTACGCTCTCGTCATACTGATGATATCGTTGGCCAAGGGCAAGCGGGCTCCGGCCAACCCATGGGGCGGTGCGACGCTCGAGTGGAGTTGCACGAGCCCACCGCCATACTATAACTTCGAGCGTCCGCCAGTCGTGGGTGATCCCTATGATTTCCATCACATCGCGTGGGATGCTGAGAACGAGCGGTATGTTATTACGGAACCGCCACGCAGGCTGGTTCCCGAAGAGCAGCCGAGCGAACAACCCGCTCACCATTAATCAGCACCGACATCTTCACCGGCGAGCATTTCGTGCTCGCCGCTTTTATCCTGAACACATCAACCGCGGTCGCCCAATTTGGGCGGTTACCTAGCGAACGGTTTTCGGCACATGGCAACCATCGACACACTTCCCTCTGAAACAGAAGCTCATGACGCGCATGGTCACGACCATGATCATCCCGCATGGCTAGCGCACCACTTCGACACGCCGGAACAACAGTACGACAGTGGCAAGTTGGGGATTTGGTTATTTCTGACTACGGAAATTTTGTTCTTCAGCGGGATGTTCTGTGCGTACGCGATGTTTCGTATGCTTCGCCCCGAAATTTTCGTGGGATCGAGCCAGTTTCTCGATACGAAACTCGGTGCGATCAACACCGGGGTTCTACTGTTCAGTTCATTGACCATGGCATGGGCGGTTCGCTGTGCCCAGACCGAAGAGCACACGAAACTCGTCGCGATGATCGCCAGCACACTGTCGTGTGCGATGATCTTCCTCGGCGTCAAGACGATCGAGTATTCGCATAAATGGGGCATGGGTTTGCTCTTCCCGGGCGCTTACTTCTATGACGAATCCAACCCCCACCCGACGGTGGATCAAATCGTCTCGCAGCATGGGTTTTCGGAGAACGCCGCCTACTTCCTCACCCACGGTTTGTACTTTTTGTGTGCGCCATTCCTGGTGGCGCTGATTGGCGTCGTCATCTGGGCGATCGTTGCCAAGGTAAAGGACAACCAGTTTCAGTTCGCCGTTGCGAAGCCCCTGATCGTTGTCTGCTTGAGCTTCTTCGGTGGTGTGGGCCTGGGTATGATTCTCACCGGTAGTGAAGAGCATGCTAGCGGTGAGCACGTGGCAGCGGTTCACGCGAGTGCCCAACACGAGGCAATCGAGCAAGCTCCAGGCGGCGATGCGGTCGCGGATATCGCCCCAACTTACGCCGAGCCGATGAGTTTCGACGCTCGCCGCGATGACGTCGCAGTCGAGTTACTCGCTGAGAGTGATCTCAATACGGGTGCCAAGGCGATGTTGGTGGCCAAGGAGAAGCAAGCCGAACTGGCTTCCGGTAAGATTGTTCCGCCGGGAGCGGACGTCGACACGGGCATTGAACGGATCGAGCGAAGCGTCGAAACCAGACGCCAAGCTGGTGTGTTCTTTGGAATCTATTACTGCATGACCGGCGTCCACGCGATCCACATCCTCGGTGGTATCGGTGTGCTCGTATGGTTGCTCGTCAGAGCGGTCCGGAAAGACTTCAACCGCCAATACTTTGGTCCCGTCGACTACATCGGTTTATACTGACACTTGGTTGACTTGATTTGGATTTACCTGTTCCCGCTACTGTATCTGATCCGCTGAGAAATCCCTCGAGATCTCAAACTCAAGTTTGCCTCCGGTCAGGCTGTCATGCCTGAAAGACGATTCACCCATCATTTCCTTAGATACCAATTCCATGGCTGCTCACGGACATTCCGACGACGGTACCGATTTTGCCCACCCCTTGCCCGTGTGGGCCCTGCTTTCGGTGTTCTTCGCCCTGGTGCTGTTAACCATCATCACCGTCGCGCAGGCGAACCTCAACCTCGGTAGCTTTGATATCGCAATCGTGATGGCGATTGCAACGATGAAGGCGATGTTGGTGGGCGCCTTTTTCATGCACTTAGCCTTCGATAAACCCTTCAACATCGTGGTGTTCTTGTCATCGTTCGTGTTTGTTGGGCTGTTCGTGATCATGACGCTCAGCGATAGTAAAATGACATCACCCGCGTTTGAGCCCAAATACGATCAACCGGCCACCGCCGAGCTAGAACGCTAAGAACACTGCCAATCATGCAGTAGTTTGATCCTCAGAGGATCGCAGCGATTTCGGCTCACTCGGGCCGCAAAATCGGGAACAGAATCACGTCCCGAATCGACTTGCTGTTGGTGAGCACCATCACGAGCCGGTCGATACCAATGCCCAATCCGCCAGCGGGCGGCATCGCGTAACGCAGGGCGCGGACGAAATCGTGATCCATTCTGGCCATCGAATCCTCGTCATCGAGTCCAGCGAGCTGGGTTTTGAACAACTCCTCTTGCAGATCGGGATCGTTCAGTTCCGTGTAGGCGTTGGATAGTTCCATGCCGCAGATGAACAATTCAAAACGCTCGGCAATTTCGGGATGATCGCGTTTGCGTTTGGTCAACGGACAGATGCTAGCGGGATAGTCGATGACGAAGATGGGTCCGTGCAGCGAGTCTTCTACCTGCTCTTCAAAGATCTCGTTGCGGACCACGTCCGGGTGCTTGCCAGCGGCCTGGATTTTCAGCCGGCCCGCCAATTCCATCACCGCGGCTTCGTCGGACGGGTCAACGCCGGTCGCTTTTTCAAACAGTTCCGCGTAGGTCGCACGTTGGAACGGAGGCGTGAAGTCGACCTTCTGGCCATTGAATTCACGCTCGTACCCGCCACCGATCTTATCGATCGCGTCACAGATAATCCGCTCGGTCAGTTCCATCATCGATTCATAATCACCATAGGCCTGATAGATTTCGATCATGGTGAACTCGGGGTTATGCCGGGGCGACAATCCCTCATTGCGATAGACGCGGCCCATTTCATAGACGCGTTCCATCCCGCCGACCATCAACCGTTTCAGGTGCAGCTCGAGGGCAATCCGCATCGTCAGCCCCATGTCGAGGGCATTGTGATGCGTTTCGAAGGGTCGGGCCGCCGCACCACCGGGGATCGTATGCAGGGTCGGCCCTTCGACCTCACAGAAGCCACGATCATCGAGGGTCGATCGCACGCTCTTAATGATTTTGGTACGGTCGAGAAAAGTCTGCATGACGCCGTCATTGAACGCGAGATCCGCGTATCGCATGCGTTGCCGCAAGTCCGCGTTGGTCATCCCCGCATGCTTTTCCGGCGGTACTTCGAGCATTTTCGACAGCAGAAACAGCTTTTCCGCGAACACCGTCAGTTCACCGGTATTGGTCCGGCCCAAGCGGCCTTCGACGCCGATCAAGTCGCCGAGATCGAATAGTTTCGCAAGATCGAAGTCCTCTTCTCCGACCTGTTTCTTGCCGACGAAGATCTGGATGTCACCGGTCCAGTCGCGCAGATTGATAAAGATCAACTTGCCCGTGGGGCGAGCCAGCATGATGCGGCCGGCCACACGAACCTTGGGCCCGGTTTCTTCGCCAGGACCATGGTCGGTTTTCCACTGCCGGTAATCCACCTCGGGACTCTCGACGTCCGGCAGTTCGAGCGACTCGCCCGCCTGCGTGCGAAAGCGAATTTCGCCGATCCGGTCGCGGCATTCCTCAACGAACTGTCGATCATCGAAACGCTGACCATACGGATCGATTCCCCGCCGGACGATCTCCTCGAGTTTGTGTCGCCGTGCCGCATGGGGATCGGTCAAGTCGGAGATGGTGCTTTCGGAAGTCTGGGAGGGTGAGTTAGCCACAGCGGATCGAATGATTCAGAAAGTGAAGCGGGAACGGGAACAGTCAACTGGCCCTGATTGTGGATTTTGACGTCTGGCAACGCAAGCGGAGGCAAAATGCACCCTAGCGAAAGCACCCCGTTTGCGTCACACTGAGCCCACCTTCCTGCCGCGCCCGTGGCACAATTGGATAGCGCGTCGGCCTCCGAAGCCGAAGGTTGTGGGTTCGAATCCCGCCGGGCGTATTGAAGAAAACATCATAATTTATCGGTCGAAACGCTCCTGCGCGTTACCGTCATCCGACGTGCGAACCCGTTCAAAACCTGAATCTGTACCGAAAAACGGTCTTAGTTGACTGGTACAGCTTCCAAACGGGAGTTCCACATCGTGGCCAGACCGAAAGCCAAAGCACCTGCCTTTCGCTATCACATCAGCGGACGATCCGTTGTCACCATCGCGGGACGTGATATCTATTTGAGGCCTCAGGTATCCCTCCTCGGCTTGCCGGGCGTCGATGCGGCGTCGTGGAGTTTCTGAAAGAGGCGATCGATGACGCGTTCCGATTGAGCCGCTATATTCTTCGGGTTCGATGGGAGCCAGCCTCTTCACCAACACAGAAACAAGACGTTTCATGACGACTCATTTTTCTCAGACGGCCGCCTATATCTGGTCGCTGGCCGATTTGCTCCGCGGTGATTTCCGGCAATCCCAATACGGGCGAGTCATTCTGCCATTCACGATTCTTCGGCGTCTGGAATGCGTCTTGGAAGCGACCAAGCCGAAGGTGCTCGCCCAAGTCGAAAAACTGCGGGTGATGGCGAATCTCGAAGAGGAGGCTCGCGAGAAGTTTCTGCTCAAAGCTGCCAAGCAATCGTTCTACAACACGTCCCCGATGGACATGTCCAAGTTGGGTGGTGCGGACATCAAAACGAACCTGACCACCTACGTCAACAGCTTCTCTGCCGACGCTCGCGAAATATTCGAGCACTTCAAATTTGCCGAGTTCATTGGGCAGTTGCAGGACGCGAACCTGCTGTACAAAGTCGTCCAGAAGGTCGCGTTGACCGACCTCAGCCCCGCAGCGATCAGTAACCACGACATGGGCCTGGTCTTCGAGGAACTCATCCGGCGGTTTGCCGAATCCAGCAACGATACCGCTGGAGAGCACTTCACGCCGCGGGACATCGTCCGGCTCACCACCTCGCTGGTCTTCATGGAAGACGACGACGCTCTGACGCAGCCCGGCATTATCCGCACCATCTACGATCCCACGGCGGGAACGGGCGGGTTTCTTTCCAGTGGTATGGAATACGTCCACGAACTGAATCCCGAAGCCGTCATGCGAGCCTTCGGTCAGGAACTCAACCCCGAGAGCTACGCGATCTGCAAAGGCGATATGCTGATCAAAGGCCAAGACGTCAGCCGCATCAAACTGGGCAATACGCTCAGCGACGACCAACTCTACGCCGACAAATTCGACTACATGCTCTCCAATCCACCCTTCGGAGTCGACTGGAAAAAAATCGAAGGCGTCGTCAAAGATGAGCACAAACTGAAAGGCTTTGATGGACGCTTTGGCCCGGGGCTACCGCGAGTCAGTGACGGATCGCTGCTGTTCCTGATGCACCTGATCAGCAAGATGCGAGACTACGATGGCGGATCCCTCGCTGACGCGTCGGGTTATGATGCATCCAATGGCGGATCCCTCGCTGACGCGTCGGGTTATGCATCCAATGGCGGATCCCTCGCTGACGCGTCGGG
>JBDNIG010000591.1:0-10462 GCA_041688415.1 Rhodopirellula sp. | reverse complement strand
TCCTCTTCTTCGGGCGGCCTTTTTCGCTGCGCGAGTTTCTCCTTGCCCAGCACCGGCAACTTGGAGGTCTTCATCGGTGTGCGAGCGACTTCGGGTACCTGGCCGACGTGGAACGGCGTGGCATTGGAGATGCCACGTTTGGTGATCACGCGGATTTCTCGCGGGCCAGGAGCAGCGTCGGGAGCCACCGTGACTTCGGCAAAGACGAGTTCCCTGTGCGCACGAACGGCAGCGGTACGTTCGTCTTCGGCGAAGCGTTGTTCGATTCGTTTGATGAGGGTTTGCTTGGCACTTTCCTGCTCCGATGGCGGCGAATCACCGGGGTCCCCTGCTGTGCCTGGCCGCGATCCCGGTGGACCGGCCATCGCTGGCAACTCCTGCATCGACATCATCGAGCCCATCATCTCATCAACGGCCGAGTCCTTCTTTTTCAGTTCGTTGAGTTGTTGTCTGAGTAAACCCAGTTCTTGGTTGTTCATGACTCGGTAGTAGTCAACCAAGCGGGCGGAAACGCCGTCACCACTGACGACCAGCTCCGTAGGGTAAATCAGCGACTGGCCGCCGAGTCGGATAGGAAAGGTCGTGCCCTGCTGGCCACCGGCCGGATAGACGTAGCCGATGTACTGGCTCTGCGCCTGGGCCGAGTTTGCGGTGGCCATCACACAGGCCAGACACAGGCAGAGGTGTGTTTTGAATCGGTTCATAGTTTTCTCGCTTAGGGTCGTTCGGTAAATCAATGTCGTCGCGAAACTCGCCAAGAGTTTCGGCCACCCCGCATTTCGAGAGTCTTAGCGACTTTCGCTACGGGGGAATGGGACACTTATAGATCAAACGATCTTTACATGATCTCCTCGAGCATACCGGCGGACTTTTGTTTCTCGTTTTCGACGTCCAAGACGCGTGCATCGAGCCCGAGGGGATGAGGCAGCTTGGCGTCGGCGTCGATACCGGCGAGTAGATACATGCTGCCGAGCAGGTCCGCGGGATAGACAGGACGTTCATGAACGTTTTCGCCTTTTTCATCGGATGATCCAACGACATGGCCCCCCTTGAATCCACCGCCTGCGACCAACACGGAAAACACCTTCCCATAGTGGCCACGTCCACCGTTCCACGGTGGTTCCCAGTCGACCTTGGGCGTTCTGCCGAACTCGCCGGTACACCACACGATTGTGCTGTCGAGCAGCCCGTGATCGCTGAGGTCGGCCAGCAGTGTGGCGACTCCTTGATCGAGGATCGGACACTGGCGTTTCATCGTTGCGAAGTGGTTGGAGTGTGTGTCCCAACCACCGGGGAAACTGATGGTGATGTAGGGTACACCGGCTTCGACCATCCGCCGCGCGGCCAAACATTCTTGACCGAAGGTGTTGCGCCCGTAGCGATCTCGCAGCGCCTTGGGTTCGTTTTTCAGATTGAAGACCTCCCGGCCCCTGCCGAGGATCAACCCGTAGGCATTCTCTCGTGCCTCTTCGGCGGCGGCCATGGCGGGTGCGTCCGCAATGCCGTAGCCCAACAGGTTGACCTTATCGACCAATTCACGGCGTGCCTTTTGCCGCCGATCATTGATGCCCTTGTTGACGATCCCCTCGACCTCGAAACGAGCCGCGTTGGGATCGCCACCGGTGGCGAATGGTTTATACGCTGGCCCCAGGAAACCTTCTTCGGAGAATCGCCCGGCGGCTCGTAGCATCACGATGTTCGGTGGCAGCAATCCCTTGTACTCATCCTGCTTGAAGTAGGCGACGATCGAACCAACACTGGGGTAGGCCAGCCGTCCGCCCGCTATGTGCCCGGTCTGCATCAAATACTGAGCTGTCTCATGACCGTTGTTGCCATGCATCATGCTGCGGATCAAGGAGTACTTGTCAGCCTGCTTGGCCATTTCTGGGAACAGATAGCTGAGTTGTGTTCCATCCACATTCGTGGGGACGAACTTATCGAGTTCACCGAGGTAGTCGTATCCCGATCCCGGCTTCGGATCCCAGGTATCATTGTGCGACATGCCGCCCCACAAGAAGATCTGGATGATCGATTTCGCCTGACCTTTTTTGACTTTCGCCTTGGCCGCTGCGTCGCGCGTCGTTTTTTCATCGGCCGGGGTCTGCGCAGGCGTCGGTGCCTTCTCGGGTTCAGCCGCGACGACGCGAGCGTTCAAAGCGCCCGCAGCAAGCACACTCGCGGTGCCCACCGCCCCGCGTCGCAAAGCCTGTCGCCGAGAAACGTGCGACGGATCGTCCGAAGGGTGTTTTCGAGTCTTCTTTTCAGGTCTCATCGGTCTTCCTCTTACGTGGTAGGGAGAATAGTCTTCGGAAATCAGCGGCAAATTACCAACCCGACGCGTAAGCGAGGATCGGAATGTCGCTCCTCGCTTACGCGTCGCGTTAGTAAACCAACAGGCCGCTAGCGTGGTGTGGGAAATCGTTTATGGGCATCAATCAATGTCGCATGAGAAACTCGGGACTGTTCAGTAACGCCCAGGCCAGATCGAGCCAAACGTCACGTCCTTTCGTCACTCCGGTCTTGGCATATTCCTCGGCGGCCCGGACATCGTCCTCGCTCGGCAGTCGCGAGAGAATTGTCAAGTAAAGCTGCTCAGTAATTTCGTTCGACTTGCCGTCTGAGGAGACGATCGCTGCGAGCGCTGGACCGTTTTGCAGTTTGTTCTGGATCGTGGTCGAGTTGAGCATGTGCAGCCACTGCGGCGAGGCCAGTTCGCTGACTCGCTCGTTCTCCATTCCCGTGGCTCGCGCCGAACGCCCAAACAAGGTGAGGAAGGAACTCGTGACACTGCCATCGGCCAATGCCACCGCTGTCATCTGTTTCGGGATATACGTGAAGGGTTCCGGCACCGCACTGGTGTACAGGTCCGAACTTCCCGTGATGTTGTTCACGGCATCGATCAACACTTCCGCTCCGATTCTCCTGAGTTTGTAGCTGGCAAAGTTGGCTTCCGCTTCTGGTGTTTGCACTCTTGGAATCGATGAAAACTGGTAGGTCGTCGATGTAAATATTTGTCGCTTGAGATGTTTGGTGTCATAGCCGTGCGAAACCAATTCTTGCTCCAGGTAGCTCAGCAGTTCCGGGATGCTCGCGGGGTTGTCGTCCCGAATGTCGTCGGCCTCGTTGATAATGCCGCGGCCCATCGCCCACGCCCAGGTGCGGTTGACAATCGATTTGGTAAACCAAGGATTCTCTGGCTGAATCAACCAATCGGCAAACACCTCGCGTGGATCTCGATCCGCTGGGATCGTTGCCTTGCTGCCGTCTGGGAAGACGACTTCGAGCGGCCCGTTTTCACTCAGCGGTTCTGCAAAAGCCTGTGCGATTTGATTGGTCGCGGTAACCGACTTGGCAATGTTGGCGATTCCCGCTGCGATGCTGCTCGGCACGGCAGTCGTGTGCAGTGGATCCCAAAACACAATCTCTTCTTTCCACTCGCTCGTAGGCTTGTAGCCAACCTGCGAAAAGAAGACTTCCATGTTCGTGCGGCGATCTTCTGGCCAGCGGCCGACACGTGTGCCCATGAGTGTCAAGCCGACCGACATTGCGATGTCGCCGGGAGTGTTGTCTTGAATCGCACGGTAAAAGTTAACCGGGCCAACCCGGTAGTTACTGCCGCTCGATGTGAGTAGCTCGCGGGCGAATTGATCGTACGGTTTGTTGCGCGCGATCGATTCCCACACCCAGCGATGATACGCCTGGGCTGCGTTGGGCCAGAGCTTGACGGGGAACTCGGCTTTGACTCGCAGGATATCGCACCATTTCATCGTCCAGTAATGCACGTGTGATATCTGGTCGAGCAGGTGATCGATCAGTGCGACGCGTTTGTTCGGGCTGGCATTCTGGATGAACGCGCGGGCCGCTTCGGCAGATGGCAGGGTGCCGGTCAGGTCGAGATAGGCACGACGGATAAACACCGCGTCGGAGCAGAGCGTTGGCTGGATACCCAACGACTTCAATTTTGCAAAGACAATCTCGTCGATCCGTCCGGCGGGTTGTGGCGGCTGAGCACTCTCCATCACTGTTGGCACCTTGTCGCTGGCTACGATGCGGTACAGCACCGTTTTCGACTGATCGGACAAGCCGCGTTTGTCGAAGGCCACCTTCACTGCCTCGGCATGTGCCGCACGGGTGCGATCGGCTTCGGCTTGCAGCGGGACCGCAGTGGCTTCTGCTGCGACGGCGGCCGCTTCGTCGGCGACGTGTGATTCCTTGGCAGCAGCGATCCGCGTTTTCAAATTTACCAGCCCCTCTTCGGCAGCCTTCTTTCGTGCTTCGGCGCGAGTTAGGTTTTGCGTGGCAGTATATGCTTTTTTCCTCGCTTGATCGAGGGTCTTTTGCACCGGATTCAGAACTGCCTTGGCCTCGTTGGCCGTTTTTCGCTTGGCCCCGGCATCGGCAGCAGCCGCAGTGCTGGCACGATCGAGTTCGACGAGATTCCCGGCTGCGTCGATCGCCGCCTGGTGCGCAGCGGTGGCGGCATCGATCTGTTCTTTCTCCTTTTCCTTTGCTTGAGCTAAGGCTGCCGTGGTGTCAGCGACGGCTTTGCGCTTGGCCTCTGCGTGTGCGGACGCCTGCTGTTTCTCCTGGGCGATCTTGGCGAATTCCTGAGCCACCCGTTCGGCTTCCGCCGCCGCCGCAGTGGCGCTGGCCACCCTGCCCGTGACGTTGGCCAAGAGGTCGTCGGCCATCTTCTTTTGCGCCGTCAACTTGGCCAACCGCTCTGCCGCAGCATCGGGTTTATTTTGCGAATCATCCGTGGCTGCTGGCGGCTCTTGCTCGGCCAATTTCTGGGCGATGTCGGAGGCTCGAGCTTGGGCTTGCTGTGCGATCCGCTGCGCCTGAGTGAGAGCGGTTTTCGCAGCATCAGCCGCTCTGCGTTTGGCGGCCGCTTGGTTCGCAGCGTTCTTGGCATCGGTTGCGAGTTGATTGGCCGCATCGAGGGCGGTTTTTGCGATGGCTTCTGCCGCACGAGCGGCTTTCTCAGCGGCATCGAAGGTCGTTTGCAGCGGCAACGCAGCCTCTTTCGCGGCGGCCAAGGCTGTGTCCAGCGGAGGCTTGGCCTTGGTCGCTTCGTCGAGTGCGGCGATCGCAGCGGGCACTGCCGCCTCGGCTTGCTGCAGCTCCTTGATGCCTGGTTCGCCCGCCAGGTTCTTGGCACGTGTCGCTTTCGCGCGCTTTTCGTTCGCCACTTTCCTGGCGTCCGCATAAGTGGTGTCTGCTTTCTTCGCTTCGCTCTGCAACGGACCAACTGCCGCCTCTGCCTCCCGAGCCACTTTTTCGGCCGCATCGTAGGCAGCTCTCGCACTTGCCTCCGCAGCGACGCTTGTCTCCGGTTTCGCAGTCGCGTCGGGCTGTTTCTGGCTATCGTCGCCACGAACGAAGACGACGCTCGTGATCAGGACGATGAACGCAAAATGGAAAAGCACTCGGATCTTCATCGAACAAACCTCGTTGCGGGGGATGAAATTTTGAACCTGTTGGCGCGAAACAATCCTCGAAACCGAACAAACCCAAGTGACATTGTGTACTTTAAGGGGTGCAGGAGACGCGAGAACCAATCATTGTCGATTCCGCCGGTCGCGAAAGTCGTCAAGACCCTCGGGGAATTATCAGGCACGACGAAACGCTTGGTGGGTGATCGCTACGACCGTCAGTGCTTCGCCTGCTCCCAAGTTGAGGCGCAGCGGCAAGTGGTGGGATGGAGTTAGGTAGGGGTGAGGCCAAGCCGTGTTGCTGGTGAAATAGAAATATCGCTACCACCACACATTCAGGAAGGGATGCTGACAGCCCCACTGATCACAGTGGAATCCCGAAACACACCAATGTCAAGCGAAATTGTCGAGTATTAAAAACTTTTTTCGCGGGCCCTGATCATCGATAAAACCAATCAACGGGCAGCGATCGAAATCGGCACGAATACCCGGCTTTGTCCTGGTCCCAATAGCTCATCACCGCTCGGCCGTGTACAAACGTCAGACTGATGTACGAAAACGTGCGGCTCGGATCGGATTCCAAATTGTCCACCACCGTCCACGTTTCGCCTTCATCACTCGATACCGCCGCCGTCAACGGAGTTCGCTCACCGCCATGACCCGCGCCGGCTGTGTAGGTGTTGTTCCAGATCAACAACAGATCTCCCGTCGACGGAATACGCCGCACGGTCGCCGGAGCTTCCGGTCCCTGCACTCCTAGCGAGGTCATGGGTCCCCAGGTGTCTCCGCCATCGTCCGAATACGCTTTGCCCGGATAACCCAACTGCGTCCTGACGAGCATCATGATCCGGCCATCCTTCAATTCGACCACCTCCGGTTCCATCGCTCCGCGTTTGTCCGCATCCACCTTTCCTTTACCGTCCCGCCACGTTTTGCCTCCGTCATCGGATAGAAAACAATGCGATTGAAAGTGATTGTCGCTCGCCACATCCGGTGTCGACGCGGCGGGCATCAACAGACGTCCGGTCGACAATGTCGTGACGCGATCGTTATTAACAACGTGGTAACCGCTGGCGGAAGACACCTTCACCGGATCTCCGAACGTCTTCGCTTCATCGGTGGAGATTCGCAGGTACGGCGTCAGGTCGCTGTGACTGTTTTTCTGCAGATAGAACATGGCGATCGAACCATCGGCCAACCGCCGTAGCGTCACGCTCATCACATTCATCCCGCCCGTATTGGCCTGCAGCACGCGAGACGCCGACCACGTCCGGCCGCCATCGGTGGACTGGCGTCCCACGATATGAGCCTTCGCGAAATCGCTGCCGCTGCCGTGAAATTCGGTGACCGCGAACAACAGCGAACCATCATTCAACGCAACGATCGAGCCTTCGGTGTAACGAGGGTGCTCGGGCGTCGCTTGATACACGAGGGCCGAAACGTCAGCGTCGGCCGGTTCGGGCACCGCACCGCTCAAAACCAGCAACGACTGCGCCGCTCGATAAGTCGTGTCTGCGTTCTCGTCGTCCAGAAGTTGCTGCAAGGAATCCGCGGCGCCGGTGGCCCAGGCGTCCCCGGCAAACGTGGCGGCATACGTTCGCACGACCGGGTCTTGATCGTGCAGGTTCGTCGCCAGTACTTTGAGGCCGTCGGCATCACCCAACGCTGCCAACGAATGATGAACATACGCCTTCAGCAGTGCATCTTCACACCGAGGCAGTTGAGCCTTGATCTTCGGGATGTCCGACGTGTTTCCAATCCGTCCCAGAATCCAAACCGCAATTCGCAACACTTCCGGGTCTTTGCTGCTTAACGATTCGCGGAGAAACTGCATCGCATCTGGATTGCCGCAACGCCCCAGTGCGGCGGCGGCCATCAGCTTCAGTCGCACGTTGTCGGTGGTCGCGAACGCCTTTCGCATCACCGTTCCGTCACCAATTTCGACCACTTTGTACAGACTCTCGGCGGCGTGAATGTGACCGTGGGGATCGTCGCCCGCAAGAATGTCCAGCATCACACTGGCTCGAGCTTTATCACCGGCTCGCACCAGTTCACGAGCAATCCCGCAGCGCTTTTGATCGTCCGTTTCTGCCGGGAGTTTGTCGGTCAGATAGTCGATGACTTCGTCGCCGTGGCCAGCCAGGGTCAGTCCCTCGGCCGCATGAATCGACGGCCAGAACTCATCGCTTCGCAGCCCGGATCGCAAAATGTCCAGACAACGCTGCCGAGTCGCCTCGTCCAGCGAGATAGATTCCCGCTCAGCCGCCGACAGTTCTGCCGACAACAAACTGATACTAATCAACAACGCATAAAGTAGAGTTTTCATCGCGAGCTTTCGTTGAAGCCACCTGAGCGGCAGTGAAACATTGGAGCCAAAAAACGCTGCGTGCGGAGTCTTTTCAGGGCCAAAAATGCCCCTTGCAGCGTGACGAAAGTGCCAGCGAATCGAGTGGACAGGGGAGGAGCACATCAAATGAGATCGTGCGGTCACCATCGACCAAGCTAGCGGTTTATTTTGTTTGGACGCCTAGCTTAACACGTCCGTCACTGAGTCGTTGGTGCAAGCCGTCACCGCAGGAATCCCTTACTCCAGGTGTACTTCTTCGACCTGGGGTAGGTCGTCGAGGGAGTCGAGGCCGAGTAGCACCAGCAGCCGTTCGGCCGGATAGAATTTTGACACCAACTTTGGTTGCGATTTCTTCTTAGCTGAGGTTGATTCGGCCGAAGTCGACGATGCGGATGCCCCCGGTGTCGTAACGGGTTCGCGTTTCATTTCGATCAACCGGCGGCGGACCATTTGGTTGAGTAGCGGGCCGCTATCGCGGCCTCGTTTGTCGGTGCATTCCGCGGCGGTGATGCCGGGCTGGTAGGCCACCATCGCGAGTACCTCGATCGCTGCTTGGGCGAGTTTGGTTTCTCGCACCTTGCCCGTAAAGACGTGGCGGATCGATTCGACCTCCGGTGCAACGACGAGCCGGTACCCGGTTTCATCTTCCGCGATCCGAATGCCTTGACGGTGAGTGCGGTAGGACGCTTGCAAATGATCAATGGTCTCGATGACTTCCTCGGGAGTCATGCCGCGCATGATGGAAGCTAGTCTCGCAGCCGTTATTCCTTTTCCATTGGGGTTGCCGACGAACAAGGCCGCTTCGATGATCGCTTCGGGGGACACTGCGATTTCTTCGGTCGGTTGGTCGACCTCGTCGGCCCGCCATGAATCTCCTGAGTGTGCTGAATCAGCATCTGCATCCGCTTCCGTGCCGTTGTGGCTGCTGGCCTGGGCGGCGACGAGGTGTTCGCGCTGCAGTACTTCACCTATTTCCAGCCCGCCCCCGTGGTCACTGGTTTCCCCATCGCCGACGAGGTGCTGGTAGGCGGCCCCGAGTTCTTCGAGTGAGAACGCATCCTCATCATCGTCAAAATTGACGTCATGTTCGCTGTCCTCGCTAACAAGATCCTCGCGGTCCTCATCGGGCAGTTCGTCCTTCCCCACTTGTTCGCTCATGGTGAGCCGTCTCCGTACCGCGATGTGGTCCAGTCAGCACGCAGTTGCTTCATCCCGCGATGCAGCAATCCCGCGACGGCACCGGTCGATTTTTCGAGCACTTCGGCAACTTCGGCCAGTTTCAAGCCTTCGAGATAATGCAGTTCAATCGCTTGTCGCTGGCCTTCCGGGAGTCGCTCGACGGCCGCGGCCAGCGCCGTGACATTTTCTCCGACGACCGCCACTTGGCTCGGTGTCGCTTGATCGGCTGCCAACAAACCCTCGAGCCGCATGGAGGATTGGGCTAGTTTTTGCTCCATCGAACGCTCACGACGGACGTCGCGTTTGTCGCGATGCAGGTCGCGGTCGAGGTGGCAGATTTGTCGCACGAGAATCTGCCGCAACCACGCCCGCAGCTCCGCCTCGGTGGATCCGCGAAACTGATCGATCGCACCAACCGCCGCGAGCATCGTTTGTTGGATAATGTCTGAATCCCCGATCTTGGCTCGGTACGCCGCTCGCATGTGGGCCCGCGCCAGCATCTTCAAATAGGGTTCGTAGCGGGCGATCCATTCGGGATCGGACAGCGATGGCGGTGGATCGGGGGCGGCGTCAGACGTCATGATGAGACTCGAGAAATTGGCACGAGAGGGCTGTTGAGATGGTCGTTTAACCGCGCCGCAGGCGGACGTTCCATCGCTCACGTACGCCTTCGGCTGACGGTTAAACACAATTGCGTTCACATTGGACGATAGACCGACAAGCCGCTCGCGGGCTGTCGATTTCGTAACCCGACGCGTCAGCGAGGGACCAGGTTGCATCCCTCGCTGACGCGTCGGGTTATGATTGACACGCTCATTTCGTAAAAACGATTCAATCGACAGCCCGCTACAGGAGCATGAAAGGCGCAGCTGTCCCCCCACTCTACCAGGATTCCGCACCCCGACAACTTCGTGATGGGGCAGGTCACTAGCATCATCCGCATGTGCTCGCGAACTGAACTACCACCAAACGGGTCTCGCCCGCTATAGTAAACAGTGACGAGCGGAGGAGTTTGATCGATCTCACGCGTTGAGCCGATCCAGTCGCTGGGCGAGAATGTTTGTACGGAATTCATTATGGCACGCGAAGCAATCTATCAACAATCCGACCCCGAGCGGCGCACCGACTCGTTGGGCGATCACACGTCGGGGGGTCGAGGTCCGTCTCGGCCGCGGGCAATGAAACCGTCTCCGCCCGGCCCGCCAACGCCTGGTAAACCTGCCGAAGCGACGACCGATTCCGACGATCAGGGCGACCCGGACGATCAGTCATCCGGGCGGCCCGAATCGGACGGCAAGCTGCGGCCGCGCCGAATGGACGAAATGGTCGGGCAAAAGGACGTGATCGAGCGGTTGAAGATCGCCATCGACGCGGCTCAGTCGCGTGGTGAGCCGCTGGGGCATATCCTGTTCGATGGCCCCCCTGGGCTCGGCAAAACGACCTTCGCGACCGTGATTCCGGCCGAAATGAGCACTACCGTGCAAATGGCCAACGGTGCCGG
>JBDNIG010000590.1:0-27787 GCA_041688415.1 Rhodopirellula sp. | reverse complement strand
GCCCGTCGGGAGAAACCAGCGCGTACTCAGCTCAGACGGACGGAGCCGTCTGGCTACAATTGTCGACCGACGGCTCCGCCCGTCGGGAGTGAGCTTCAGACTGAGGCCAGCAGCTTAGACGCGGCGGCGTTCTTTCAGGCGGACGGCCTTGCCGACGCGGTCGCGGAGGAAGTACAGCTTCGCACGGCGGGTCACGCCACTGCGTTTGACTTCGATCTTGTCAATCCGTGGGCTGTGGACGGGGAACTTGCGTTCGACACCTTCGCTGGCAACGATGCGGCGGACCATGAACATCTCTTGCGATCCCTTGCCGGAGCGGCCGATCACGACGCCACTGAATACCTGAATGCGTTCTTTGGAACCTTCGAGGATCTTGGTGTGCACGTCGACGGTATCGCCGATGTCGAACTTGGGGGTTTCTTCTTTCAGGTTGGCCTTGTTGACCATGTCCATGATGGCATTGCTCATGACGCTCTCGCTAATATGTTTAGGGCTGGCTGGATTGGAAAAGGTTAAATGGGTTAAGCACCTGCCGATAAGTTATCAATTTCTTCGCCAACCGCGGCTAATGCCAAAACGGCTCATTTTGTCGAAAAACTTATCGGCATGTGCTTAGGCCTCGTCGAGCAAATCGCTGCGACGTGCCTTGGTTCGAATCAATGTTTGCTCAGCTCGCCATGCGGCAATTGCCGCATGGTCACCGCTGAGCAAGACCTCGGGAACGAAGTGTCCTTCGAACTCGCGGGGTCGGGTGTACTGTGGAAACTCCAGCAGCCGATTTCCGCGACTGAAGGAATCATCTCGATGGCTATTTTCATCACCGAGGACGCCGGGAATCAACCGAACGACGGCATCGATGATGGTCATGGCAGCGACCTCGCCCCCATTGAGAACGAAATCGCCAACGCTAATTTCTTCCGGCTCCAAGATGTCATGGACCCGTTGATCAAAACCTTCGTATCGGCCACAGAGCAAAACAATTCGCTCACCGGTGGCGATATCTTCGGCCAGACGTTGATCGAATGGCTTGCCTTGTGGCGTGAGCAGAATTCTGCGGATTGGGGTGTGGTGCTCCCCGGTGGCAGCATCGGACTCGATGTCGCGAACGCAATTCACGGTCGGCTCGACTTGAATTAACATCCCTGGGCCGCCACCGAACGGACGATCATCAACTTTGCGATGAGGTACGTTTTCGGCCCACCGCCGCAGGTCATGACGCTGGATGTCGACCAGTCCCCGGACGATCGCCTTGTGCAACAAACTTTGCGTCAGGTACCCGTCAAAAATGGCGGGGAACAGGGTAACAACGTCAATCCTCACTAGGTTTTACTCGCCAGGCAGCTTTTACTCGGACGCGGAGGCTTCGGCTTCAGGAGTCGCGGGCGACTCCTCGGCAGGCGTTTCCTCAGCGGGTGCGGGTTCTTCCTTTTTCGGAGCTTCCGCCTTGGGCTGTGGGGCGGCCGTCACGGGTGCGGGCGTGTAGTCCTTGCGGCGTCCGAGCCGATCGAGGGCCTCACGTTGGGCGTCGAGGTGCGTGCCTTCGGTGCCGTATTTCTTGATCAGCGTGGAACACTTCTCGCTTGGCTGGGCACCGACGCTGATCCAGTAATCGATGCGATCGCTCTTGAGTTGAGCACGCGCGTCGGTTTCGGGGCACATCGGGTCGTAATAACCGAGTTCCTCGATCACACGTCCGTCGCGGGGTTTGCGTTGGTCCATTGCACAAACGCGAAAGAACGGACGATGGGTACGCCCCATTTTTTTCATGCGAATTTTGACAGCCATCTCGGTCGAGTCTCCAAAAAGATATTGAGTGCCTATCCGAAAAGGGGTCTGACCCTTTGGAGGCGATTCGATTTCATTGATTTTGTGGCCTCGCCGGAGAGGGTCAGACCCCTTTTCGGATAGGCACTTTTCGCGTTGATTTTGGTTCGGTTGATTTCGAACTGTCGTTGATCGGCCGCTTTCAGCGACGTTTTCGTTTCATTTTACGTTTGAGTTTGTCACGTTCTTTGCGTTGTTTTTCCCGTTCGGCGGGCGACATACGCTTGCCAGTGGATTGTTTGATCTTCGCGCCGCCGAGACCGCCGCCCGGCATGGCTCCGCTCTGCAGTTGCCGCAGCATCGCCATCCGATCGCCGCCACCCTTGCCAGACATCATTTGCATGACCGGTTTCATGGTGTCGAACTGCTTGATCAACTGAGTGATCGACGATGAGGGAACCCCGGCTCCAGCAGCGATGCGGGTTCGCCGGGCTGCATCGATTAGCTTCGGATTTTTGCGTTCGGCGGGGGTCATTGAGCTGATCGCGCCGATGATCTGTTTCATCTGGCCGCCGGCTTCTTCGCTGTCCATCGCCTCTTTGAACTGCGACATGCCGGGCATCAGGCCCATCATGCGTCCCATCAGCCCGGGCTGAGCGATTTTCTGCATCATGTTCTTGAAATCGTCGAGCGAGAACTGGCCCGACGCCATTTTCTCCTCGAGTGACTCCCGTTCGCTCTCGTCGACGATCCGATGAGCTTCACGGGCGGCGGCAACCATATCGCCCATCTGCAGGATGCGGCCTGCCATGCCTTCGGGGCGGAACGGTTCGAGGGCATCGAATCGTTCGCCGGTACCGATGAACTTGATTGGGACGCCGGTGACTTGTTTGACCGATAGCAACGCACCACCGCGGGCGTCGCCATCGAGCTTGGTCATGATCACGCCGTCGAGCTCAAGCGCCTCGTTGAACGCTCCGGCACTATTGACGGCGTCTTGGCCGGTCATGCCGTCGACGACGAGATAAACCTGGTCGGGACCGACTTTTTTGTCGATTCGTTTGAGCTGGTCCATCAACTCCGCGTCGATGGCGAGTCGCCCGGCGGTATCGAGGATCACGACTCGGTTGCCATCTCGCCGCGCCCGGTCGACGCCGTTTTGGCAGACCTTCACGGGATCTTTGTGGTCGGTTTCGGCGTGGACGGGGACACCGAGTTGCTCACCGATGACCTTGAGCTGTTCGATCGCGGCGGGACGCTGGAGGTCAGCGGCGACGAGCAGCGGCTCAATGTCCTGTTCGCGGAGCATCTGCGTCAACTTGCCGCAGGTCGTCGTTTTACCGCTTCCTTGCAGCCCGCAGAGCATCAAGATGGTCGGACGATCCGAGCGTAGGTGCAGGGACGGGTCGACGGGGCCGAGTATTTCGATCAGTTGCTCGTGAACGATCCGCACCAATTCTTCGTGCGGTCGGAGGCTGAGCAAAACCCGCTTGCCGAGTGCTTGTTCCGTCACATGTGCCATGAATTCCTTCACGACACTGTAGCTGACGTCCGATTCGAGCAGCGATTGTTCGACGATTTTCAGGCCGTCGCGCATATTGCCCTCGGTCAGTTTGCCCTTACTAGACAAACTTTTGAAAGCGGATTGCAGGCCTTCGGAGAGGGAATCGAACACGGGCGACGGGTACGCAAAGACGGCAAGGTTAACGGAAAGCCCGACAGTTTACGCATCGTCGAGGGTTTTTGTAAATGGACAGCCGATATTTCTGGGAAATTACGACCGTGACCAAACGTGTCCACCCGCCTGCGATCTTATCACTGTCGACCCAACGGCATCCCACGCGGTGCGATGGCTCGTTTCTGATCCCCGATTCGCTACTTTCACGGAAGAGACTCGCAACATGGCCAAGTATTACGTTCAGTGTGGACCCCGCAGCGTCGTCGTCGAAGCCATCGATCGCGAGGCGGCTGCGATGCATTTGATGGATATGACCATGCAGGCTCACGCTTGGATCTACGACGATGCGGACTTGAGTGACGGGGACCGCCACGCGCACCTCGCCGTCGAAGCCCTGCTCACGTTGGCACCGGAGATTCGCGTCAGCGAGCAGGGTTTACACCGCGCCGACGCGATTTCCCACGGTACGCCTGAGATTTTGTTACTCTGGCACCAGACCATGTCCGGGCTGAGCCGATTGTTCCGCTCGGCGGGGTTGGCTCCCAAGACACTGCGTGAACTCAGCGTTGGTTAAGCGGGGCGGAGGCATGGCAGTCCCGTCGCGATAGGGTCTATCATCGATCTGACCCGTCGAGGCGTTAATTCTATTGCGACCGTTACCCTTTGTGGCAAAAGTATGCCGTCCCCTCCCAACGCTTCTCCTTCGCGGGTACTGGTAATTGGGGGCGGGGTGGCGGGCGGTGCGGCGGCGATTCGATTGGCTCATTTGGGAAACACCGTGACATTGGCCGAGCGGGCGTTGTTTCCGCGCGAGAAAATCTGTGGCTGTTGTCTCGGTGCCGCAGGACTGCGGGCTCTCAGCGCAATCGGCCTGGGCGAATCAGTTCGCCAGTTGGGTACACCGACGGATCGCTTGACGGGGTATCTGCAAACTCGGCGTCCATCGCTTACCAACGCAAACCCATCAGAGCGCGCAAGCGAAATTCAGCGTGCGAGCGAAATTCAGTGTGCGAGCAAGATCCAATTGCTGATCGCGACGGGTGTCGCGATCTCCCGCAGCGTGTTGGATACGTTTTTAGTAGAGCAAGCCGTCCGGGCAGGCGTCCGGGTGTGGCAACCTTTCGAGGCTCAGGTTGTCACGACGGACAACGAGCGAACGCTCATTCGGTATCGCAGAGCGATTGATTCTCAAAAACGCGATGATTGGCAATTCACCGACGAATTTGATTTGGTCGTCGTGGCGACGGGATTGAGCGGCAATTTTTCCGGGAGCCAACCCAGCGGCGGCGACACCGGGCAGTCGCGCCGCTGGCAATTGCCCTGGATCCAGTCACCTCACGGTCCGCTCGGGATCGCGACGCACCTGCCGGGGGAGCATCCGCTCGCTCGCGACTGGAATTTGGAAAGGGGGGAAATCCAGATGGTGTGCGGCGACGAGGGATATGTCGGATTGGTTGGCTTGCCCGGTGGTGCGATCGATATCGCCGCGGCGCTGCGATTGTCAAGCAAACAAGTCGACTCACGAGACACGACCGATCGGCTGGCTGGACTGCTTTTGAGCCATCCTGATTGTTCAGGCACCCGGGGCGAGCGAATCAGCGAGTGGCTGGCAACGGAGGCGAGACTGATGACTGCGCCACCTCTGCGTCGATCACGATGGCCAGGCCGCGGTCGAGTCGTCGCCATCGGAGACTGTGCAGGTTATATTGAGCCGATGACCGGCGAAGGCATGACGTGGGGCATCGAGAGCGGATTGGCGGTCGCTGATTTGTGGGCTCTCTCAAGCACGCGGGATGATTTCGCGAACCACTGGCAAACGAGATTGCGAGCACTCCAGCGAAAGCGGCGCATCCTTTGCGGTGCAGTTACCCGAGCGATGCGTTCGGCATGGCTCCGACAGGCGGCCCACGTCGGTTTGACTCACGCGCCCTGGCTGGCCATGCCGATCACTCGTGGTTTGGCGGCGGGACCAACTTTCGCGTCAACCGTGTCTAGACTTCCGTGACATCCTCATCGGATCCGATTAACCTCAACATGGCATCACTCCTTTCGATTGCGTCCGCCGTGCCGCGTTATCACGCCGATCGGCAGCTATCGACGACTCAGGCCCAGCGGATGTCATGTCGCACCGAGCGGGAAGCGAATACCGTCGAAAAGTTGCACCGCAGAACGGGTGTCGATACCCGGGGCAGTGTGTTGCTGGAGGAGCCCACCCCAGGAGCAACGACCCAGTCGTTTTACGACGCCCTGAACGTGGATGCCCGCGGTCCCTCCACCCGCACGCGCAATGACCGTTTCGCTATCGAAGCGCCGCGTCTCGCCATTGCCGCAGCGGGTCGCGCGATGCAGCTCAGCGGCTGCCAAGCGGAACAGATCACGCATTTAGTCACGGTTACCTGCACGGGATTCTGTGCTCCTGGAATCGATATTGATTTGATCGAGCAGCTCGGATTGCCGGCCACAACCCAGAGGATTCAGGTTGGATTCATGGGCTGTCACGCGTTGATCAACGCTTGTCGCACCGCCCGGGGGCTGGTGGCGGCCGAGCCCGCGGCCTGCGTGTTGGTCGCCAGCGTCGAGCTGTGCTCCCTGCATTACCAATATGGTTACGATGCCCAGCGGATTGTGTCCGGTTCACTGTTTGCCGACGGGGCTGCGGCGGCGATCGTGGCCGGTCGGCGCTTCGTTGACCATCACGGCCACAGTGAAATGGGCGAGATTTCCGCCACCGGGTCGTGCTTGATCCCCGGCAGCCGCGACGCGATGAGCTGGTTGATTGGTGACCATGGATTCGAAATGACTCTTCGCTCGAGCGTGCCGGCATTGATCCAAGCGAATCTCGCCGGATACCTCGAGGGCTGGCTGGCGGAACAGGACTTGACCGTGGAATCGATCGGCGGCTGGGCGGTGCATCCAGGCGGCGTGCGTATCGTCGACGCGGTTGAGAAATCACTCGGTCTGCCGGCGGAGAGTTTAGATATTTCTCGCGACGTGCTACGCAGACACGGCAATATGTCGTCGGCCACACTCGGTTTCGTGTTGGAAGAATTTGTACGCTGCGACGTCCCACGCCCGTGGCTGATGCTCGGTTTTGGTCCCGGACTGGAGATTGAAGTGGCGCTGATTCGTTGAAAATCCGCCGCCGCGTGGCCGTGCTTTTGCTCGCAGATTGGTTAGACTGCGGTAGCCACCAGCCTCACAACTTGACTAAACGCCCCATGCTCAAGCAATTCTGTCTCACTGCAACCGTCTTCGTGGGTGGGTTCGTCGCGACGTCGAGCTGTTTCACTCCCAGTTCCTGGGCCGATCAGCCCGATACTTCGATCGGCGCTGAAATCGAGCGGGCCCGGGTCGCATTGGATCCCGACGAACTGCCCAGCTTGGCCGATACCGAGGCAGCCGTGCTGAGGGCGATGGACGATTGCAAATCGTATCTGGACCGGCGGGCGACCGACGACAATGCTGCGGCGTGGCTGGACTACTTAGAATTGGAGCCGCTGACAGGGGCGATTCAGAGTGACAAATCGATCGCCCAACGCGGTCACGCTGCCGTTGAGCTGGAGTCGCGACTGCGTGACGTCTATCCCGGTCTGGAACTGGATTCCATGACGTCGCTTCGCCGTGCGGTGCAACGCTACATCGCGGCCCTGCGTTACTCCGATCCCGAGCGAGGCATCACGTCAGTCCAGAAGCAGCTCGATGCACTGGCCGAGATCCTCTCAGCGGAACCGATTGATAAAGTCGCCAGCGAGACCGGCGCACTCGAGGGCGGGGATGGCGAGGGCGGGGATGGCGACTCTGCCGCGCGGCAACGGCGTGGACTGGACGATTTATCCCCCGGGGAAGTCGCTCAAGTCGATCGGTTACTCAGTGGTCTCGCCGACGCCAACCAAGCCGCCCCGCTGATCAACAGGATCCAGACGTTTTACAACCATGACAACATTCGCGGTTGGATCGACGAACAAGCTGTGACCGAGGCTATCGGACGGCTCGTCAATACATCCAAAGCGGTCAACGACTGCATTCTGGGAACACGGATGATCGGTCAGGCGCGCGTCGACGGGAACGTGACCGGGCAACTCCTGCCCTCCGATGGATACGTGCGACTGCTGGTCCGGATGGACGGATTGTTTTCGACGACCGCGCGGGGCTATCACAAGCCGATCACACTGGACACGACGGGGTGTGGCCGAGTCTACGCCGCTCGGCAGATCGCGATCACCGAGAAAGGGATCGTGCTCGGCGATACCGTGTCGACGGCAGAATTATCGACGCAGATCAATCGCATCAACCATCCGCTACGAATCGTGCGGCGGATCGCCAGCCAACAGGCGGCCGAGCAACGTCCTCGCGCCGAAGCGATCTCACGAGAGAAACTGCGGACGCAAGTCCACGACCAGTTTGACGCGCAGACCGCTGAGATGGCCGCAACGTCATTTCCCGGTCTCGATGCTACCGTGGACCCATGGCTGAATCGCTTGGATTTCCCGGCTCTAACACGCACGATCGGGTCCACCTCCGACACGGTCTATGCTCGGGGCAGCTTGCAACGCCCGTACGGATTGGCGGCTCCTGCCGAGCCGCCGGCGCTCGCGTCCCTGTCGTCACACGATAGCAGTGGCGTCTTGCCGGGCCACTATCTCGCGGCGGTGCAGGTCCATCAGAGTCTCGTCGATAACTCGATCGCGCAATTGCTCGCTGGCCAAACCTTCACGCCTGATCGCATCCTCCAACTCGCTCAAACCCTCGACATCGAACTGCCCAATCGCGAATCCATCGCTGAGTCGACCGGCAAAGTCACCAGCGAAGAGGCGGGCGGTAATGAGAACGATGATGATCAGGAGCAGGAAGATTACGAAGTCGACCTGGCGAATTTTCGACCGGTGTTTGTGGAAGCTGACAATCAAGAACTGCGGGTCGGACTCCGCGGCACCCGTTTCGCCCAAGGCGGTCGGGAACTCGAACGGACGCTCGAAGTATCCGCGACGTATCGCCCCGTCAGGAATGAGGATGGGGCAATCTGGCTGCGCCGCGAAGACGACGTGCGGCTGTCCTTCCCTGGCTCACGCCGCTTAACAATCAGTCAAACCGCGATCAAAACGAATATGTTGAAGAGTTTCAATGAACTGTTTCCCAAAGAGTTGCTGAACCGCGAATTTTCGTTTCCCGAAACGGCAAAGGTACGCGCCCTGGCCGGTCGAGTGGTACAGATCTCAGCGATTGATTTGACCGATGGCTGGATTTCGATCGCTGTACGTTAGGAAGCTGTACGATTAGGAATACTCGCGGATACTCACGCAGCGCTGGCGGGCGACGACAATATGATCGAGCACGACGATGCCGATGAGTTTACCCGCATCGGTCAAACGTTCGGTCACGGCATGATCTTCGCGACTCGGCGTGGGATCGCCCGAGGGATGATTGTGGATCAACAGCACCGCCGCTGCGGCATCACGGATCGCGGGACGGAACACTTCACGGGGGTGAACCAGCGACGCGTCGAGCGTGCCGACGGTGATGCGGTGTGAGCGGATCGGTTTGTGTTTGGTATCGAGCGTGACAATGTGAAACTCTTCTTGGACGGCGTCGCCGGCGAGGTAGGCGAACTTTTCGGCGCAGTACTGGGTCGCCTCGATCGTCGATGTGATTTTGTGAATTTCGACGGGGCGCTGCCGCCGTGATTCGGTGGCCCGCCGACCGATTTCGAGGGCGGCCATGATTTGACAATAACTCGCCTTGGTGACCGCTGGCGTGATCTGGCGGAGTTCGGGCAAAGCGGCGTCTCGGAGGCGATCAAGTTCATCATGAAAGCGATTGGCGAGCTTTTGGCCGCCGGTCACCGCCGACTCGCCCACAATGCCGACGCGAATCAAAATGGCGAGCAAGTCGGCGTCGGACAGGGACGCCGCCCCAAGTCGTAGCAAACGCTCTCGCGGGCGTTCCTGTTCGGGTGTCTGCTTGACTTGATCGCCGTGGATGCGACGATCAATCCATTGATCCACCGCAACGACTGGGTCACCGTCGTTCCACTCGTAGAGAATTTCGTCGTTTTCACGAACCTGCGCCAGCACACCAGCGCGGACGACCTCGTTGACCGTGCGGGTGACGAAGCCGGCGGCTTCCTCACCGACGAGTTCAGGCAACTCACTGCGGCGAAACCGCCGCCGCTGAGCCAGCGGATAGAGTACGCTTTGATACCGTCTACGTCGCAGTTCGCTCATCGGCTCCCATCCATCGTTGGTTGGATTGGACGTCACTTTTTAAAACAGGATCCCATGTCAAGCATATTCAGCAAAATCATCGCCCGTGAAATCCCTGCCGATATCGTATACGAAGACGACGACTGTTTGGCGTTTCGCGACATCGCCCCGAAAGCACCCGTGCACGTGCTGGTGATTCCCAAACGGGAAATTGCCTCCCTCGCCGATTTAACACTCGAGGACGAAGCGGTGATGGGACGCTGCATCGTGGCCGCATCCCAAATCGCCACCGCCGAGGGGCTCAGCGGTGGCTATCGATTGGTTGTCAACTGCGGCGACGACGGCGGCCAAGAAGTGCCCCACGTGCATTTCCATTTACTCGGCGGCCGTAAAATGACTTGGCCACCGGGCTGAGCCGGTGGCCATTTCAAAACCCAACCCGTTTGTTCCGAAATCACGATTTTCGAAAGTCGCAGACCGGCACACCGTTCCAATAGTCGCAACGCGACAGCCGCATTGAGCGAGAGCAGCGTCGAGAAAGTCGCGGCGCGACGGGGTTAGGAAGTCAAAAACGGGGGGGCTACTGCCGATCGACTACTTGGCGGCCGCAAATCGCTGGGCAACGGCATCCCAGTCGACGACGTTCCAGAAGGCGGTGATGTAGTCGGGGCGGCGGTTCTGGTAGTGCAGATAGTAGGCGTGCTCCCAGACATCCAAACCGAGGATGGGGGTGCCCGCGATGCCGGCAACCGCTTCGCCCATCAGCGGGTTGTCTTGGTTAGCCGTGCTGCCGACCTTCAATTTGCCGTCGGCGACGTACAGCCATGCCCAACCGCTACCGAACTGAGTCGCTCCCGCGTTGGCGAACTGCGCTTTGAACTTATCGAACGAACCGCAGGCGGCATCGATTGCGGCGGCGAGTTCGCCCGACGGCTTGCCGCCCTTGCCCGGCCCCATCACGGTCCAGAACAACGAGTGATTGGCGTGTCCGCCACCATTGTTGCGAACGGCACCGCGCTTATCGGCGGGAACCGCGGACAGATCCGAGATCACGTCTTCGATCGGCTTCGACGCCAGATCCGTGCCTTCCAAGGCAGCGTTGACCTTGGTGATGTAGGCATTGTGATGCTTGGTATGGTGAATCTCCATGGTCCGAGCGTCAATGTTGGGCTCGAGTGCGTCGTAGGCGTAGGGCAATTCAGGAAGCGTGTAAGCCATGATATTTCCGATGGATGGAGGAAGAAACGGGACAGGTCCAATGCGACCGAGTTGCGAAGCAATTCGCGTACCCAATCGCAATGCGTCGCCCAGTCGATTCAAACACGATCGACGGACGAACCACATGTGTGTCTCTGTATCGTCTGCCCACCATAGCAGGTCACTCGGTGAGCGCGTATCGGTGGCATTTTCATGCTCGGGAAGGTAAAATTGAGTATGTCAATCTTAGTTCCGCACGAGGAATCCGATGTCGACCTCTCTTAATCTGGCCGAACTCAGCCAGCGTCCTGGTTCGCCGCCGTTGGAGCCCGGTGATCACCTATCGGTCGCCGAGTTCGAAAACCGGTATGCGGCCATGCCGCCGGGTACCAAAGCCGAATTGATCGAAGGGATCGTTTACATGCAAGCGGCAGAAAAACTGAATCATGGACAGCCACTGGGCTTCATGACGGCTTGGATTGTCAATTACAGCTCCCAGACACCGGGGACCGACTATGCCAACGATGCGACAGATCGACTGGATGATTCGAACCAGCCTCAGCCAGATCTCGCGCTGTTTATTCAGTCCCATTGCGGTGGACGGACGAGCATCAGTGACGATGGGTATCTGGTGGGTGGACCTGAGTTGATCGTCGAAATCGCTGGCAGTAGCCTGGCCATCGACCGAGGACCCAAACTGCGCACGTACGAGCGGCACGGTGTGCAGGAATATCTGATCTGGCGAGTGCAGGATCATTCCATCGAGTGGTACCGGTGCCGCGATGGTAAGTTTGTACTTGAACAACCCGATGCAGACGGGGTACACCGCAGTGACGTGTTTCCAGGATTGTGGCTCAACGTGGACGCAGCACTTCGTCGCGACGGTATCACGACCATGACAACGCTGCAGGACGGATTGGTCACGGAGGCTCACCAAGCGTTCGTGCGCCATTTGGATGCTTGAGTGACGCTCGACTCTCCGAGTCATGGGGATCAATAACAAGATCCACTACCTCCAACAACTCGGCGAGCGACAATCTACTTGGACTTGGTTTCGCGCTCGCGTTGACGCTCTTCCTCGATGTTGTTCGTTCTCGCTTCCGCGTTGACGCTTTGACCGATCGCGTGCGCGAGTCGGCCGAGCATCGCGAAGTAAATGAACTCGGCCGCGACACCCACAAAAATACTGAGTACGGCCGCGATCGGTGCTGGGAACAGGCTGGCGATTGTGAAAATCAGAAATGTGAAGAAGAAAACGAGTCCCGACGAAAAGTAAAATCCGCCCCATGCCTCCTCGCACCGCGTCACGCTGCGACCGACATCAGGCGAAAACGGCATGAAGACAGTCTGCATGTCGAGCATCGATAGCAGCACAAACGGGAAAATCAGAAACGTGGAAATCATCGCCATGCATACGGTTGTGAGCGAGTTGCCGAATGTCATGTAGCCAATGAAAAAACCCGGCCCGTAGGCCAGTCCCGCGGCGGCGAAACAAAACACCGAGGGTGCGATCCATTCCATCGGTTCGAGCGTGATCGGCCATTCGTCGACGGTCTCTTCCTCGTTGGCGATCGACTGCATGATCGTGAATCCGCACGCGAGCACGATGGCGCCGAAGAACATGCCCGCGGCGAACAAGCCGACAACGAGCACGTCGGAGTCGATGCTCAGCACGATGAACGCCACGACCGAAGCGATCGTCGACATGATCAGCCAGTGGGCCAGTACGCCGATCTGCGTAAAAATGCCGAACACGGCGGCGGCCCAATCGCGGATGCGGGGGACATCCAAGTCCGGCTTCGGCTCAGTCTTTTCCGTTTTCGAAGCGGCCTCGAGGTATTCGTTGGCCGATTTCCGAAAGGGATCATCGGGTCGATCGGCGGTATCCTTCAGCGGTGTGAACTGGAACGCCGAGGCCTCGGTCATGTCGATCTGAACTTTGCGTGCCACGCGTGGCGGCTTAGGAACACGCACCATCGTGAAACAGTCACGGCAGCGAATTTGTTTGCCAGCGTGTTTCGCAGTGACATCGTTTTGGGTGCCACAGGTGGGGCAACGGACGCGGTAGTGAGTTTGATACTCGATCTTGTTGCCAGCTGAATCCGTTCCGGCGGGCCGCTCGTCAAACGTGCTAGCGAGATCTTCCACTTTTCCAGTCGGTTGGCTGTCTTCGTCCCAGGTATCTGAGGCGGCGGGGAAATCCGCTAGCGGGTCGGGATCGTCGGCGTTGCCGAAATCACCGGAAACTCCGGGGAAATTCGGGGTTACCGGTGGCACGGGAGGCAGATCACCCAGGTTCAACCAATCGTCGTCATCGTCATCGGTCGTCGATGACGTTGGCGAGTCGAGTCCGCCAGTGGACGTTGCCTTGGCGGAATCGTCAAAACCGGGCACGATGAAAGATTGTCCGCAATGGGGGCAATCAATACGATTGCCACCCGCGGCTTTGCGAACATCGACGGCAGTATGGCACTGCGGACACTGCACCGTTTGCGGCACGTTGGTTATGCCTCCAGCACTTCGGCTTCGCGAGCTTTGGAGGAGTCGTTGACCGTATTCTCGTACTTCTTCGTCAACTCCTGGACTTGCTCCTTGCAGCGGTCGCGATCGTCTTCGGTCATCTCGTTATCTTTTTCCGCTTGATCGGCGGCCTTGTTGGCATCTCGCCGGATGTTGCGAATCGAAATTTTGGCTTCTTCACCGAGTTCCTTGATGCGGGCCACCATTTTCTTGCGAACTTCGGTCGATAGCGGTGGGACGTTGAGCCGGATGACGCGGCCGTCATTTTGTGGGTTCAGGCCCAGGTCGCCCGCGACGAGGGCTTTCTCGATCTCCTTGATCGTGCTGGCGTCGTATGGACGGATCAAGATCTGTTGTGGTTCGGGGGTGCCGATTGACGCGAGTTGTTTCAGTGGCGTGAACGAACCGTAGACCTCGACCTTGATCGATTCCACTAAACCGGGGTTGGCTCGCCCGGTACGGATGCCGGCCAAGTTATTCGAAAGCACCGAGACGGCTTTTTCCATCCGCTCTTCCGTATCCATCATGATTTCATCGCTGGTCATATCAATCGTCTCCTGCAGAGGTGGAATTCAAGGCTTATTGAGTTTGCGAGTCGCTGGGTTGGCCGATCCAGGTGCCCACGGTTTCACCGCGAACGGCACGCACGATGTTACCTTCGCGTTTGAAATTAAACACTAAAATCGGTTTGCGATGTTCGCTGCACAGAGCGATTGCGGTTCCGTCCATGACACGTAGGTTTTTGGTGAGCACGTCTTGGTAGCTGAGTTGATCGTAGAGCACGGCGTGCGGATTGATTTCTGGATCGTCACTGTAGACGCCGTCCACACGGGTGGCTTTGAGAATGACATCGGCGTCGAGTTCGAGCGCTCGTTGGGCAGCGGCGGTATCGGTGGTTACGAAGGGGCATCCAATACCACCTGAAAGGATGACCACGCGGCCTTTTTCGAGATGCCGGATCGCACGGCGGCGGATGAATTTTTCGGCAACCTTGTCCACCGGCAGGGCGCTCATGACGCGCGTGGGCAGACCAATCGCTTCGAGTGCGTCCTGCAGCGCCAACGAATTGATGACCGTCGCGAGCATGCCCATGTAGTGCGCGGTGGCCTCACCAACGGTCGCGTTGGCACCTGAAAACTGGGCCCCGCGGAGGATGTTGCCACCACCGTTGACTACCGCGATCTGGCAGCCGGATTCGTGAGCGAGTTTGATCTGGCCAGAAATCGTGGCCATTTCCGTGCCGCTGATCCCACGTTTTCCAGATTCAGCCAAACTCTCGCCGCTGAGTTTCAAAATCACGCGGCGATATCGTAGGTCAGCGGGTTCAGACACGTTTTAAGTTCGTTCAAGGTAAAGTGGAACAGTAATCTGTTCCCACAATAACGCTTGGGCGGCGCATTTAGAACATGGGGCAGCGTCGCGATAGCGGCACACCGAGCCCGCGGCACCGGAGAGGGCGACAAGACACCTAGCGTTCGGTTTGGGTGGCTTATGTGGGCGATGGCGGTGGATCCAGCGTTTTACCTGAGCTTTTTCTAGCCCGAGCACGTTTTAATTCCTACACTTGGGCAGCGGAGGTGGAATCCGATTCGTTTTCGTAATCGGTTCCCCCGCATTTTTCCAGAGACTTCAATTAATTGTTGCGACGCATGCAAGTCATCCCAGAATCTGAATCAGATCGCCCGACCGCGGCCGGGTCTTATCCTGCTCAAGCTCCGGCCGGGCAGGGGGGCGAACATGAGTCGACCGATATGATGGCGGCGGTCTGGCGATATCGCTGGGCCGTATTCATTCCGGCCGTGCTCGGCTTGGTGGGTGGGTTGTTGATGTATCTGAAAACCCCGGAAACGTTCCAGTCGTCGACTCGGCTCATGTTTGAAGCGAATCGTCCCGCCGTGATCAACACCATGACCGGCGATGTTGTCGGCGGCGTGCCCTCGGCGGATATTCTGCGATCCCAACTGTTCAGCGACACGGTGATGCGCAGCGCGTTTGAAAACCCCAGCTTTGAGATCTTCCGAGACCGATTTCAGGATCGGGCCGGTGACTTTGCGGGGATGTCCGCAAGTTCGCTGAAGTTTCAATCCGATTTGCAAGACGTGCGATCAGCATCCTCGATGGTGGCGACATTGAGCTTCCAGGGCACGGAGCGGAATTTATGTGAAGCGGCCGTGAAGTCGTATAGCAGTGCTCTGCAGAAAATGTTTGCCGAAAAGCACAAAACCTCGCGCAGCGAACTGATGCGATTGATCACGGTCGCAACCGACCAACTGCAGCCGAAAATGGCGAAACTCGAGCAACAGTATCGTGACTTTCGTACCCAAGCACCGTTGGTTTGGAACGAACACGGGCTCGCGGTGAATCCACACCGCGAGCGGCAGTTGTACCTCACCGGTCGCCGCAGCGAACTGTTTGAGGAATTGCGAAAACGGTCGATTGAACTGACCGCCATCACGACGATCTCCAAGGAAGCCGAAGACCCGATTGTACGATTGTCGATTATCGGCCAACTGGTGGGAAGAACATTTGCAATCCCGCAGGCAACTCATTTCAACCAGGACATGCGGGAGAGCGATACCGAACTGAAACAGCTCGAGTTGGATCAAAAACTCGTCCCGTTGATGATTGAGCGGAACAAGTACGCCGCCCAATTCGGCGAGCAGCATCCGATGGTGAAAACGCTCGATACGGAGCTGACGATGATGAAGAGTGAACTGACACGCCTCGTCACCGAACAAACCCAGCGGATCGTGCAGTTGATGGAAGAAAATCGGGTCGAGGGCGTTGATCCAAGTGTGCGGGCTCAAGAATCCGTGGATGTGATTTTGATTGCCACCAAGGCGGAAGTGGAGTTGCTGAAAGAACAGATTGCCGAAATCGAAGCTCAGGTTACAACGGAGAAGAGTGAAGCGATCAAACTCGCCAAGTTCGAGCAAGAAAATACGGCGCTGCTGCGCGAGATCGATCGCAACCGCGAGTTGAGCAATCAACTCGAAGAACAAATGGCGCGAATCGAATTGACCGAAGAGGAAGGCGGGCTGCGCGTGTCGGAGCTGCGGGCGCCCAGCAGCGCGTACCGCATCGGGCCGAACATGGCAAAGATGCTCGGCGTCGGCGCGTTTTTAGGCGTCGCCGTTGGCTTGGGCTTGGCACTGCTGCTGGAGAAAAACGCCAACACGTTCCGCGAACCTGATGAAGTTATCGCAGCTGTGGGAGCTCCGATTTTGACGCACGTGCCATTCTTCAAAGGCAGAGTCCGCAAGAGCGAGGCTGACAACCCCAACCCGTTTAAAGAACTGGATCCACATTTGGCTGTGGTCCATACCCCGTCTTCGGTGCCTGCCGAAGCGATTCGCTCGTGTCGAACTTCGATCTTCTTCGAATTGGCCGGGATTCGCAGCGGCAAGATTCTGCAGGTTTCCAGCCCATTGCCTCGTGACGGCAAGTCGACGAACTCGGGGAACTTGGCATGCTGCATCGCCCAGAGTGGAAAACGCACCCTGCTGATTGACTGTGACCTCCGCCGTCCGCATATCACCGACAGTTTTGGCAGCTCGGAAAAACAGGGGCTGACCAATATCCTCAATGGCACATGCGATCATGCCGATGCGATTCACGATACGCCGCTGGCCACACTGAAACTGATGCCATCGGGCCCGATACCCGCAAACCCAGCCGAGGCGCTGTCACTGCCAGAGATGAGCGAGCTACTCGAAACGCTCCGCCACGAGTTTGATTACATCGTCTTGGACACGCCACCACTTCTCGTGGTGACGGACCCGAGCATCTTGGCAAGCATGGTCGACGGTGTCGTGATGGCGCTGAAGATTCGTCGCAAGAGCAAGCCGAATGTCAAGGAAGCCGCAAACATTCTGCGAAATGTGGGTGCACGCGTGCTAGGTGTTGTGATCAATAACTCGGACGAATCGAGCGCGAGCGACGGGTACAAATACGGCTATTACCGCTATGCACGTCACACGAATCGATACTATCGAAAAACCATGGAGAATGGGCCGCGTGGTGGAACGTTACGGGCGCCGGTCATGGTCTCCGGGCGAGGCGGCGTGGGGCAATCGGCCAACGTGCCTGCGGAACCCGTCGCAAACATTGCGCCCTCTTCGTCGATCAACGGCCACGGGACCTACGATAACAATGACGAGTCGAACAACTAACGACGTACGCACAACCTATGTCCTGCGCACGACCACGAACGTGTCGCACAAATAATGACGATTTGATCAGGAAATCATAATGAGTTTGGACGAAGCACGAGTCAATCGCCCGGTGGTTGCTGCCGGACGGGTGAAACCTCAGCTGACCAATGCAGCCGATTCGATTCCCCGGGCGCGGTCCGTGTGGACGTGGTTTTGGAGCGGGCTGGTGGTGGCATGCTTGCCCATGCTGGTGATCTATTTTGCGCGAATGTGGCGACTGGAACAGTACCAATATTTTCCGTTCGCGATCGGGATCGTCGCGTGGTTGGTGTGGACACGCAGCGACCGCCGTTTTTAGTCAAACGTACGCGGACTTCCATGAGTTGTGTATTTGTTATCAAGGTCTGGACTGGGCTCTCTTGGATCGCTATCGACGCGACCTGGCTCCCCAAACCGAGTCGGTTGCACCGGTGGAGGATGAGCCTGCGGGGGTGCCCGTCGCCTACGCACTTTTCACGAACTCGGACAAAGCGCACGGGTACCTTTGGTATGCATCCATTTCGAAGAGCGGAGAAATGATGCTGCCTCCCGAGCGACCCGGACGCCTAGCTGGACAGCGCCAGTTTGGCGCCAATGGTAACCCGAAGCGTAAGCGAGGGAATAAGTTACGTGAAATCCCTCGCTTACGCGTCGGGTTACCAAAAACCGTTACTTTTGACGAAAGTGGCGCTGTCCAGCTAGGCTCACGATTGACGGATGCCTTGGATAGCGAGGCAAACGAGCCCGTCATGATGCTGCAGTTATGGGTGACCTCGCCGAGCCAGCTCGATACTTCCACAACAGCACAAATTACTCGCGACTTCGCCTTGCTACGGCAGACGATCTCTGAACAAATCACGACGGGAGCGACACGATGATTCAGTATCTTAATCCGCTGCAGTGGATGAAGTGGTGCGGCCAGTTTCTCTTTGAATGGTGCGTCTCGATTCCGTGGCGACAGGTCTCTGCGGGGATTCCAGCGATGTTCCTGGTCGGAGCTCTGACATTGCTTGGGTTTCTGGCCTACAGCGATGGCGGTTCGTGGCGACGAAATTTGGTCACGGGACAAATGCAAGAGGCGTTTCAAAAGGAAGATTTTGCCACCGCCGAGCTCCTGACCCTTCGGCAAATCAACTCCGGCGACGACTCCAGCGATAACTTGTATCGCTTGGCGCTCTCCCAATATCAACTCGACAAGAAAGAGGAGGCTACTGCCGTCATGCGACAATTGGTATCGCAACGGCAAAACGATAAAGCGGCCTTGTGGTTGGCCAAGGAGTTATATTCGGGAAAATCATGGGCCGAACTCAGTTTGGAGCAGCGGGCGGATTTTGGTCAGCTACTGACATTGCTGTCACAGAAGCGACCCAACGACATGGTCGTCAAGTTGGCCTATATGGACTATTTGACCGCCAGCGAGCGATATACCGAGGCGATTCCTCTGTTGCAGCAACTGGCCACCGTCCGCCCAATGTATGGCTGGCAAGCGGCGGTGTTGGCGCGGCGGATTGGCGATACCGAGCTTGCCAATCGGTTGGCGTCCGCGACCCTGGAAATCGTGCAGAAACTACATGGTGAGGAGCCGGCCAATCCTGTCCTGGCGATTGCCGTCGTACGAAATCAGATCTTCTTAGATCGTCATGCCGACGCCGTCCAAACGCTCGCCGATGCAATCGCGCGTATGAAAACGCCTGAAGAACAGAAAGCTCTCCGGCAGGCGATGGGCGACACCATCGCCGCCTGGGTCTCGGAGATCAAGACGCAACCCAACAACACGACCGCGGAACGGTTGCGCGTCCTCAAGCTGCTGCAAGTTGCACTTCAATACGCGCCGAATAACCCCCAGGTATTGACCTTGGTGGCCGATCAAGTGTTGGCGACTCTCGATAGTTCGGACACCGAACTCGCTGCGGTCCGCGATGCGTTGGTCGAGGGCACGTCGCCCGGTATTGCGCACTTCATTCGCGGCACGACGGCGATGATGAACGACGAAGTCGAATCCGCCCAGCGGCACTTGAAACTAGCGGCGAAGCACCTCCCCAACAGCAGCGCGATCTTGAATAATCTCGCCGTGGCGCTAACTCAGCAAGACGAGGGTCATCTTGAAGAAGCCCTGAAGCTCAGCGAACAGGCAATCGCGTCGGTTGATCAACCGAGTCCGTATTTCTATGAGACCCGAGGCCAGATCCTGTTCCGTATGAAACGATAACTCGACGCGATCCCCGATCTCGAACGCGCCCTGGCGGTCGACGCATTGGCGGCCAATGCTCATCAAACACTCGCAACCTGCTACAAACATCTCGATGAGCCGGAATTGGCAGCCGATCATCAAGCCGCCGCCGATCGCGTGAAGGCAGAACAACCCAAACCAGCGGAGCAGAAGACGCCAGGGGAATCCGAACTCGCGGAGCCCCCCGCAGAGGCGAAAACGCCCACGTTGGAGGAAATCCCGGAGCTCTCTGAAACGACAGAAATGCCAGAGTGAGACTCTGACGATTCCAGAAACGTGGCGTGTGATCGGACTCAATCAAAAATGACCTAATCAACCACATCCATCGCTGCTTTGACGCCCGAAGGCACATCGTCGTTACCATCTTCGCCGCCGCGCCCGCGAGCTTCCAACGGCTACCGACTAGCCCGTTGTGCAAATCGTCGAATTTTTTGAATTGACGCGTTCTACGGGTACCTTCCGAAAGCGTTTTGGAACGAAAAATCCACTGTCGACTCAACTGGGCTGTCCGTGTGTAGCTTCGGAAAATGCTGTGTTCCTGGTCGTTCCTGATTGTTCTTTTTACAACCCACGGATTCACGCTGATCTTCACGGATGTTTTGGAGGCGTGATCCGTGCCAATCCATGAATATCCGTGGCTTCCATTCCGCGTCATGAAACCAGACGATTGTCTGACAGTCTGCAAGATCGTGAGATAGAGACGATCGTGACATAGTTGACATCGCACTTCGTTAAGCAGATACGGGGAAATATTTCGGTGGAATCTACAATCATAACCCGACGCGTCAGCGAGGGATTCACGCCGCCATCCCTCGCTGACGCGTCGGGTTATGAAAACGTGGCACTCTGTGATGCGGAATGAATTACCCAAACCTGCTTAGCTTAATTGAAACCGGCTAGTTTGAGCGAATGGAAGGTCTGCATAATGAAGCTCTGTCCGTCTGCTTCTTCTGTTTCCTCTGTTTCCCGAAGCGTGGTGGAGAAGGGAGGCTGGATAGACTGGCCCCCTCACCACACTCCGGCCTGTTCGAGCTGTTTCGTCGCGGTCCCGGCCCAATCGCGATTGGCCGCTGGCGATGCGGGACTGGGGTGCAGGATCCGCACGATTTCAGCGTCGTATCCAATCTCGCCGGTGACTCGTTTCAAACAGGTCTCGGCAAAGACTCCCACTCCGACCACGTGCGTCCAAGGTAAGAGGCCGAGCACCGTTCGCAGTTGTTGGTCGCAGCATTGCTGCAGGGCATTGCGTTCGCTAATTGAAAGTTTATCCGGAGTCCGATTTCGCCCGCTGTTCTCCATAAAGACGAGCGGACAATAGTTCAGCACAAAGTGTGTTTGAAAGAAGTCGGCGGGGGCCTGGAATCGTTCCTGCATGAGCCCCCACAATCGTCGCCCACTGACTTCACTGCGTTTGCAAGCCAGCCCCGCGATCGGTCGCTTGGGATGCTCGTTCTCGACAACGTCGACCTCCCCGCGAATCTTCATCCAGTCACGCACGACAGCGACTTCACCGAACGGAACTCCCGTCTGCGTCATTCCCCAGGGGCCCGGGTTCATGCCCAGAAATAAGACACGGGCGGTTGCGACCGCTTGAGCGATGTAACTTCGATGCAGCTCCCAGGCGTAATCGAGTGGGTTATAAACATGGGTTACCGGTTCGGAAATGATGATCGCATTGACGTCGTCACGCAACCGCTCGGCAGCGCCAGCCAATGCGGTTTGCAGCTTGCGGTCAGCGGCGTTTTTAGAATTGCGTTTCCTTGGACTCATGCGGCCGGCTCGTTCTTGATTAGATTGGTTGAGAACCTATCCGAAAACCTCGAAGAAACCCGCGACTAGCGGCGTCGGCTCACGGTTTTCGGATGGGCTCTCAAACCGCGAGATACTCATCAACGGCGTCTTGGAACACTTCCGGATCGACCTGGCGATCGAACAACAGCATCGTCAATTTTGACAAGCACGCCGCATGCACGTCGGCACCACGCAAGCATGTGCCCGCTGCATCGGCTTTGATCGCATCCCAGTCGGCGAGATAAGCGGGATCCCAGTTTTCGTTTAGATCCAGGATGACGCTCCGTGACGGTGGCTGCCACTGCGGCGGTACGCTCGGCGACCGCGCCCACACGATCACGTTGTCTTCGTCGGCACCGGGTTCTCCCCGTTGGACGCCAGCAGGATCGCGGATCATTTCGATATCGTCGACAGTAAGAGCCGAGAAACACTCTTGGTCGGTCGCCTGCATCTGATCCAAGAGTCTCTTCTTTTCCGAAAGCACGTGCTCCGCTGAAAGATCGGCCTGTCCGTCAATCCACCAGAGTTTCCCGCAGCGGTGAGACTGGCGATCGAGTAGTTCGGCAGCGAGCCCTGGCCAGACCTGCTGTTTCATCGAGAATGCGGCCCAGGGCGAATCGGACGTCGCATCATCATGGCGTAAAAAATCAAGCAGATTTGGTGAACCGGTTGGACCGACCGCCTCAATCGAATCCGCACAAGACGGGGTGACCCAGATCCCACGGAAATTCATCGCATCCATGCCTGCAATCGCCGCCGATAGTTTCTCCGGCGGCAGGTCCACCGACAGAACTCGGCAGTCAATCTGGGCTGCTGCGAACCCAGTTTCCAACGCGAATTGAGTCGGATTGCCCGCGATGGGATGCCCGATGATCGCGATAAGCGGTTCAGTCGTCCCGTCCATGCTCAGACTCGTGTTGAAGTGTAGAAATCCTGGGTGCCAATCATCCAGCTTAGAAATCAGAATAGGAACCGTCCCCGACGGGACAATCTAACCGAATACCTTGATTCTCGGAACGCAACAGGGATGCCAAACCCGCCGATTCCACCCGATCACTTTGCCCAACACGAATTGATGCTGGGGTTGCTGTACGGACTTGCCATGGTGTTGGTACTGACAAAACCCAATCGCAGTTCATCCATGGTGTGGAGTCTGCTGGTCACCACGGGCGGCTACCTCGCTCTGGCGCTACTGCAGTTGTCATCCGACGCAGGATCGATGGTGACCGGCGCCGATCGAGCGAGCGGCGTTTGGACGAGCGATTGGACGCTCTGTCACACCTGGATTCTGGCGGTCTTGGTATTCCTGACCCGGGCATTTGAGAACCTGCGCGTCAGGGCGGACCATTTCGTGGGTCGTCGCCGCCAGTTCCAGATCGCGGACTTGATGGCCATCGCGACCGGCTTCGCTATCCTTGTCGCGGGCGTGCAGCATACCTCACTGATCGAACTTGGTCCGGCTTTTTGGTTCGGGATGCTGGTCATTACCGGCGTCGTCCCGTTCGCCGTGGTTGGTTTGCGAATCGATCGCGGTTCCACGCCGTGGATGCGTTGCAGCCTCGTGGTTGCTGGCGCGGGACTGCTCGTTGTCGGCTTGGCATGGGCCGAGAGCAATATCGCCCAGCCGGGAAAAATTGATTTTGCCGAGGCGGCGACGCGGTACGGATGGCTGATCGCCGCTATCATGACACCTCGTTTGATCGAACAATCCATCGCGGCAGCCCGTCGAGGTTGTGAAGTTTTAGCAACCCGACGCGTGAGCGAGGAATTGCACGCCGCCTCGCTCACGCGTCGGGTTACCTTTTTGCCGCTACGTGGCGATTCACAGCCCCGTCGGGCAGACGTCACACGATTGCTGCCGTCCGTCGTTGATCATTGTTCACGACCGACACTGGATGCCGACTGCCTTGAAACTCAATCCGATGCCCATCCTGACCCGTTCTCAATGCCGCGAGCTGTCTCGCGACAAACTGACACGAGTGCAACTCGGCAAGCTCAACGGGGTCTTAACCTCGTCGTCTGAGCACCCGCTCTATGCTGCGTCGATCGCGGGTTGCCAGTTGCCGCTGCGCGAACTCGGCGAGTTCACTAGTCTACCGTTGGTTGCCAAGTCGGATTTACTCGCGGCGTCTCCCGGCGATCCCGGACGCTTGTTTGCTTTGCCGCCGCAGCAGTACACGCGTTATCACCAAACGAGCGGTTCACGGGGCTGGCCGATGCCGGTGCTCGATACTGCGGCGGACTGGGCGTGGTGGCTGGATTGTTGGCAGTACGTACTCGACGCGGGCGAAGTCACGAGTGCGGATATCGCGATGATGGCGTTCTCGTTCGGCCCATTCATTGGTTTTTGGTCGGCCAATGACGCCTTGGTCCAGCGTGGCGCACTGGTCATTCCCGGCGGTGGTTTATCGAGTCTAGCAAGATTGAATTTGATCAAGCAGCAACGCTGTTCGGTGCTATGTTGCACGCCGACCTACGCGTTGCACCTCGCCAGTGTCGCGGCGGAGCATTCCATCGATCTATCGAAGAACAGCGTCTCGCGCATCATCGTCGCGGGCGAACCCGGCGGCAGTGTGCCGGCGATCCGTGAGGCGATCGAGTCCCAGTGGCGGGCGCGAGTGGTCGATCATGCCGGTGCCAGCGAACTCGGAGCGTGGGGGTTTGCGAGCGCCGACGATTCGGGACTGCATATCATCGAATCCGAATTCATTGCCGAGTTTCTCGTCTTCGATGCAGCGACCGGCGCGTTCCGCGATGCCGCAGACGGCGAGCTGAGTGAACTGGTGATGACCAATCTCGGACGCCATGGTGGGCCCGCGATCCGCTACCGGACCGGTGACATCGTTCGCCCCCAGTGGGAACATGATTTCTCATGCCGGTTCGTGCATCTGCCGGGCGGCGTGCTCGGACGCGCCGACGACATGATCGTGATTCGAGGCGTCAATGTGTTCCCGAGCAGCATCGAAGCGATTGTCCGTGAACTCACGCCGACCGCCGAGTTCCGCATGATCGCCACGCGTCATGACGAGATGGATCAACTGCGGATCGAGGTGGAGAATGACGGATTGACGGACATGGAAGGACCGTTGGCCGACCTACTGCGGGATCGCATGGCACTCCGCATTCCCGTGACGACGGTTGCGCCGGGCAGCCTACCGCGAAGTGAAGGAAAGTCGCGGCGTTGGGTGGACGAGCGGCGTTAGAAACGAGCGTGAACCTTAGTCGCTTTTGGAGTTGCAGTGGTGAGCTGGGTGCCGTAAGGGCTTGTTGACTTAATCTGAGATGCGAACGTTATTGTTTCACCGTCAGCCGTACGCGTACGCTGAGGACGATACGTACGCCTTCGGCTAACGGTTAAACGACAAACTCAACAGGCCGGTAAGGCACCGTCAGCCCGGCCGCTTACGCGTCTCGGCTCACAACTCTCGTGGTGGTCGCCTCGTGCGAAGCGCACATCGACTGAGACCGACCGGCGGAGCGGTCGGACGACAATGTGTGGCGGGCTTAAAAGCTCTCCGCGTCGCTGGGGAATGCACCCCGCCGAACTTTGTCGCGGTACTCGGTTGCTGCGTCTCGCAGTGCCGTGCCGAGGTCAGCGAACTGGCGGGTGAACTTGGGCGTGTAGCCCGACGTCATGCCGACGATATCGTGCGTCACGAGGACTTGGCCCGACACACTGCGTCCCGCACCGATGCCGATTGTGGGGACCGAGACGGCGTCGGTGATGGCGGCGGCTACGGCGGACGGCACGCACTCGATGAGGACGGCGAACGCGCCCGCCGACTCGACGGCCTTGGCATCGGCGACCAATTTCTCGGTATCCCGTTGCACACGGTAGCCACCGTCGACGTGAATGTTCTGCGGTCGCAGGCCAACATGTGCCATGACCGGCACACCCGCAATCACGATCGCTTCCACCCGCCCCGCTTGCTCGGCACCCCCCTCAAGCTTGACCGCGTGGCACTGCGTCTCTTTGAGGACGCGGGCGGCGGACTCAATGCTCCGCGTGATCTCAATTTGACCTTCGGGAAACGGCAAGTCGACAACCACCATGGCTCGCGATGCCGCCCGGCCGACCATCTCGGCGTGGTAAATCATTTGATCCATGGTCGCCGGCAGGGTCGTTTCATGCCCCTGCACCACGACGGCGAGCGTGTCTCCCACGAGCAGCACGTCAATCCCCGCTTCGTCGAGTAATCTCGCGGTCGGGAAATCGTAGGCGGTCAGCATCGTGATCGCTTCGCCGCGCTGCCGCATCGTTTGTAGCGAGCGCGTTGTGACACGTTTGGTGGATTCTTGGTCGGCAGGCATTGCGATCCCTTACGACAGGTCTTCGGTGTGGGCGGCAGCACTTCGCTGCGACCAACGGTACAGCGCCGCTGCCGCTGCGACAACCACTAAGGCGGCATAGACCCAAGCGTGTTGTGGCTCGGTGAGATAGTGCCACAGCGAGTTACCTTGGCCAGGCTCGGTGTGACCATGGCCTTCATGGGCGAAGAGTAGCGTGGTAGGAAGAATGCTCAGGAGGGTGGCCGAAAAGACGCGGACCATGGTGCGATCTCTCTCAAATGGGAAGGGTTACAAACGATTTGAAAACTACGAAGAAACCCGCGGCTAGCGCCGTCGGCTCAGCGATTCGGATGGGTTCTAAGTTGAAACAGGACGCTCAGACCTTCTCGTCAGTGTAGCGGACCTGGCCGGTACCCGCCGTGATCGAGCCGATGCGGTGGCAATCGATACCGAGTGCTTGCATTTGTCCCGTGATGCTGCCAGCATAAAACTCGTTGACGACGATCGCCATCCCGATTCCCATATTGAAGACGCGCCGCATTTCCGAGGTCGCCACCGAGCCGTGTTGTTGCACCCAGGTGAAGATCGGGTGGGGAGTCCATGAGGCGGGATCGATGACGGCGTCGACACCCTGAGGCAAAATCCGATCGAGGTTCTCGTCGATCCCACCGCCCGTGATGTGCGCGATCCCGTGCAACACCTGCTTGACCCGATAGTGTGACTGGATCGCGCGAATCGCCGACGTGTAGATTCGAGTCGGTCGCAAACAAACGTCGCCGAGAGAATCGCCACCAAACTCTTCCGGGCGGTCGTCCCAGCCCGCACCACTGTCGGCAATGACTTTGCGGACCAGCGAAAAACCGTTGCTGTGCAGTCCCGATCCGGCCAGCCCCAGCACCACGTCGCCGGGGACAATCATGTGCCCGTCGATCAATCGTTTGCGTTCGACAACACCGACGGCGAAGCCCGCCAAGTCGTAATCGTCGGTGCCGTACATGTCCGGCATGATCGCCGTCTCGCCACCGAGCAACGACATGTCACCCGCCACGCAGCCGTCACTGATCCCCGACACGATCCGTTCCAACCTCGCGGGATCGTCGCGTCCCATCGCCACGTAATCCAGAAAGAACAACGGTTCGGCGCCCGTGCAGATCAAATCGTTGACGCACATCGCAACCAGATCGATTCCCACGGTATCGTGCCGATCGAGCGACTGGGCGACGACGAGTTTCGTACCCACGCCGTCGGTACCGCTGACGAGTACGGGTTCCTCGTAGTTTCTCGCGAACAGCTTGCCGTCAAAATCGAGTCGGAACAGCCCCGCAAACCCGCCGTCGCTCGGCATCACGCGTGGACTGAAGGTGCGGTGCATCAACCGCGGCAATCTGCTCATCGATTCCGCATAAACGTCGAGGTCGACGCCAGCGTCTTTGTAGGTCGCAGCCATGGGGACGGGGAGAAAGGGAGTTGGGGAGTGAGGGAGCTGGGAGTGGGGGTGGCCTGGCAAAAATCATGGCTCGGTGGGCAAGTTCGGCATATGCCGTTCTGCTACGAAGTTGAGCCAGAGGTCTGGAAAATGAAAAAGTTAAAATGAGAACTGAAAAATGCAAAATTGTCCCACAATCACTTGATATTTTGCATTTTTTTTCAATGAATCATACACCCGTCAACGTGCCGTACAGTGAGTTGCAGACAGTACTCAGCATTTTGCTAGCCCAGGGTGGGGGATTGCCAGTCACCCACAAGTCATTCTTCATCCCGAAGGGATTTCAAGCCATTAGCCGTAGGTCGCGTTAGCGCACCTACGGGTACTGGCCGAGCTCGGCATTTTCGACCCCGAAGGTGGTCGCAGCGACCACGGTGGTTGGGCTGTGACCACCTTCGGGGTCAAATCGGTCGTTGTTTTCCTTTTCCGGTGGTATTC
>JBDNIG010000589.1:0-13374 GCA_041688415.1 Rhodopirellula sp. | reverse complement strand
GGCATTTCGCAGGAGAAACTTCCGCTGTATCTGGCGTTCTTCGAATTCGTTCACAACGCACGCAAACGCGGCACGGCGATCTTTGAAACACTCGTCAAAACGCTACTCAAATCATCAACCCGGAACCGGGGATGAGCCTAAATCAATTGAGAAGAGGCTGAATCCTGAGCCGAGTGCCGCCCGGCACCGGCCGCTGCCAACTACTTTCAACTCTTGACTGAGACGTAGCCGCTAGCCGCGCGGTTTCGTGGCAACCGTCGATTGGATCTGTATCAGGATCACATTGAATCTTAAACAAGATCCACGACGCGAAAACCACATTCCCGTTTGTCAGTTGTTCTCTGGCAAGCCTTCGGTGTGGCCAATGTTCTTTACGGGCTCGAAGATTTTTAATACGTCATCGAGCAGTGCCTGATCGATCGGCTCATCGAGCCATTTTGCCCACTTACGGATATTGTCCGGATTGGCACTGCCGGCAATCGTTGTGGTCATGTCCGGGTGGGCGCACGAGAACTGCAGAGCGACCTGGGCGATGTCGACCCCGTGTTGCTTGCAGTGCGCCGCCGCTTGGCGTGCCGCGTCGCGAACGCTCTGCGGTTCCTTATGCCACTGCGGCAGCGGTGCGTTGGTGAGTAACCTCGCCGCGAACGGACCACCATTCATAATGCCGATTCCTTTGGGCTTGAACTCCGGCAACAGTTCATCTGCCAATCGAGTGTTCTGCAGCGTGTACTGGTTGTACGACAGGATGCAGTCGAACTCCGTTTTCGAGGCAACTTCACGGAACACCTTCATCGGATATCCGCTGATGCCCACATAGCGGACTTTTCCGGATTTTTGGATCTTCCGCAGGGCGGGCAAAGTCTCTTCGATGATTTGGTCGAGCGGCACAAACTCGATGTCGTGGCAGAGCACAATATCGAGATGGTCGGTGCCCAGTCGCGCTAGGCTCACGTCGACGCTTTCGACGACCCGCTTGGCTGAAAAATCAAACTTATCCGCATCGAATCGACCCAGTTTCGTACTCAATTGATAGGAGTCGCGAGGCACATCCTTGAGTGCGATGCCGAGCAGCACTTCCGGTTTGCCACGCCCGTAGTACGGTGAGGTGTCAATGAAGTTTAATCCAAGATCGAGCGCGGTCGCGACACTCTCGAGCACCTCGTCGAGTCGCACGCTACGAAACTCCGCCCCGAGCGAGGAAGCTCCGAAACTGAGGATCGGCAGCTCGAGCTGGGTGTTGCCTAACGTGCGGGTTTCCATTTTGTTTCCTGTGAATGAAAGCACTTATCCAACAAACAGCGGTCGCATGTGCCGCTCGTAAATGTTCTCGGTCACTTGTTTGCCGACGATCTCTTCATTGGCGACGAGCAAGTCGGTGTACCGACTGCCGGCCTTCGCGGCGACTTGGAACGACACGTGCAACAGTTGCCGCATGCTCGGATTGAACATCGGATTGGTGGGAATGTGCCGGATCGCCGATGCAAACTCGCTGCCGCCGTATTTCTGCACCGTCGCTAGGTCCGGCAGTTTACTAACATCGACATCGATCACGCTCGCGTAGGGAGCGGACAGTTCGTCGACATGGTCGAGGGCGTACAAGTAAATTTCCTTGGCGAGTTCCAAGCCATCGCCACCAGCCTCGGCAAGACCAATTAATTCTTCCAACCAGGTCGTCCCAGCGGTCTTGATGTGCAGCCCCGCTCCGGTGCGTTGGAGCGACTTGCGAATAATGGGATATAAACTGAACTTGTCACTGCCGCTGTGGACGCTCAACTTCAGCACGTCGGGCAATCCATACTGCTTCACCGCGTGGTCGATCACGGCCAAGTCATCGTTGAACTCGCGTTCGAACTGTGCCAAGTCGCCAACGTAATCGACACCCTTGTTGAACCGGCCCGTGAACTTGGGCGCAATCGTCTGCACCGGAATCTTCTCGTCGGCCATGGCGGCCAGAATGATCAGTAACTCCGGTGGCGTTTGCGGTGACTCGGTTTCGTCCATGGAAACCTCGGCAATCAAATTGCCGTCGCCTTTGACCGAGGCGATGTGTTGATAGATGACCGACGCCTCCTTCACCGCGAGCAGATATTGCTCGGCAACCCGTCGGACACCGTCACGCGTGATCTGGAGCGGAGCGGACAGACCGGCAAGTTCGAGCGACCCGACCAGTTCACCGTGGCGGTTGACGAAGGCGTTGATTTCGCTTTCCGGTGCCGCTTTGCCGATCGAATCCGCGACATCAATCGTGAAGAAGTCGCTGCATGGCAAAAACAGTTTCACCGTCGCGAGCTGGATGTGGTCGGCATCAACGTGCCATGGCTTATCCCATCCAAGCTTCTCAACGGCCGCCTTCGCAGCGTCGTGCACACTTTGCGGCTGCGAACCGACAAAGGTGTGCTCCCGATTGGACTTATTCCAAACCGGGGCGACTTCAACGCCATCATCGGCGAGTTTTTGGAAGGCACGCAATTGCGCCGCCGCTTGATGAGCGAAGCGATCGCCCACGCCGAAGGAGTATTTCTCGATGGTCAGCATAGATTTTTGTCCCGGTGATGGAAGGAGTCCGTTTTCTAGTCGATGGCCAAGAAACCGGCTAGCCGGGTGCCCAACGGTGGACTGCGGCGCGTTATCATCAGGATGTTAGCCGTTTGGACGCTCTCAAGGCCAATTCCAATGAAACTCAATCACAATTACCGAGCGTTTACGCGAATTGAACTCTTGGTGGTCATCGTTACGATCGTGATCCTGCTCGGATTGTTGTTACCCAGCCTCGATTACAATGGCCGCATTTACGCACGTCGCAATCAATGCGCCACCCAACTCAAGAATCTGTCGCTCGCAGCCATCCAGTACGAGAACACGAAGAATCAGATGCCGCCGTGGGTGGACGATTTCGGGACGTTTGGGCTCGATGGCGTGATGAGTGATCCGTCCGATCCCAATGTCGATCCGAAAACGCTGGCCAAACATCGCAAGCTCGGGACTTGGGCGGTCTCGATACTGCCTTGGCTCGATGCCCAACCGACCTTCGAGGTCTGGACAGGGGACCGCTATCCGGTCGTCAGTGGTGGCAGTCGAGATAATCCGCTATCGACCGGCGTCAGCGGTCAGGGCTTTTGTACCAATGCAGCTCCCAACCTCGCAATCATGCATTGTCCCAGCAGCGAATCCGGCAATATTGAATTCGGACGCAACAGCTACATCGCCAACACCGGGATGGCTTTCTCCGTGAGTGCGGATCCGGCACAGACTCGGCTCATTCACACGCCGGGTGGTGAATCTGAAACGATATCGTTCGCAGATTCCTTGTTACCGAAATATGGGGCGATGAACAGCAGACTGAATGCTCGCGCCCCAGGGGCCGTCGATGAGTCGATTCGGGTGCCGGTTGGCCCTCCGATTCGACTGGATGATTTCAAGGACGGGCAAGGCAATACCATGTTGTTCTCAGAATCACTCAGCGCGTTGCCGTGGCACCGTAGCGGATTCACCAATCAAAAGGACTTGGTTTTTCAAGACGATCCCGATGAAGTCGGCTATCCCAAATTCAGTCGATTCACCAACGGCATGGTCTGGCACAGTGTTGATTGGGAGCACGGTGGCAAGAGCCAACCGATACACCGGATCAATGGTCCCGTCCCGGACGGCAGTCTCACCGCGATGATGATCACGCCAGCCAACACGGCCGATCTCGCCCGACCGTCGTCGAATCACGTCGATGGGGTTAACGCGAGTATGGCCGATGGCGGCACGCGGTTCATCAGCGACACGATCGACATGCAGGTTTGGCAAGCGTTATTGACACCGGTCGGCGGTGAAGTTGTGGATGATGAAAGTTGGTAGAAAGTGATGCGGATTCTGTTCCGTGTGACGAGCCGGGAGGGCGACAGGCGAATTGCCCGGCATGCTTCGTAAACGGTGCGGGGTCGGGCTAGCGGGCTGTCGATTGAATCGTTTTTACGAAATTAGCTTGTAAATCATAACCCGACGCGTAAGCGAGGGATGCAACCTGGTCGCTCGCTTACGCGTCGGGTCACGAAATCGACAGCCCGCTAGCCGCCGCGGCAGGAACAGAATTGACAGCTACCGGCAGACTGGTAACTTGTCGCCTCACGACAACTTCGTGCTGCCGTACCTGTCACTTCTTTGGATTTCCATGGGTGTTTTCATTCCGCTGATCTTGATTTCCTTCACGTGCCTCCTGATTTGGCGAGCGTGTGATGGTTTCGAGGTTGCGTCGAAGTATATCGGTCGAAACATGTCCGAGGGGGTGCGTGGGGGTACGATCAACGCGATTTCCAGTTCCGTGCCTGAATTGTGTACCACCCTGATCGCCCTGTTCGTGTTGTCGGATCGCGACGGGTTTGCGATCGGAATTGGAACGACGGCCGGCAGCGCCATGTTCAACGGCATGATCATTCCGGCCGCCTGCATCTTGACCGTGATCGGATCGGTGATCATGGGTTTTAAAGTCACCTCGGTCCACGTTTCGACGATGGTGCTGCTGCGTGACGGATTGTCGCTAATCTTTTGCGAGTTCATCTTGATCTTGCTCATCAACGGTGAGCAACTCCACTGGTGGCAGGGACTGGTGTTGATTGGTTTGTACCTCGCCTATTTCGGATTCATGTTGCTGTCGATGAGGAGAGCCGATGGAGATTCCGCAGGTGCGGAGCACGAAGCCGATGATGAGCCGCGTGGGTTGATGGGGTGCTTGTTCTACTGGCTGTCACTAGGCCCGTTGTTGGATTTGGAAAACATGTTTGTGCGTGCCAAACAACGCGATCAAATCGCCAGCGGAACATGGAACGGGTGGCCGTTGTTGTTGACGTCCACCGCGATCATTGGGGCCGCCTGCTGGCTGCTCGTCAAAGCCTGCGAGTGGCTGGGCACCGGCAGCGCCGAATCCCCTCACTACACGCTCTTCGGTACCGAGTTGACCGGGCTGGGGATGCCGCCGATGTTTGTCGCGGTCATCTTCGCTTCGATGGCCACGAGCGTGCCGGACTTGGTGATGTCGATTCGCGACGCGCGACGTGGCGACTGCGACGACGCGGTCGCCAATGCACTGGGCAGCAATGTCTTCGACATCTGTTTCGCCTTAGGGTTTCCACTGTTTCTGTTCACGCTTCTTCACGGACCAATCGAGATGTCCGCGGACATTGCGGCCGAAAGTGGCGAGCTGCGACTGCTGCTCTTGGCACTCACCATTGTGAGCTTCTTGGTCTACTACCTCGGTCGGCGCGATATCACACCGGACGGTGTGTCATACGTGGAGATGGGACGTGGCAAAGCGTTGCTACTGCTCGCAATCTACGTGGCGTTCGTGCTCTACATCGTCGGCCGCAGCGAAGGCTTTGCCGTTGCTGAATTGATCTCGGCGTACCTGCAAAGCCTTCTCCAGCGATTGCCAGCCTTCGGATAGACTTCAGTTGTCCACGCAAGTTTCCAGGAAACGAGCCAAACGGTGGAAGTCGGAGTTTTGCTCGATGAAGCGGACTTTTGTCACGAGCGTTTGGGGATCGACGAGGTCGTCAAAGGGTACAAAGTGCAAGTCGAATTGGCCCGCGACCGATACCATCACGCCATTGAGCTTTTCTTCGACGAGTGCGCGGTATGCTCCCACACCGAGCTGGGAACCCAGCAACACGTCGTAAGCTTGAGGAGGTGCACAGCGGGCCTCGTAACCCATTTGCAATCCGTTGACCTTGCGGTACTTCCCGGTGCGTTCGGTGTATCGTTCGCCGATCAAGCGGGAAATGAGTGATGAGAGATTGATCGATGAAATATTGATGTGACCATGATCGTCACGGCTGATGCCTTCGAGATACTTCGTTGGCAGAAACTCGGCCATGCCCTCGGCGATCACAATGGTGCCGTAGGGACGTCCGTCACGTTCTCGCGCCAGCATCATGTCGACCATCCGATCGATCACGCGTTCGAGCGCCATGACTTTTCGAGTCGCTCCCGTTTCGGCGCTGACGAGTTCTTCGTCAGCAAGGGCTCCGGTGATGTCTTCGACGCTGAGCACCATGCTGGCTTCGCCAGCGATCGCAGCACCATAGGCCAGCCATCCGGCGCTGCGCCCCATGGCTTCGCACAAGAAATAGGCGCGACCGGCCGCAGCGTCAAAGTTCAGGTTGCGAATCTCTTCGGCGAGTGTTTCGACGGCCGTGAAAAATCCGAACGTAAAGTCGATCCCGGAATAATCGTTGTCGATCGTTTTAGGGAGGTGCACGACGGGGAACCGCCGCGCGTCACCGGGCAAGTTGTCCTGGAACATTTTTAACTTGTTCGCAGTCTTCAGCGTGTCGTCACCGCCGATGGAAATCAATGCGTCGATTTCGAGCGAGCAGAGGCCTTCGTAGACCCGGCGTAGCGGTGCGACGAGTTCGGGGTCCTTCAAGTGTTCGGGGCTGCCGACGTGTTTGCCGGGATTGGTTCGTGCGGTCCCGATCATGATGCCACGACTGCTGCGTGCATTGATCAGCGTATCGTGCGAAAAACGAATGTAGTCTTCGCCTTCGCGAAGCGGTCCCGCAGCGGTGTATTCGGCCAAGCGACTGTATCCGTGCTTGATTCCGAAGACTTGGGCACCTTCTTCGAGAAACGAAAACGCGGCGGTGCTGATGACCGCGTTGGCTGCCGGGGCGGGACCTCCGGCGAAAAGAATGGCGACGCGTTTGATGTCGAGATTGTGATGGGCCAGCTCAGGCACGGCGTCACGCTTGTGGTTAGTGGAAGACGGTAGGGGAGGATAAGATGTTTCAGATTCTAAGGATTTATGCTCGCCCGCCAAGATATCTGATTTTTCGAACTACATGTTGCGAAAGTACTCGACGCTCGCGGCAATTTCCTGCATCGCCGTTGCGGCGGGCATGTCAGACCGCCCCACTACGAAGGGACCACGGTAGGGAATATCTTCCAATTGCCCGAGCAGCGACGGGAAATCCGTCGTTCCCTGCCCCACCGGAACGGCGATGCCACGCCCCGCCGCCAGATCCAACACACCGTCGACAGCATTGACGATGCGAATTCGATCGCCGAGGGCCGCGACCGCGTCGCTGACGCTGTGCCGGTTAATAATCAATTGTCCTGGATTCAGGGCCACGGCGATGTACGATCCCGCGCTCGTGTCGATCAAACGGGCCAGGTCGGCGCCGGGCTCGGTGCCGGTCTCCGCGGCGAAAAACGCGCCCACGCGAGCACCAAAACGCCCCAAGTCATCGAGAACTTCCCGCATCGTGTTCCAGCGTGGATCAATCGGTTCGCTATCTCCGGCCGAAGACCTCGCGTTGCCTGAAGCGGACGAATCGCCACGAGACGATGCACCCGCGACCCAGGCCTGAGCTTCGGCAACGCTCAACCCCTCCGGCGGCATCGCGGAACTGATCACGGTTGATCCGAATGATCCCGGCGGCCCAGTCAGCGGCCCCGTCGGCTTCGCCCGGTGATCGGATGCGGGTGGAGTCGGCACGGGACCAATTTGGTTGACCACCAATGGTGCCCCCAAGCGGTACGCAGCACGCATCGCGTCCTTGGTCGCGTCGACACGGCGGTCCAGGTTCGGAAGGTGATCGAATCCGAAACGAGTCGGCAATCGGATCGAAGCAACCTGTAAATTCAGGTCATCGAGAATCTTCCGCAGCGTTCGCACTGCGGTGTCAGACATCTCCGACACGATGAGTAGTTGTCGTCCGCACAGCTCCACGCTGGTCGCTCCCGTCGCGGCGACCCAGCTCAACGTGCGCCGCAGCGAAGCGGCCGACGGTGTTTGCGCGCCGAGGGAGTCGACTCGCACGCCAATTTTTATCTCTGCCATTCTTGTTGCCTTGCTTCGTTGAATGTTTGTCTCACGAGTTTAGGCGAGTGCCGTCACGAACACTATCGCCCCAACAGTTACCGATGCGTCAGTTTTCTCGTTAAGCGACAGCGAATGAAAAAAGCGAGTAGCTACGTTCGCCAGAACGTGGATTCCACCGTCTGGCGACGGTGGCTACTTTGATTCGACGCGTTCATTGTCTCGCTGTCGTTAAGCCGCGTGAGCATCGCCCTGGGCTAGCCAACGGAACGCGGCCCGATGGATACGCGGTTCAACGAGATTCTGCGGAAATACTCGTGCTCGGTGCGTTCGTGTTTCCTTACTTGGCCGTGCTGGTGAATCTTGCTTCACGTACGACGGTGACTTTGATCTCACCGGGATAGGTGAGTTCCTTTTCAAAGCACAGTGCGATGTCACGACAGATCGTCGCAGCGCATTCGTCACTGATTTGGCCACTGCTGACGATCACCCGAACCTCGCGTCCCGCTGAAATCGCATAGGCTTGCTGCACGCCGTCGAATCGATGGGCAATCGTCTCGAGTTCCTCCATGCGTTTGACGTAGCGTTCGAGCGATTCGCGGCGAGCCCCCGGACGACTGGCGCTGCAGGCATCGGCGGTCGCGACCAGCATCGTGTAAGGATGTTCGGTCACGAGTTCATCATGGTGTCCCCGAGCGGCGTGTACCACTTCTTTGCGCTCTTTATGCCGTTGTAATAAATCGCCGCCGATCTTCGGATGCCCGCCTTCGAGTTCATGATCGGCCGCCTTGCCGATATCATGTAGCAGCCCCGCGCGGCGAGCAAGGTCACCATCCATGTCGATCATCTCTGCCAACATGCCTGAGAGGAATGCCACTTCGACGCTGTGTCGCAGCACGTTCTGACTGTAGGAAGTACGGAAGTGCAACCGGCCCAACATTTCGATCACCCGGTCGTGCAGCCCCGAGACATTGACTTCACTCGCTGCCTCTTGCCCTTTCTTGATGATGAACGCCTGAATTTCCTGCGTTGTTTGTTCGACGAGCTCCTCGATCTTGGACGGATGAATTCGACCGTCGGCGATCAACTTTTCCAATGACAACCGTGCGATCTCGCGGCGGACCGGATCGAACCCGCTGACGACGACAACGCCGGGCGTGTCGTCAATAATCAGGTCCATGCCCGTCGCAGCTTCGAACGCACGAATATTCCGGCCATCGCGGCCGATGATGCGACCTTTCATGTCGTCAGTCGGCACACCGACGGTGCTCGTCGTCGTGTCGGCGGTGTGCGGCGATGCGTATCGCTGCATCGCCGTCAACAACATCTCTCGGGCTTGGTCATCCACTCGCCGCGACAACTCGCGCTGCTGCTTCAGCACGGCGGCACCGATCTCATGTTCGAGATCCGCATGCACGGATGCGATTAATTTCGCGGCGGCTTGCTCTTCGCTCATGCCGCTGATCTGTTCGAGCGCGTGTTGGCCTTCCTGGACCACTCGATCCAGTTCGGCTCGCTGTTCGGTGACATCACGCATCTGCACGGCCAGTCGCGTTTGGCTATTTTCGAGCCCCCGCTGGGCTTTTTGAAACGTTTCCTGGCTAGCTGCGAGTTGGTCCTCACGGATATCAAGCTTCCGATCTCTTGCCGCCTCCTTTTCTTTCAGCAACGCGACTTCGCGTTCGGTATCGAGTTTGATCGAGATCGCGTTCTCACGCGCTTTGAGAACGACCTTCGCCGCGCTGGTCTCGGCATCACGTTGGGCCGCTGATAGGAGTGAGGCAGCTTCGCTGCGGAGACGCTCGTCGCGTTTGGTCGCTTGCCGCTTTCCCCAACCCAGCAGAACTGCGATGCCAAGAAAGAAACAGATTAGGCAGTAAAGAATCGTGGTGGCGATTTCGGGATTCATATTGATTAGCGATCCGCCAGCTTTCACCGACGCTTCGTTTGATTCGTTGCAGGCCGACTCTGCGAATGGTTTCACAGGCGTGCTTCACATCAACACGGGGGTTGCTGCGAAACAAAGATGTCAGGAAATAGGACCAAATTGTGGGCGACATGGTCGGAAACTTTTCAAGCACAAAGCGAACGTGAGTCGTCGAGCGCACCGTCAGTTGATGGAGCGAACGAGCGGAAGTTATTGATTGGGAAGAGTGGTAGAGGAGAGACGCGAGAAACCTCACGTCGCTTGAAATAGCATACCAGTGCGGAGAACGTCCTGCGCGGGGGGTGATGAGCCTGCATATCGACGTAGCTGCTTTCTTTTTTCTCAGTTTGGGCTTGGCGTTTCGCCCTGCGCGGTGTAGAGTTTGCTCACGGAGAATCGCCAAACGAATTGGCGGTCCATTGCCAAGGGTCGATCGGCAACAAGAAATGCAGCCGCGTAAGCGAGCATTTGATCGACCGACGAGAACACGGTGTTGAGCCAAGGTCTCTGCTGCTCGTCTCCCGGTGAACGACTTGTTTACCAACCGCTGCGAACCGACTCGGTCCTGTCGACCGACCCAGGAAAGCTGCACCGCGTCCGTGCAAACGAACGCAAACGATTTCGTGACTCTTCTTGTTAGTCCGAAATTTCTGGAAATTCGCATTGGCGATTTTCCCACAGCTCCCCTTGAGCGAACGAACGTTAGCTAACGATTCGTCCGTTCTCGCTCGCAGTTCGTGTTGGTACGTTTTTTCTCCGCAGCCGGTTTAGCGCTGCCCGTCTAGACATGCATTCCGCGAGTGATTCACTCATATTTGAAAAAGCAACACTCTTGAAGACTTTCGAATCCATCGACCTTTTCGCTCCCCTCAAACGCTCCCTCGCCGAACAAGAGTACGTGACGCCGACGCCGATCCAAGCCCAGTCCATCCCAGCGGGTGTGGCTGGCCAGGACATCCTCGGATGCGCTCAAACCGGCACCGGCAAAACCGCCGCCTTCGCGCTGCCAATCCTCGACTTCCTCGGCCACGAAAAACCGCGTGCCGCCGCCAATCGTCCGACCACGCTCGTGCTCGCACCAACTCGCGAATTGGCGATTCAGATCGGCGATAGCTTCCGCGTCTACGGCAAACACATGAAATTCCATTCCACGCTCGTCTACGGCGGTGTCGGGCAGGCTGGACAGGTTAATTCGATGCGTAAAGGTGTCGATGTATTGATCGCCACGCCAGGTCGCTTGATCGACCTGATGGATCAAGGACATATCAATCTTCGCGACGTGCAGATTTTTGTGCTCGACGAAGCCGATCGCATGCTCGACATGGGATTCTTGCCAGCACTGAAAAAAATCATTGCGGCACTCCCCGAACAGCGGCAGTCGATGTTCTTCTCCGCCACGCTCCCACCAAAAATTCGCGAACTCGCCAACAGCCTGTTGTTCAATCCCGTATCGATCAACGTGACGCCGAAAAAGACGACCCTCGATTTGATCGAACAGCGATTGCGGATCGTTCGCCGTGACAACAAAGTTTCGTCCTTGACGGAGCTGTTGCTCGGCAATGACGTGACCCGTTCGATCGTCTTCACACGGACCAAGCACGGTGCCAATTCGCTGGTGAAGAAGCTAGATAAAAGCGGTATCCAAGCAGTGGCGATCCACGGAAACAAGACACAGAATGCTCGCCAAAAGGCACTCGACGCATTCCGCAATGATCGCATCAACGTGCTCGTCGCAACCGACGTCGCGGCGCGTGGGATCGATATCGATGGCGTCAGCCACGTGATCAATTACGATATGCCCGTGGAAGCGGAGAGCTACGTACACCGCATCGGTCGGACCGGCCGCGCCGGAGCCGATGGAATCGCAATTTCGTTTTGTACCGGTGACGAACGTGGTGAACTCAGCGCGATCGAAAGCTTGATCGGCCAAAAAATCAAAGTCGAGAATCCAGAAGAACGATTTGAACCCGCCTCGAATGCGCCCAAGGGGCGCGGGCAAGGCGGCGGTGGTCGTGGACAAGGCGGACGCGGTCGATCAGACGGCGGACAGTCCGGTGGCACCGGTCGCTCCGGTGGTGGACAGTCACGCCGTGGATCCTCCAACAGCAGTGGCAAGAACTCCTTCCCACGAAACAAAAAGCCAGGCCGACACGCCTCGGTGTGAGGATCATGACTACCGTTTCGGATTACCTTTCGCGGCTCATCTCGCTCGATACCATCAGCAGTCGTAGCAACGAGGCAATTTCAGATCTTGTTGCTACATGGCTGCGAGATCTGCACTTCGATGTCGAGCGGACGAGCTATCACGATCGGCACGGGGTGCTCAAATGCAACCTCGTCGCCCGGCGAGATCCGTCCGTTGACGCCGCACGTAGTCAAACCGCTAGTCATCAAAGCGGGCTGGCATACTTTTGCAATACCGACACCGTGCCCGCTGATCGCTGGACGGGACCGGGTGGCAACCCCTTTGTCGCGACTCTCGACCGAACGCGCATCTACGGCCGTGGTGCCTGCGACATGAAAGGGTCCCTGGCCGCGATGCTCGCCGCGGCGAGCCAAGTCGATCCGGCCTCGCAAACCACTCCACTCTGGATTGTCTGCACCGCCGATGAAGAGGTCGGGTTCGAAGGTGCCCGCGACCTGGTCAAGCATTCCGTCGCTTTCACCAAACTCGCCGCTGTCGACCCGCCGTGTATCATCGGCGAACCAACCGGACTACGCGTCGTCCACGCCCACAAAGGGATCGTTGGGTTTCGCGTTGTCTCGTCTGGGAAAGCCGCCCACAGTAGCTCCGACAGCGGCGTCAATGCCAATGTTGCGATGGTGCCAATGTTGCAAACCCTGTGGGAGATCAACGAGCGATGCCAGACCGACGTGATCCTCCAAAATCCCATGTTTGATCCACCAACCCTGACGTGGAACTTCGGCGTCAGCGATGGAATGAACGCCGTCAACGTCGTTCCGGATCAATGCACCGCGTGGGCCACTTTCCGCACCATGCCTGGCGTGGATGGAAACGAACTGATCGAACAAGTCCGAAGTCGAGCGGAGGAACTGGGGCTCGCCTTTAAAATCTTTCCGGGAGGCGACCCCATGCAAACTCCCGCCGACGCGAAGTGCGTTAGCGATCTATGTGAATTGGCAACGCCGTTCATCGGAGAGAACCAACCCGCCGCCGTTTGCTACGCCACCGACGCGTGCGCCCTCGGCAGCCTCAGTCAAAAAATGGTGTGTGGACCCGGCGAGATTGCCCAAGCACACACGGTTGATGAGTTCATTGAGGTCGAGCAACTCGAAAAAGGCGTGCAGCTCTACGAGTCCGCCATCCATCATTGGTGCGTCAAAGCATAAGACAGGATTTCAGTCGCGGGGGACGTCGATTTTATTACTGACGCATTCTATGAACGCTGAATCGACATCGTGACGACGCCCCAACGGGGCAGCCCTATGACAGCCCCAGGCATCGCCTGGGGTTTCTGTCGCCAATACCGCCCCGCAAAGCCCCAACGGGGCGACCCTATTTGAGTCGATTCCTCCGAGCTGGCGTGGTGTCACTGCGGACGAAACCGCGGCAACTCCGTCGCGGTTTGCCGCGCGGGCTCGCGTGACTCCGGTTCAACACTCGGTTCTGTTCGCGTTGCTT
>JBDNIG010000588.1:0-2734 GCA_041688415.1 Rhodopirellula sp. | reverse complement strand
GCGTGTGAGTGCCGCTAAGCAGGTTTGGGTAATTCATTCCGCATCACTGAGTGCCCCGTTTTCATAACCCGACGCGTAAGCGAGGGATGGCGGCGTGAATCCCGCGCTTACGCGTCGGGTTATGATTGTCGATTCCACCGAAATATTTCCCAGTATCTGCTTTCCGGTAGGCTGCAAGGGCCGGGAGAAACGGAGTCAAGCTCGAATGGCGTGGACTTAAGCAATCCAAGTGAGCCGTAGGCGCTAGCTTCGGGCGTTGCATTGCGTTAACGGCGTCGAAACCCGCGGCTAGCGCCGTCGGCTCACTAAGTCCACGCCATTCGAGTCAAGCTCTGCGGAGGTGCGGGCTTGACAAGGGATATCTCGGTCGCTCGCGATTCCCCGCATAAGCTGTGCGCCAATGGTGCCGACGGTCCTCGACGGATTTCAGTTCGCCGAACGCGATTTTCTAACAAAACGATTGGACACTTGAGTTATGTCTGAAAAAACCTCCGGTCATCACGAAGTACGCTTCCGTCGGATGAGCCAGGTTTAACCGCAATACCGTTCAATGAAGCGCAATGGAGATTGCTAAACCTCCCTTGAATAGGATCTTTAGCAAGATCCATTACGCAATCTATTGATTCGCTGTTCCTCGGTCGGCCGCATCCAGTTCTGCAACGGCTTTGATGATCCGTCGCTCAATGTCTTGCGCCCATATGGTGGGGTGGCCGAAATAGACCATGGAAGTTGCCCCTTCGTAACCGCCTTCCAACAACACACGCCGCGAGGGAATGTACGCCAGGACGTCGTTTGCGTAGCTTGCCATCCACACCGTGCCGCCGGAGAGTTCCCGTTTGATCCGCAGGGAGTATCAACAACGACCTCGCCGCCCAGAATCACGAATCGGATGTCATCGCCGATCGACCAAATTTGAATGGGATACGGGTGAGTGCTCGGCAGGGTGTTGTGGCGGTCCAGGCGTTCCAGCAGCAGTTGGGCGAGAGCTGCCTCGTAACGGTTCTTTGATTCGGTGTTTACCAACAGTTCGTCGCGCGTGGGCAATGTATCGAAAGCCAGCTCGATTTCCTTATACTTCGTGATCAGGCGACCTTTGACCATCGACATTTCGCCTGACAACACTTCGTCGACCGCCGTGGCCGTCTGTCTGCCGTAGTCTTCGGCGAGTTCGACGGTGCGGCGCGGCAAGGGGTTTTGGTCCGCACCACAACCGGCCCAAAACATCGCGGTCACCCCGGGATGTCGTTGCTCGATTTCGATCTGGGCGAACCCCGGCCAGTCACCCGACCACCGAAAGGAGCTCAGCACGGTCGCGTGACAAGCGTAACCGTAAACGATGGCGCGTAACTCGCCCTGGCGGCGGACGGCCAAAACCGGTAATTCGTGATCCTGCGGCCCTTGTAGCTGATCGTCTTTCCGCAACTGCGGCACGTCCGCCTCGCGGTTGTTGCGGCGGTTGACGGCGAAGGTGGCGCTGCCCATGCCATGCTGAAGCGTGGCTGGCGCGACATCCGCCAAAGCCTCCCCGACGACCGCGACGATCCGATCGCTTAGAAACTCTGCATATTCGTCAACCCACTTGTCCTGGTTGTCGTCCAGGAAATAGATGAACCGTGTGAGGTCACCCACGATCGGGCCCGAGTGAGTGTGAGACGTTGCCAGGGCGATTTCAGATCGAGTCAAACCATATCGATCTTGGAGTCGGTCGCAGATCGTCGAGGACAACGCACCGGGAATGCCGACCAAATCCAGGGTAACGAGTACCGCTCGATTGGCGTCGGCGTCTTCAATCACGAGCGCTTTGGCATGCAGGTCGTGCAACGTGCCCGTGGCCGGCCGATCCCGACTCCCGTAGCCGGACATCCACATTGGCTTCGACGGCGTGATCACAGTCGTTGCGACGCCGGCTTTCCACGTGTCGGCGGCACCGCTTAACGGCGCCGTTGAATTCACTAGCACGACGGTGAGGACCAGCATTGGAATTCGTTTTAGCACGGTATCAGCCTCGGGGTGTTTGACGTTGTCGACGACGGCGTCATCGAACCGGCCCTAGAGTATATTGCTCGCCAACGCTATTTCAAGAACCGTTGCGCCGGTCGGCACTGGATCAGCTATACTGACCCTCGGGAATCGCTCGATATCGCCTTCCGCAGTCGCGCCGGGCGACCGAGCTTCCGCGATGGACCCAAGCCAGCAATTGGCGAGTGTATTGGAAGAGATTCTTGATTCGTACTGAAACAATGACTCGATGGAGACCAAGATATGGCGTTGCAGAATGCCGCAGACGACGCGGTTCGAAGAATCGCCTGGGTACTTTTTCTGATTTTGGCTGTCTCGACGCAGGGCGTTGTTGCCGCAGATGACGGACTGACCTTAGACGGAGCTGCGAGAAAAGACGCCGCCAGTTTATCCGCAGCATCTCTTCAGAAACCACTGAACGAAGGTGACTGGGAAGCAACCCTCGAAGATCGGCGTGAACAGTGGCTCGAAATGTTAGGGCTTTCGCCACTGCCACCTCGCACGCCATTGCAGGCCAACGTCACCGGAACACTGCAGCGAGGCGATTACGTCGTCGAAAAAGTGCATTTTCAAAGGGGTGTGACCGGCGTTCCGCCGGTCGGCTTCGGGGCGATGGGAAATCTGGGTAACGAAAAAGCGGCCAACCTGCCATAATCTGGGTTCTTAACATCCGAATCACAAAGGCAGGAGGCCGCTGAAATGAGCGTCGAGCATT
>JBDNIG010000587.1:0-10020 GCA_041688415.1 Rhodopirellula sp. | reverse complement strand
CCACCAGCAGACATGCGCCATCTGCTGACGTATTTAAACGCTCCCAATCTCGTCCCAAAAGCTGCCTCGGCCGCAAATTAAACTCCCGTAAGCAAGTATTGGAATTTGATTCGGGGCAGATCTTGGCGTCGAGATCGAGCGCATGTTGGCTAATTCGGCGTACACCCGCGGCGAGAACCTCGTGGCGAAGCGTTTCGATAAGTCAGCGCTTATCTACGATGATGCGACCGACAGTTATCATTGCACCGCTGGCCACCCACTTGCCCGACGCCGCTGGCTGCTGGAACGCGAAAATACGGTAGAAACAGCCCCGTCGTTAATATGGGCTTGGCAAATCACCATTATTGTATACAATGCGCAAGCTGTGACCGCGTAGACAATTCATCCAATGCAATGGAGATCCGAATGAATCCACCACTTGTCCGAGGTCTTGGAGAGCAGATTGTCGATCGATTGCGCGATGACATCTTCTCGGGACGTGTCGGCGTAGGTGAACGATTGCGTGAAACCGAGTTAGCAAAACTCTTCGAGGTCAGCCGCAGTCCGATCCGTGACGCGCTCAAGCAACTGACGTGGGAAGGGGTCGTCGAGACGGATCGAAATCGAGGCTCGCAGGTCGCTGGCTCCGCACCCGACGCGATCCAGACGCTGATCATTCCGCTGCGGCGAACGGTCGAGACGCACGCGCTGCGCCTTTTCTTTGGCACGTTGGTGGATGCCGATTTCACACAGTGGGAGACCATCTTGGAACGAATGAAGCAAGCGTGCGGCAGCGGTGATTTCGCTGCGATTTCGGAACAGGACATTGCCTTTCATCGCTATTGGGTCCGACGCGCGAACTCTCCTGACTTGCTTGCCATTTGGTCAGTGATAGTGGCACGGGTGCGACGTCATTTTTTGGAGAGCCATCAGAACTATACCGACCCGATGGACATTTACCGCGAACACCTTCCGATCATCCAGCGGCTAAAGGATGGCGATCTTGAGGGCACTGTTTTAGCACTGGGGGAGCATATCCAATGATCTCTTTACCCGCTTTGCAGATTCGATCAAATCGTTTCGTTTCGATCCATGTGTTAATCATCATCACCGCCATCTTCGGCTCCTTGCACTGCAGCGTGCTGCTCGCCGACAAGGCGGTTTCCGCCGAGGCGCAGGCCGAGATGGAAGCCTTCTTCGAGTACCAAGTACGCCCACTGCTGATCGACAAGTGCGTCTCTTGTCATGGGGAAAAGAAGCAGCACGCTGGATTGCGACTCGATTCGCGACACGCGATGCTGACCGGTGGCGACAGCGGCCCGTCGGTGGTCCCGACGAAGCCGGACGAAAGCTTGTTGATCGAGGCGGTGAAACGCGAATCATTCGAAATGCCACCCGAGGAAACCCTTGACGACGACCAGGTTCAGATTCTCAGCAGGTGGGTCGAAATGGGGGTGCCGTGGCCGGGCGAGGTGACGGCGGACCATAGCGGCTCGGAGAACAGCGGCCCGGACTTTGCAAATCACTGGGCCTTCCAGCCGATCGGCCGTCCCGAACTGCCCTCGGTGAAGAATCCTGCTTGGCCACGCAACGAAATCGACTTCTTTGTCCTCAATCAATTGGAACAGCAAGGACTCGCGCCCTCTCAACGAGCGACGCAGGCGGACTTGGCGCGACGAATTAAATGGGATCTTGTCGGTTTGCCAGCCTCGTTCCAAGAGATCACCGAACTCGAATCCATCGATTCAGCAACGGCCATTTCAGAGTGGACCGATCGTTGGCTTGCCTCGCCGCATTATGGCGAACGCACCGGCCGACATTGGTTGGATGTGGCGAGGTACTCGGATACGAAAGGGTATGTGTTCTTTGAAAAGCCCGATTTTCGCGCCGCCTACACTTATCGTGACTACGTGATTGACAGTTTCAATGCGGACAAGCCCTTCGATCAATTCATTCGTGAGCAGTTGGCTGCCGATTTAATGCCCGATATTCCCCAGGAATCGCTAGCGGCACTCGGCTATATCGTGGTCGGCCCACGCTTCAAAAACGACAATCATGAGATCATTGCCGATCGCATCGACGTTGTCTCACGGGGTTTGATGGGGATAACCATCGCGTGCGCCCGGTGCCATGACCACAAGTTCGATCCGATCACGATCGATGACTACTATGCGCTCTACGGCGTGTTTCAGAATTCACTCGAGCCGCTGCAGTTGCCATTTCGTAGCGGTGATGAAACCGCACTGAAAGACCCGCAGGCGGTCGCGATCCGAAACGCAGCCAATGAGTTGGAGAAACACTACCACGCGCAGTACAAGAAGGTGATGGATGAAAGCCGTCAGCGTATGGCTGAGTATCTGATGACGGCCCAGGCGCAACGCGGTGGCGTCAACACCGCAGCGTTCGACACGATTAGCGATGGTGATGATCTGAATCCTGAACTCCTGCTGATCTGGAAACAGTATCTCGATGATACGGAAACCAGCAACGAGGCGGCCTTCATACCTTGGCATCGCTTAGCCGGACTCGACCCAGAGCACTTTGCCGAGCGGGCCCCTGAAGTGTTGCGTTTGTTAACCGAAACCGATCCCCAGCCCGCCGCGAATGCGCTCGTCGTCGAACGATTGCGAGCGGCGGCTCCTCAAACGCTGGCGGATGTTGCCAGTGTTTACTCGCAATTGATAGACGAAATCGAGGCACTCGGTGGACCGACCTCACCGTTGCAAACACCCTTCGCTGCTTTCCGTCTGTTGCGTTTGTTTCCGGATCGCGCATCCCAAGGCCCGGTGAACGAACTCAACGCTACGCTCGACGCTGAGCGTGCCAAGGCGTCTGTCGAGCTGGCACAGATGCTAGTGCTCAAGGACGCAGACCCGTTGATGGATTCACGCGTGTTTCGCCGTGGAAACGCCTCCAGTCCCATGCACGTGGTCCCACGCCGGTTCCCGACTTTCTTTGCATCGATTAGCGATCAATCGTTCGTGGGCAGCGGTCGATTGCAACTCGCCAACGCAATCGCTTCTCCCCAGAACCCGTTGACGCCGCGTGTGATCGTCAATCGAATTTGGCAGCAGCACTTTGGCCGTGGTTTGGTGACGACGCCGAGCAATTTCGGTATGCAGGCCCCGCCGCCGTCGCACCCTGAGTTGCTTGATTATTTGGCAAGCTGGTTCATTGACCAGGGTTGGTCCGTCAAGAGGCTGCGGCGACTGATCCTGGATTCGGCGACTTATCAGCAGCAAAGTTATGTCGATGCCGAGACTTACCGCAGCGATCCTGAGAATCAGTGGTGCAGCCGGATGAACCGTCGTCGGCTGGATTTCGAAACGATGCGTGACACGTTATTGTCGATCCGAGGCGATTTGGATCCGACCGTCGGCGGCCCCTCGGCGGGCGATCCACTGGAACTCTCCAACCGCCGTCGTTCGATCTACGCGTACAACAACCGTTCGGATGTCTCTGGGACGATGCGATTGTTTGACTTTCCATCGCCGAACATCAGCAACGGCAGTCGCGATCGGACGTCCGTGCCCGGGCAGGCATTGTTTCTGATGAATCACCCGTTGATGATGTCCACTGCCGAAGCAGTATCCGAGCGGGCGGCGGACGCATCCACGCCGGCGGCGAGTATTGAGGAAGTGTTTCGCGAGATCCTCAGCCGTGCCCCCACGTCGGAGGAGCTGGATGAAACCTTGGCGTTCCTGCAGCAGGAACGCGATCGCCAACCGGAGATGATTCCTCCACCGTCGTACTGGTCGTACGGTTACGGCGATATCGCGCGCGACCCCGATAAGTTGACCGAATTCGCGGCCCTGCCGTTTTTCAACGGCACCCAGTTCCAGGGCGGCCCACAACTGCCCGATGCAAGCCTGGGTTGGGTGTTCCTGAATGCCCAGGGTGGACATCCTGGCAACAATTTGCAGCACGCCGCAGTCATTCGCTGGACCGCTCCGGACGACATGATTGTATCGATCAGCGGTACACTCGGGCACGATGACGAACCGGGGGATGGCGTTCGCGGTCAAATCTTCGCCGCGGGGCAACGGATTGCTGGCCCGTTTGTCCTGCACCAAGACTCGGTTGCCACCAACGTGGAATCGATCTCGTTGGCGCAGGGCGAGGCGTTCGACTTCATCGTCGATATCCATGGCGGGCTCAATTACGATTCGTTTTCCTGGTCACCCACCATCGCTGAGCTTCCATCGGAGCCATCGACATCAGCGGCCGACGCGAAGTCAGCAGCCACAGCCGATCCATCACCGCCGCGAAGTTGGAATTACAGCGAGCAGTTCCGCGAGGCGGATCCGATCCCGATGACACCGTTACAGAGTTTGGCTCAAGTACTCTTGATGTCCAACGAATTTCACTTTGTCGATTGAGAACTCCATGAACCAACCCTACCTGAACCGTTCTGACCTGGCCAACGTCCCCGCACCGAAAGCCAGCTTTGGCACTTCGGCTTGCAACCGCCGCGAGATGTTGATGCGATCCGGGATGGGAATCGGCATGCTCGGGCTGGCGGGCGTGGCCGCGCATGAAGCCGCAGGTTCAACAGGACTTCACCATCCTGCCAAGGCCAAACAAATCGTTCATTTGTTCATGAATGGAGGTCCGTCACACGTTGACACGTTTGACCCGAAACCGGCACTCAAAAAGTACCATGGCAAACCGCTGCCGAATCCCGCCTTGCCGACCGAACGCAAAACCGGGGGCGCGATGGCGTCTCCGTTTCAGTTCTCACGCTACGGGGAATCGGGGATCGAGGTCAGCGAGTTATTCCAACAAACGGCTGCGCACGTTGACGATATGTGCGTAATCCGGTCGATGTACTCCGACATCCCCAACCACGAACCGTCACTGCTGTTGATGAATTGTGGTGACAACATTCAACCGCGTCCGAGTTTTGGTTCTTGGGTCAACTACGGGCTTGGGTCGATCAACGAAAATCTGCCAGGGTTCGTGGTGTTGTGTCCCAACGGGGTTCCCGTCGTCGGTTCTCAGAATTGGCACTCTGGGTTTCTGCCCGGCGCGATGCAGGGGACGCATATTGATACCGGCAAAGCGGACTATTCGCACTTGATTGAAAACATCCATCATCCGCAAGCCCCCGACGTCCAGCGCCGGCAACTCGATTTGTTGCAATCGATGAACCAACGTCATCTCGAAAACAGTGGTACCGATCCGCAGTTAGAAGCCCGGATCGAGTCGTATGAGTTGGCCTACCGGATGCAGTTCGAAGCGACCGACGCATTTGATCTGAGTCAGGAGCCAGACTACATTCACGAGATGTATGGTGATTCGCTCCAGGGGCGCCAACTGATGCTGACGCGGCGATTGGTCGAGCGCGGCGTTCGCTTCACTCAGGTCTGGCACGGCGGCGGACAAGCATGGGATCACCACTCGGGAATTGAGAGCGGGCTGCGAGACTTGTGTGGTCAATGGGACAAACCGTTAGCCGCATTCCTAGCGGACTTGAAACAACGTGGTCTGCTGGATTCGACGCTCGTGCTGTGGGGTGGCGAATTCGGACGTACGCCCGTGGCCGAACTGCCATCGCTCGATGGTCGCGATCACAACCACTGGGGATACAGCATGTGGATGGCCGGTGGAGGAGTCAAAGGCGGGCACGTCCATGGCGCGACCGATGAATTGGGTTTCGCGGCGATCGAGGACCGGGTTCATGTTCACGACATGCACGCGACGATGCTGCATCTGATGGGGCTGGATCATGAACAGTTGACGTATCGATACGCTGGGCGTGACTTCCGTTTGACGGACGTGCACGGAAATGTCGCCCATTCCATCCTGAGCTGACCTTGAAATTCGGTCGCCGCCCAAAAAACAGGTCGAGCAAACCCGTTTTTGAGGTGGCACATTTTTCATAATCCGACGCGTCGATGAGCGCATCCCGCTCTTAACGTGGTCTCTCGCTTCGGGTTATGATTTGCTGGAATCACGGTATGAATGCAACCTTAAAGGCGTCTCCGGGACGCGCGGCTTCGCAAACCTTTCCATCCAATACCCCCCATCGACGTAAAGACGAAGAAAGCCAAGCTGAATGAAAATTGATCAAATTGTTTGCCAAGTGTTGCGTTCCAAATCTATTGTCAACAAGACGGCCAGCTGCCAGGATTTGGTGCTCGTTCGGGTTCGGACCGACGATGGGCTCGAAGGCATCGGCGAAGCCGACTCATCCCCCGAGGTGGTCAATGCGATCATCGACGCCCCGTTTTCACACAACATCGCCTGTGGTCTGCGTGAGATTCTGATCGGCGAGAATCCTCTGGAAACCGATCGGTTATGGCAAAAGATGTTCCGCCAAACGATGTACTTCGGCCGTTCGAGTGTGACGATCTCTGCGATGAGCGCCATCGATATGGCGCTTTGGGATTTGAAAGGAAAATATTTCGGTGAACCGATTCACCGACTGCTCGGTGGCAAACAGCACGACCGATTCCGCGCCTATGCGTCGATCTTGTTCGGAGGCAATGGCGCCGAGACTCGCGAGATCGGCCAGCGCTGGATCGAGAATGGCTATTCGGCCGTCAAGTTCGGCTGGGAGCCCATGGGGGAGTCCGAAGCGGTCGATTTGGACCTCGTCGCCGGGGCCCGCGAAGGAATCAAAGACGCGACGCTATTGATCGATGCCGGCTGTGTTTGGGATGCGAGGACGGCACTGCGGCGCGCCCACGCGTTCGAGCAGTTCAATATCGAATGGCTCGAAGAACCATTGCGACCGGATGACGTTGAAGGCTATCGGTGGCTTCGTGATCGCTCGCCGATTCCGATCGCGGCGGGTGAACAAGAGTGCGGACGCACTGCGTTCCGGCCGCTGATTGATGCTCGGGCGTTGGATGTTTACCAAATCGATATCGCGCGAAACGGATTCACCGACGCCGCCTATCTGCGTCAACGGATCGAGGAGATCGGCGCGCGTCCTTGTAATCACTGTTACACCAGCCCCTTAACCGAAGCGGCGAGTTTGCATTGGCTGAGCACCTGTCGCGACGCCTTTCTGTTTGAGGACTGTGTCGAGGACGAGCCGATGCGTCATGAGTTGGCGATCGAAAAAATCCAGGCAGTCGATGGATGGATCGAGGTGCCCGATCGCCCCGGACTTGGTGTCACCTTGAATGAAGAATTCGTCGCCGCGCATGTGGTTGCACAATCTAAATAGATCGCCCCAAGTAGATCGCCTTCTAAGAAACACGGCTCCCAAGGAAACGCTATTCGATGACAAATTCACCCATCAAAACCACGATTGATTTCTCCGCGACGGGTAAACAAGTGGGGGTCCTAACGGTCCCGTACTCGTACAACCTGAGCGGTTGGGCGCAAGTTCAAATTCCCATTGCGACGATCGCCCGAGGACCAGGACCGACGGTGTTGGTGATGGCCGGTAACCATGGCGATGAGTACCCCGGCCAGATCGCGATCATGCGACTGCTACGTGAATTGAAGATCGAAGAGATCAGTGGACGCGTCATCCTGATCCCGTCACTGAACATGCCCGCGGCTAAGGCGTCAACGCGATTGTCGCCGATTGACGGTATGAATCTGAACCGATGCTTTCCGGGAGATCCGCGGGGCACCGTGTCTGAAATGATTGCCGACTATTTGACTACGGTTTTGTTTCCGTTAAGTGAAGTCGTGATCGACTTGCACACCGGTGGGCGTGGTGTCTATTTCTTTCCTTGTGCCCACATGCATTTGGTGGACGACTTGGCCCAGCGTCAACGAATGGCGGGGGCCACATTGGCCTACAACACCGATTTGGCATTCCTGTATAGCGACATTGCCGGCACTGGATTACTACCGGTCGAAGCCGAGCGCCAGGGCAAAACCGTGGTGACCACTGAGATGGGAGGCGGTGAGGTCACGACCCGCGCGATCCATCGACTTTCTCAAACAGGACTTCGCAATGTTCTGATTCATGTTGGCGTGCTAGAGGGGCAAGAGCAGACGCGTGAAAGTTTGGATCTACCACCCACGCGTTGGGTTCAGGCACTTGACGCGGGAGACTACATCTTCGCGCCGGAATCGGGTTTATACGAAAGTTTGGTTGACGTAGGAGACGACGTCAGCGCCGGTCAACCAGTAGGTGCGGTCCACTTTATCGAGCGTCCCGACCGACCGCCCACGATCATCGAAGCCCCCTCGTCGGGAGTGGTGATTGCACATCGCGGCCCCACGGTGACACAACAAGGCGACATCGCCGTCTGTCTCGCCCATGATGTCCCCGCCAACGTGATCGCCACGTTTTCAGATTCCCACAAGGGATGACGCTCACCGTGACACTTCCCGAAACCAAGCAGGGCGGACAGCAAACGACGCGTCTCGTCGCATTCATGTGGTTTGCCTATTTTTTGAACTATTGCGACCGGCAAGCGGTGTTCGCGATGTTTCCCGTTCTGCAGTCCGATTTGGGGCTCACCGACCGCGAACTGGGCTTAACCGGTTCGATCTTTCTGTGGGTCTATGGCATCGGGTGCCCTTTGGCGGGCCAGATCGCGGACAAGTATTCCAAACGCGTGTTGGTCGTGTTGAGTCTCGCGATCTGGAGCCTGGTGACTGTGGGGACAGGACTGGCTACCTCCGCTTTCATCCTACTTGCGCTTCGTGCCGCGATGGGGGTTTCCGAATCGTTGTACATGCCCGCCGCAATCGCTTTGACTTCCAACGCTCACCCACCCGAGAAACGCTCCCGCGCGGTAGCGACGCTGACGACGGCTCAGATCGTGGGTACCGTGGTCGGCGCTTGGTTCGGTGGTTGGATGGCAAATCAAGGTTACTGGCGTGAAGCCTTCTTTATTCTCGGCGCGGTCGGGCTGCTGTATTGCCTGCCGTATACCATGTTTTTGCGCACTTTCGACGAGGACGCGGAGATTGAAACCAAGCGAGCCGTTGGCTCCTGGGCAATTACCGAGTTAGTAAAAATACCGACGTTCTTGCTGCTCTGCGTTGTCTTTCCTACGTTCGTCTTTGGGCTTTGGATGCTGTACAGTTGGCTACCCAGCTTTCTTTATGAAAAGTATGCACTGGATCTTGGCGAAGCCGCGTTCACCGCGACCGCCTACCTACAGAGCACCACGTTGATCGGGCTGCTTGGCGGCGGCATTTTGGCGGATAAACTGTTTTTGCGTACCAGAGCATCACGATTGTGGTTGATGGCGATTAGTTTGATCCTGTGCGCCCCGTGCCTGCACTGGATCGGCAGCGCTGAATCGCTCGATGCGACACGGATTGCCGCAGCCGGTTTCGGCTTGTTCAGCGGTTTTTTTATTGGCAATGTCTTTCCCGCCGCCTTTGAGGTGGTGCCCGCCAATACTCGCGCCTCAGCGGTGGGTTTGCTGAATTTTTGTGGCGCCGCACTGTCCGGTTTTGCGCCATTGGTCGGTGGCATCTGGAAAAAATCCGTCGGACTCGAGCGGATGCTCTCCTACACATCGCTAGCGTTTGCGATGGCCGCTGTGCTGTTGATCCTCGGCATTGTTTATCTGTTTCCCAAAGACTACGAACGGATCCAACGCGGTTGAGCCTACGTTTACGCCCAAAATTTTAATTCGGAATGCAAACAAGAATTTTCCTGACTCTAACGCTTTCTATGTACCGCTTGTGCCGTTCATTGATGCTGAAACTTGCAGGTTTTCAAGTTTTCAAGCCAGTTGTCGTGATAGCTGTGTTCGTTGAGTTTGTTAGCTGGACTTGAGTACTCTCGGGTCTCGCCGGACCGATGGGCGTACGGAACAAAGTTCCGCAGCAGTGCCCAGCCTCGCAATCGCAACTCGCTGACGACCTGGTTTCCATGGATGCCGCGGCCTGAGTACATCAGTCGTGTCATGCGGTTCATCAAGCGGTCCACTTGATTGCTCGTGCGATAGCAACCTGGATGGTTGAGCGATTCACGATATTGATCCGATCGTTTGAATAGCTTGGCTGTCATTTCCTTCACCGGTTTCGACCACTCCTTCTCCTTGGATTCAAACCACTCGCGAAACGATTCCATCCGCTCATCAAACATCTCAGCGGTCTCGGAGTGAT
>JBDNIG010000586.1:0-12706 GCA_041688415.1 Rhodopirellula sp. | reverse complement strand
TGCTTGCATGATTCAGATTTTGTTTTTAATCATTCTGCCCTGTAATCATTCTGCCAACTTTTCTTACGTGAGTCTGATTCTGACTCCGTTTGCTAACTGCTCGATCAATTGCACTCGGATCTCGGCCAATAACGCGTCCACGTCCGCTTCGTCTTTGACTTCGCGGTTGTGCAAGTTCAGCGATACTTTCTGGACGAGGGGCTTGTTGCCTGAGCTGAGAATCTCGTCGAGTTTGTCATTGGCGGATTCTTCGGCTCGCTGCAGTCGCAACGTGAACGGGTCACGCAAGTCGCTCAGTACCGGTGCGACGGCCTCGACACTGGTGTCGTCGGCCGCATGATCGAGGATCCGTAGAACGCTGTGGCTTTGATCGGCCGACAGACGGCTGAAGTCGGGCCGCATCTTGATGCTGCTGCGTGCTGCCTCAGTGTCCTGTTCCTGGGAATTGATCAGGTCTCGACGTGCCGCTTGATAGGCATCGGTGACGGCGTCGATGTCGCTCCGTAGTGAGTTGATCTCTCGCCATGGGCGTTCGGCTGCCAATTGCGTGTCCAGTCGCTCAGCCGAATCAGCAACATCACCCACTAAATCGCCGATCTGTCGTAACTGAGTCAGTTGATACTGGCGAACGTCGTGCAACTTGCGAACAGCGGCAACGCTAGCGTCATCCAACTCTGCCTCGAAAACATTCAGTAGTTGGATGCCGTCTCGCAGGGCGTCGAGGTTGCGTTTGACTGCGGCGACGGTGGGCTTGGTGTGTCGCACATCCTGGAGACAGGTTTCGACGGCCTTCTGTAGTTTGGCCAACTCGCTGGGGACGGTCGTAAAATTCGGTAGCGACGATAGCTTGCCCATGACTTCACGCAGCCGGATCGCCTGTTGCGGGAACAACTTGGCGACTTCGTCGGCAATCAAGTGATCCTCGCGGTCGATGGTGACCTTGAGTTGCTCGGCCATGAAACGACAGATCTTGGCGCGGGCCTGGTAGCCGACGTCATCATCGCCGACGGGATAGATCTCGCTGCGTTTGAAAATGCGGTCACTGGAAAACAGGTCAGCGACGCCGGCATCGCGAATCGCGGTAATCTCTCCGCCCGCGTCGATCGATTGGATCTTGATCTTCGATCCACGCAGCAGACCTGCCACGCAGGCTTTGACGACCTCCGGACGATACCCGTACGGAGGCCGCCCGAAATGCTGCAGCAAGCCGACGCCGGAGATGCCATCTTCGTTTTCGATGTGTTCTTGGATCCGCCGCGGCACCACGCCGGTACACGAGGACACGAAGCGGCCACTGTCGAGTTCGAGGATGCCAAGATGTTCATCGGTGAATTTGACGCTGGGTCCATTCAGTTCAGACTCGGTCAATTGCGCGAGTTCGGCCGGTGTGATGTTGATGGCGTCGAAGTGGGGGAACAGCGTTGCCAGGATGTTGGTGGCGGTCTTCGTAAGTGCGGTGCTGAACGTGTTGTAATCGCTCGCGGGATAGGATTGGCCTTGGAAGTAGAAGTTGCCGCTGCGCCAGGCCGATGCCACGGCCTTGCGGACTTCGCTCTGCAGGTCGTCCAGTCTCACTTCTTCTTGACCGAGTAACATCTGCTTAGCCTGCGTCAGCGACCCGCGTTTCTTACTGAATTTGCCGATCATGCTCCGGCAGCGGACGAGTTGGCGAACGCGATCATCAATGTCAGACAGATCACCGCAAACCCAGATCAGGCGATCTTCCAACTGGGATTCTTTGCTGCGTTCTCGCCACAACGATTCTTCGATTTGGTCGCGTGGCAGAAACCGGAAGTCGAGTTGGACGGACGCATCGTCTTTGGGATCGACAAGTTTTTCGTCACGTTTGGATCCTGAATCGGAATAGACGCCGCCAATGGGGAAGGCACGTTCCTTGTACTTGGGCTTGTCGGTGTCCTCGATCAGATATTTGAGTGCCTCTTGGACTTGCTCACTGATGTCTTCGCGTTTGACGGGGATCTCTCGCTTCGTGCGTTCCCACTCTTCGCCGGCGGTGGACTGAATTTTGTAACCCAACTTTTCGCTGTAGCCGAGCAAGTTGTGGGCGAGCAGCCATTCGAGGGCTGCGGTCACTTCGGCGACCTGATTGCCACGATCGAGGGAATCGAAGAGACATTGCGATACCAGTTCGGCAGTGGTTGATTCGGTCTCCTGGATCAGTTCCAGCAGAGAAACGACCTTGGCCGCCCTGATTTTCAAATCGTCGGGTTCGGCGGCGCATTCATTCATGATGCGCGACATGCTGGACTGCGTGTCGCTGTCGAGCGCAGTGTGCTGGATTTCATAGATCAAATCCAACGTGACGAGCGCACCAACATCTTTGTCCGCTAGCTTCTGAGCTCGGAACAATTCGCCCAACAACTGCAACAGTCCACGGATGGCTTGATCGTCGCCTTGTGACCGAGTCGAGCGGGCACGCAGCGCACTGGTGACCCGAAGCAACAGGTCGATGTGACCTGGGAGCATCGGATATGTCTCGATGAACTCCTCAGCCGAAATCTCACTGCAACCGTAGGCGTACAGCTTGAGTTCCGGGCGATGTTTATCGAAACGCTGACGCAGCTCTTTCTCGCCGGCAGGGTTCTTTTGCAGCAATCGCTTGTGAACGACGTCGCGGATGTTGGTCGGTGCTAGATCGACGCGAAGGTGCGGCGGAAAACGATCGCGTGCCCAAATGAGCGTCGATGCTCCGGCGTCCTCATCCAGCTTTTGCTGACCGAGGGCTAACAGCCACGCTTTGCCTTTGAGCGTCGCTCCGAGCGCTTGTGCAAACGCTCGCAGGCGGTCTTGCCGATCAGGATTCTCGTGGACGTACTGAGACACCTCGTCGACGACCATGAACAGGTGCGACCCGGGACTGCGAAACTTCAACATGTCGCGGATGTCATCCGCCGCATTTTGCGGTGCTTTGCCCACTGGCGGTTTGCCACCGTGACTGTCCAGCCACGACTGCGGGTCTTCGTATCGCGTGGGGAACAGTTTTGCGATCACTTCGGAGAAGTAATCGTCGGCAAGGTTTTCGTTCTTGGCTTCGTCCCAGGACCGACCGAGTGTCTGCTGCGCAACGTCGAGAAAGTCATCGTACAATCCGTCACGTTCGAGTTTCAGTTCGTATTCGCAAACGGCATGATCGGCGCGACAATAGCCGAGGCGTCGCTGCAGTTGACGGACGGCGGCGGAGTGAACGTGCTCGTTGTCGAGGGCGATGCTGCCCACATCGAAGACGATCGCGATCGGATTGATCTTTTGGCGAAGTTCTCGCCAGGCTTTTTCGAGCTCAGCTGCTTTTGGTGACGTGTCGCGGCGAAGCCAGGCATCGGCTAATGATTTACCGCCGGGCAGTTCGAGGCCGTCCAGGGCAAGCCCCAGCAATTTCGCGAAACTAGACTTGCCGGAGCCGTAGAAACCCGAGATCCACGACGTCGGCAGTTCAGGACCGCCCGGCTTGTCGAGTTCCTTATTAATCGCCGTGAGGAGCCGAACATATTGCTCGTGGATGCCGTTGGGCACACGTTTGTAGTTCGGGTGCGATTCGGGCCAGCCACCCGTGATGATGTACTCGCTAACTTCCGCAGCCACCTTTTCGGGCGTCTGTTCGTGAAGATAGACGACCGGAGCGATGTCGCGGGTGACGTCGTTGAGAAAGAGGTCTTTGATTGCCATGATTTATTTCAGGTTCGTTGTTCCACGTTTTTGCGGGGGAGAGCGTCAGAAACCGTAAGTTCCGTCCAGTTTGAAGCAATGGAATGCCGGGATCGGTAAGGGAATTTGATGCGTCACTGATGGCAGAATGATTGAGGGACAGAATGATATGAGGAATCGAACTTCTGAGGTTTTAATCATTCTGCCGCTAAATCATTCTGCCACTTTTTCTAACGCCAGCTCACTTAATGGGACGGTCGAACGAGGCAACGGCGGTTAGTAAATCCTCGGCCGATAGTCACCGTCGGGAGTCCACTGGCCCATGAAGGAGAGCGACGTATGACCCTTGCGTAACCCAGGATACAGCAACACAACGGGCACTTGGCGAGTCTTGCCGTCGAGATGCTTCAGTAGCGCCGACGAACGAAAATACGGGTAGAGCGCGCCCGCACGACCTATGATGGCGATGGTGTGGTCCACTCGGCCTGGGTTTTCAATCGCAAATTCGCTGATGATCTTCGCACAGTCGGCTGAAAGACCGTCAGAGCCTTCGATTAGTGGACCGATATTGTTCTTCAGGTCTGTCAACCCTCGCTGTGGGTCGCGTGCTCGAAAGCGCTTCTCGCGTTCGATAACTCGCGAAAGCCATGGTTCACCTTGGGCACGGATTCGGTCATAGAGAAGTTTTTGCAGACTGATGGTCAATACATTCCAGCCATTCTGCTCCAGTTCGATGCTGAGTGCCTGCACCTTCTTACGCAGCTCAAATTCCTCTTGCGGTTTGTACTGCAGGATCGCAAACCGGTAATTCCGCATCGTGCTGATTTTGGGACCGCCCTCTGGCGTCAAGTCGCGACGGAGAGCATCAATGGATTCAGCCAGGGTTGTCCTGTCGAACAGTGGTGTCTCACTCATGTCGCGTCTACGCAATTCGACGATTGATCTGGGGCAGTCGTCGGCGTTAATGTCAATTCATGTTCCGCCCACTGCACGAGGTTCTCATAACGCCAACCAAAATGCAGCAGATCCCCCTGGCGATTGAAACCAAGTGATGGGATCGTTCGCAGTCGCCCAACCAGCGTCTCTAACTCGAACCCCAGCGAGGCGACGTAGGGGTTCTTCAGAAGTGAACCGGCAAATTCGACTTCGCGAAGCAGGTACATCAGGTAGGTGATGACCGTGTCGCTGACCCGTGGGAAGGCGATCGACCGGGGACTTCGATTGGATTGCAGCAGACCAGCCGTCTTTGCCGATGTCATCATGTTGCTGGCGATCTTTGCCCGCGTTGGTACTTTCCAGCGTCCGGGAACGATGGACTCGATCCAGTCGATAACCAACTCGCGGTCGATCGAGCTTCGAAGGCTGGCGTACCGCTGGACTAGAAATGCTCCCGTAAACTGCCGGTACAGCGGATCGGCGAGTTGGGTATGCAGATGACAAATAACGCTGCGATCGAGTGGATTCATGTCGCTCCACCGCATCAGTACCTCCAGCGAGGCGGGAAACGCATCAAAGCGGTGCCGCATGTCCGCAATCAACCGCTGGACTCGCGAGAATGTTCGCGAACCGAAGATGGCCTGTTCAAACGCCTCGGCCGTGGTCACCGGACGTCCGACTTCGCCGCACGCATTCCAATACGAGCGTGAGTGATCGACTTCGAGGGTGCATTTCATCATCCTCGTGTGATAGGTGGTCTCTTCGGCACTCACGTTCGACATCAGACATCCCTTCCCTAGCGAATGCTGTAGTGAGGTAGCGGATACTCGTCTGAAATAGGGACGAGGGCCGAGATCAGTCCGGCAACGATGCGATCAAGCGATGATGGGACATCGCCTTTGATTCGCCGGCCTGCGGTCGTCGTGGTGTAGTTTCCGGCGCCGTGATCTTCGCACCAATCGACGAAGGCCTGTTGATCCCACTTACCGTTGATCAACTCCATTGCCACGGGCAACGCTTCGGCAGGCGACTTTTCGCTTCGCTTGAAATCTTGCAACCGTTCGTCCGTCCGCTCTTCCACTTGAAACCCAAGTGCGAATAGCGAGAGCAACGTATCGGAATCATGTGCCTCTTGACGCGAGGCTTCGTCGATGCGTCTGGCCGCCTCCCGCACGGCTTGCAGCACGGCCCACTCACCGGTTCGCGACAGCAAGCTTCCCAATAAATCACGGCCACCATCGGCACTCAATAAATCGGTCCGCCACCACCCAAGTCGTCGCTCGTCTTGGCCGCGTTCGCCAGCCCACGCGACAATCAACTGAGCGGTCAGAAGCGAATCAATCTCGGACGTCAGCGGTGCCGACGAAAGGACCGATGTTGTCGCTGTATTCGCTTCGCTCATCGAAGAATCACCCTTCGTCGATTAGTTGGGGCCGCATATTGACCTGAAAGTGCAGGAAGTATACGCTCTGCCCGTGGGTGACACAATCAGGGGCATCCACTAGCCACTCTCTAGCGAGCGAACCGATGCGATTCGGGGAAAGAGTCAAAGACTTGCGATTGCAGCGTAATTTTACGCAACAATTTCTAGCAGATAGCATGAACGTCAGCGTGTCGTACGTCAGCAAAGTGGAGAACAGCAGACTCCACTTCGGCGATTACCCGTCCGAGAAATTCATCCACAAGTTGGCGAGTGAGCTGCAGGCTGACGAAGACGAGTTGTTGTTACTTGCCGACAAAGTCCCCGCAGCAATTCGACGAAAGATTCGACAACGTCCCGAGTTGTTTCGAAAGCTCGCCAAATTGGATAGGCAGTCGCTGGATCGGCTTGAATCGACACTGGATGCAGCAAAATAGCTATCGGAATTTCAAAGGGTCAGCGTGGAACGATTACTTGACTGGCTGATGATCCTGCTGTTGCCCGCCGTCACTGTGATCGCCGGGATAGCGCCAGTTGTTCTCGTCGTTGCCTACTGGCGTCGTGAGCAATCGAGAAAGACGAGACATAACCCGCTAACACGTGCGCTGCTGCGGAGCCCTGGCCACTCGCTTCGCGAACGAGTTGATGATCTGGAGATTGACGTTAATTCTCTGATGATCGCCTGGATGCTATTGTTGCCGCTGCTTTGCGTGTTCCATCTTTTGGACTCTTACGTTAGGGGAACACCGGAATCGACAACGCGTATTGTTCTGGAAGGACTGTTGCTCGTCGGAGCGTCGATCATACTTGGCCGCAATCTGAAATCGAGACTGGATAATTTGCGTCACTTCAGGCTTGGGCTGGAAGGAGAACTGGCGACCGGCCAAGAACTTGACCAACTGATGCTGGAGGGGTGCCGTGTGTTCCACGACATTCCGTTTCCGTACGGCAACATCGACCATGTCGTGATCAGCCGAAGCGGAGTATTTACCGTCAACACGAAGATGCGAGGCAAGCCCAAGGAGGGTAAGGGCAAGGCTGAGATAGTTGTCGATTATGAAAACAACGAGATTCGATTCCCTGATTTCAAATGGCGCATTCCCAACAAGCAGCTTGAAACGGAATCCCGTTGGCTCTCGCAACACTTGTCAGCCGCGATGGGTGAGACCATCCAAACCGAACCGATTCTGGCTCTTCCTGGCTGGTTCCTCTCCAAACGAATCGGTCGAGGCAAAGTGTTCGTGATTAACCCGGCCAAGCCAAAGAGATTTTTCGTTTTGTCGCGGCAAGTCTTTTCGGACACTCGAGTCAGCCAGTTGGCCCATCACTTGGAACAGCTATGCCGCGACGTACAGCCCTCGTTCCGCGACGATCCAAGCTGGGATAAGCAAACCTAAGAGATTCCCCATGGCATCAACGTTTACCTGGCTCGACTATTCCGAAGCCGAGCGTCGTAAGATGCTCGATGTGATCGATCTGTTTGGTGAGAAAACGACTCGCGATGAGTTGGGACTCGGCGGCGTGCGTGACGCAGTTACGGACGGAGAAACCGCCAAGCTGATCGAGGGGTGAGTTCATTGGCCATGCGAGACTGGCGGCGAAACAAGAAGGGCGTTCCTTTGACAAGAGTCGCTACTTTTGTAATGACGACGAATTGATTCACTTCGATGGCCACAGCTTTGCTTTATCAAACCAGTGGGGCATCCGAACTGGCGACGCGTTGGAGTTGTTAGCGAAAAGTTTTCCAACTGCGAATGTCATCGTGCAGGCCTCAAATTCAGCGCCCGTGGACAATTCTGTGATGATGGATTGAGCGAAACGACGCGTTTTGCGGAGATTCGATTTTAGAACTTCCAAATGGAGTGGATTTCGATGAAAACAACTGGGCGATCAATACGAATTTATCTCGTTGATGGCGATGCATCGGGATTGCTGACGGCTGAAGTGATGAACTGGAGTGGCAAGTTGCTGGTTTCGCCGCGGACAAAGCTGGCGGAGCTTGCGAAACGGGAAGAAATTACGCGAACGGGTATCTACATTCTGGCCGGACCGGATCCGGAGAATCCAATCGGTGAAGTTGTTTATGTGGGTGAGGGCGACAACGTTTTCAAGCGATTGGCGTCGCACGACAAGGACGAGAGGAAAGAGTTTTAGACTCGCTGCGTCGCGGTAATCAGCAAAGACTTGAATCTCACCAAGGCTCACGTGAGATATTTGGAAAGTCGACTGATTTCGATGGGCTACGCGGCCAGTCGGGCGAATATTCACAACGGGACCGCACCACCACTGCCGCCCATGCCGGAGGCGGACGTGGCTGACATGGAAGGGTTCCTTGAACATATTGAATTGGTGCTGCCTGTGCTCGGGTTTTCATTCCTGAAACCGAAGCCTACGGTCAGGCCGACGCTGAGTGGAACCGCCGATCCATCGGACGCATCGCCGGTGTTTGAGTTCTCGTCAGGCGCGGCAACTGCGAAGGCTCAAGAGATCGACGGAGAATTTGTCATTTTGAAGGGATCAACAGCGACCCTCACGCCACGTTCGAGCTGGACCAGCTATCGAGAGCTGCGGGAACAGTTAGTCGAGGACAAGAAACTCGTCGAAGTTTCAGCCAAAGGCTTACTATTGTTCGCCGAAGACGTTGGACTGAGCAGTCCCAGTGCAGGTGCGGCGATCGTTGCCGCTGGCAACACAAATGGCCGTACTGCTTGGAAAGTTGCGGGAACCCGCCAGAGCTACGCAGACTGGCACCAGTCGCCATTGCCAGATCAGGACAATTCAGATGGACTGTGAAACGAGAAGCTACGATATCATCGGCGACATTCATGGGCATGCCGACGAACTGAAAGCATTGCTTTCCGACATGGGATACAACCGGCATGAGTGTGGCTATCGGCATACGGATCGGAAGGTCGTGTTCGTTGGCGACTTCGTGGATCGCGGGCCAGCGATCGGTGAAGTCATCGAGATTGCCCGGGCGATGGTGGACGCGGGTGATGCGTTGGCGGTAATGGGGAATCATGAGTACAACGCGATCGCCTTTCATACGGTGGTGCCGAGGAAGGAGGGCCACTGGTTTCGGCCGCATTCGGAAAAGAATTTGAAACAACATCAGGCGACGTTGGAGCAGCTATCGTCGAGTGAATTGGCTGATGCGATCGGTTGGTTCAAGACCCTGCCGGTCGCCATTGAGGTCGACGATATGCGAGTAGCTCACGCCGCTTGGCAAACGCGAGATATTGATTGCATCGATGAGGCGTTGGCTGCGGCAGGTAGGTTCACGACTGAGTTTCTTGCAACGGCGGAACACGCGGGTAGCGACCTCCACACTGCAATTGAAAACGTGTTGAAGGGGCCGGAGTTGCGACTGCCGAGCGAGTGTTTCATTCGCGGCAAAGCGAACCACAAACGCGATTCGGTACGGATTAAGTGGTACGAAAATGGTGCCGGACGAACCTACCGCGAGCATCACCTCGGCAGCGATGAAGTGCCCGACGATTTGATCGACGCTAGCGATTTGGCGGCGGTGGAAACCTACCCGCCTGACGCGGTGCCGGTGTTTGTCGGCCACTACTGGCTAACCGGCACGCCAGCGCCGCTGGCGGGCAATGTGGCCTGCACTGACTACAGCGTGGCGAGGGGCGGTAAATTGGTCGCGTATCGCTGGGACGGCGAGTCGGTACTGAGTGCGGACAAGTTTCACTGGACGTCTAGAAGTTTGACGAGTGAACAGTGAAGTTTGAAAAGCGGACCACGGATGAACACGGATCTTCACGGATTGGCGTGGCTGTTGATCTGTGCCAATTCGTGTCGATATGTGGCTGGCTGTCGATCAGATCCGTGAGCGAATGTCGGCCAATTCCAATCGCCAGGTCGAACTGCTGAAAGTCCTGTTCGACAAACTGATCCACACTAAACTGTAAACAATGAAAGTCTATCTCGACGATGAACAAGATGGAGAATGGTATTCGGGCAATCGAGGCGATGATGAGAAAACGTGATGAGTAACCTGCATTTTACCCCGTGTATTGATTCCGCTGAATTGGCTCGCAATCATCGACGTGTTCTTGAAATCCGTTACGAAATCGCCGAGTCTTTGGGGCACTCCGCTCTAGAAGCCATCGACAATGGCGAATATCTGACCGACCACGGTTTGGTGGATTGGTCGGCGGAAATCAAGGCGGCCGAGGCGGCGAAGGTTTCGATTCCGCCAGATGAGACGTTGCCGGATGTGGCGCAGCAATCGAACGAAAGCCATCATGCAGAGACGCTGGTGACCGTCGCCAATGAGACGACGCTGGCCGCCGCTCACGGTTTGGTTGTCGAGGGGTTTCGACCGCTGGCACTCAACTTTGCCAACGGCGTGGAGCCTGGTGGTGGATTCTTGCGGGGCGCGACCGCTCAGGAGGAAACGCTTTGCCGATCCAGTGCGTTGTATGCGACTCTGTTCGGCGACCCGATGTATGACTTCCATCGTGACAACGATGCGGCCGCTTCGAGCGACTGGGCGATCCTGTCGCCGGACGTGCCAGTGTTCCGTGACGACGCCGGAATGGAATGCGACAAGCCGTGGCCACTTAGCTTTCTGACGTGTGCGGCACCGTATGCTCCTGCGATCGGCCGGACAGACGCCGCGAGAATGCTGCGCCAAAGAATTCATCGAGTGCTTGCGATCGCCCGAGCCTATCAGTACGAATCGCTGGTTTTGGGGGCTTGGGGATGTGGCGTCTTTGGGAATGACCCACTACAGACAGCCCAGGATTTTCGCACTGCCCTCGAAGGCGATTTCGCAGAAGCGTTCAGGCAAGTAGTCTTTGCCATCACGGATTGGTCGGAGCAGCGGAGGTATGTGCGCCCGTTTTGCGATGTGTTCGCAAATGCCTGATCGCCGCGTTCGACGAAATCTTGGAGATCTACGCGTCAGGGTTGCGGCAAGCCACTTGAGGCCGGCGGACCCGTCGTCAAACCTCGTATTCAGGATTATCGCCGACGCGCCAGACGCGTTTCGCGCGCTTCTGTCCGCTCTCATCGTTTGACTGGGTCGTTTGATCGATTGATAACGAGATCAAGCGAACGCCGATTCCTTCGCCGCACTTGCCAGCCCATGCCGAACGAGTAATTCGGAAGATCCAACATGAGTTGATGAACGCGTTCTGAATTGCGACCAATGAGCATCGCGATGTCATGCTTCGCAGAACGCAGGATCGGTACAAACGGCGCGGACGCTCCGAACGGGATCGTTTGCCGCCGGTGCGTGGCGATGCTGTGACACTCTCGCTCAAGTTCGTAAAGAATAATGTCGGCTGCGATTCGGAACTCGGCGACCACTTGTTATCCTATCGGTCAGTTGCCTAGAAAGTGGTTCATTCAACAGAAAACCTTGGTTGACGATGGCTTGTCTGAAGTGACCCGAACGATCGTCGAGGCAAGTTTCTCGCCGCCCTCGTGTGATGGTTCGATCGGAGAAACTTCGGAATAGTCGCTTGCTTCGTCGCACAGCACACGCAGATCGATCAGACTCAATGACTCTTTGAACGCCGTACGGGTGATGATGTCATTTATGATCGCGAGTCCAGCCAAAGCGGCATCGTCCAAACCGGGAACCGCGTCGTAAATAGTGCAGACGGTCAACGGCAGCCGACATCGCTGCAGTTCTCGAATGACCCGCTCATATTCTCGCTGAAAAGTTTGCAAGGCAGCCTTCATTTGGGACAGCGAGTTGTGGACGCTGTCGCTGGATTCGCCCATGACCGACGACTGCAGATACAACGCGTCATTTCCACCGACACTGAGCACGAGATGCGTGGTTGCTTCGGGAATTCGATCAATTTGGCGGAAAACCGAATCGACAACGGCTCCATCGACGGCCACGAGCGAAGCCGTATCTGGTGGTGAAAGCTGTGCCATCAAGTGTTCGTGAACGCTGTTTCCGTCAGGAACATAAATCTTGTTGTCGAAGATCGAATCGCCGAGCAGAGTAATGTGCTTTGTCATGTGGAATAGACATCCAGCCTGTCAAAGAGAAATAAATTTGGTAACGACAGGCTAAAGCCTATCCCCCGTCAGTCATCAAAAAGGTAGTCGATCGAGTCGCCCATCATATAATGAATGTCGGTACGCAACTCCCAATTGCCAAGTGAAAACTCTTTGGCGATTTTCTCCAAGCGTTCGGGCCCGGTTGCATTGCCGTGGTAAATGATGCTCGTCTGTTTCGCTGGCGACCACAGAACTCGGCCGCGTGGGACGCTGAAGTATTCTTCGAATTCGGTTAGGCCGAACCGCATCGCGGCATCCGGCCAAAGATCGTTGTGCGCATCATCACTGTCGCACAACCCGGTCGACCGGTCTGGTTCAGCGGGCAGGTGGGAAAACGCGACGATTTTTGACCCGTTGTCCCACCAAATTCCGATTTGAGGATTCGCGCGTAATTTATTTTTTGAGTTCATGGATGGTTCACTTGTTTCCCACAGTCGGAGGAGGGGCAAACCGTTTCACCGGGCTGCACGGATTGGCTGCAGTGTTCGCAGAACAGACGACGTTCACGACCAAGCGGACCACAGATATCCTTGGGGGCTGCCTTGCGTAGTTGTGTTTCCACAAAACCATTCGCTTCCGAGCGGTACGAGCGAGATCGTTATCGATGTCCCCATCATGTTGAAGCAGTTTCGGCGGCTGCGAAACCGTCTT
>JBDNIG010000585.1:0-3791 GCA_041688415.1 Rhodopirellula sp. | reverse complement strand
GCGTCGGGTTGTTTGGGGGGGCAGATCCGGGTTTTGGGTTGGTTGGGCGAGGAAAAAAATCCGTGTGACACCTGGTAAGCAGGTTTGGGAAATTCATTCCGCATCACGGAGTGCCCCGTGTTCATAACCCGACGCGTCAGCGAGGGATGGCGGCGTGAATCCCTCGCTGACGCGTCGGGTTGTGATTGTCGATTCCACCGAAATATTTCCCAGTATCTGCTTATCGCCTTTCTCGCTCATCCGTCGGAAGTGTGCACGCTGGTGTCTGGCGGTTTTTTGAGTATCCTTGATGCTGAGTATGCTTGAAGGCTCGCCACTGCCATGCACGTTGGGTCATCCACCGGTAGCGGAACCGTCGCGGAAATCGTCGAGTGTTTCGTTTCTGCTGCTGAAACGTTTGCAAACTTTGACGATGGTCGCCGTCTGTCGCCGTGAGCAAGCTATACTTGCGAAAGCTCACAAATCGATGCCGCTACGCAAGTCCTTCGCAAGCGGGCGATTGGCGAGTTTCGCTACGATCCCCTCCCACAAACAAACCAAAGCTCCCATGAAATTTGATCCTGACGACTGGCGCGACTTTGACTGGCGTGATGTCGATTGGAGGCAAACTCGAATGCTCTGGCTGATCCCGGCGATCCTGCTGGTTGTCGGCATCTTTACGAGCGTCTACACGGTTCAGGCAGAATCCCAGGGCGTGGTTCAGCGTTTCGGCAAGTATGTCCGCAACGCCGAACCTGGCCTGCGATTCAAATTGCCCTTCAACATCGAGCGTGTGTCCATGGTGCCGGTGAAACGCCAACTGAAGCAAGAATTCGGTTTCGGATCCTCCGACGCGTCCAATTCCAACCAGTTTTCGACGGAGCAGACGCTTGAACGAGGCATGGTGACCGGTGACCTGAACGCCGCCACGGTCGAGTGGATCATTCAGTACCGGGTTCGTGAGCCCGAACTCTACCTATTCAAAGTCCGCAATCCCGACAGCACGCTGCGTGCCCTCTCCGAGTCGGTCATGCGTACCGTGGTGGGCGATCGAACCGTTGACGAAGTCATCACGGTCGGACGCCAAGAAATTGAAGCCGACGCACTGACCCAGCTCCAGGAACTCGTCAATAAGTACGAGTTGGGATTGAGCATTGACCAGGTTCAACTGAAGAATGTGAACCCGCCTCTGCCGGTCCAGCCTTCGTTTAACGAGGTCAACCAGGCGCAACAGCAACGCGAGCAATCAATCAACGTCGCCAACGGCGAGTACAACAAAGTCGTCCCGCGAGCGAGCGGCGAAGCGGAGCAAAAAATCCAAGCCGCCGAGGGATACGCACTCAAACGCGTCAACGAGGCGGAGGGAGATGTCGATCGCTTCAACGCCGTGATGGCGGAGTACCTGAAAGCTCCTGAGGTCACCAAGCAACGCATCTATATCGAAACCATGCGTGAGATCGTTCCCAACCTTGGCAAAAAAATCATCATTGACGAAAAGGCGAGTCAGATCTTGCCGTTGCTGCAATTATCCACCGAATCCACAAAGAACCCGTCATGAAAAACGTTCCCCTTTTCATCCTGAGCGTCATCGGACTGCTGCTGCTCTTTCTGTTTTTCACTGCAACTTATGCGGTTGATGAAACCGAGCAGGTGATCATTACCCAATTCGGAAAACCCGTTGGCGATCCCATCACCGACGCTGGCCTGCACTACAAGATCCCGTTCATACAAGAAGTGACGCGGATTGAAGAACGCATGCTCGAGTGGGACGGTCGCCCGAACGAAATGCCAACCAAAGACAAGACCTACATTGTCGTTGACACGTTCGGGCGATGGCGCATCAGTGACGCGAAGCAGTTTTTTCTGCGGTTGCGAGACGAACGGAGCGCTCAGTCACGCCTCGACGATATCCTCGGCAGCGAAACGCGTAACGCGATCGCCAAACATGAACTGATCGAAGTCATCCGAACGACCAAGGACCGCCAGCCCGATCGCGATGCGGTGCTCGTCGATGCTCCCGGAAACGTGGGAGTTCTGTACCCGATCACGAAAGGACGGGCCAAGATCGAAGAAGAAATCTACGAAGAGGCCGCCGAAAAGTTATCGGATTTTGGCATCGAGCTGCTCGACGTACGATTCAAACGGATCAATTACAACGAGAGCGTGCGGCAGCGGATCTATGACCGCATGATCAGTGAACGCCAACAGATTGCCGAACGATTCCGCAGCGAGGGCGAAGGCGAAGCAGCGAAAATCATCGGAATGAAAGAACGCGAGTTGCTCGAGATTGAATCCGAAGCGTACAAACGGGTTCAAGAAATCCAAGGGGAAGCCGATGCCAAAGCGAGCGAAATTTACGCGAGCGCCTACAACAAAAGCGAAGACTCCGTCGCGTTTTACGAATTCATCAAAACGATGGAGACGTACCAGGAGATGCTTGGTGGCGACAGCACGCTGATCATGACCACCGGCAGTGACATCTTCAAATTCCTCAAACACGTCAATCCACCCGAGCAGTAGCGTGTCGGCAATCCCGTCGGCTGGGCTGTTAAAGACCTGCGGATAAGTTTCTCGACAAAAGGAGGCTCATCCGACCCAAGCGTACTTCGTAATGACTGGAGTTTTTTTCAGGCATGAGTTATTCACCGGTGGCATTTCCTCCCCGTGGACTGTCACCGTCACGGGGGATGACTCGGCCGTGGGGATCGCGCGTCGGGTGACGGGTTTGTACTTCCAGATGCTGCTGCATCGGAGCATCGGTAAAATGCTCAAACCGCTCCGCTTTGTCGTGGATCCGCGAAGCATCCATGTCGGCTTCTGAGACGAGGTATTGTTCCCACAAGCGATGCGAACGAATCAGATCTCGCGCGTGTTGCGTACCCGCGTCGGTGAGTTCGCAGATGCCGTAGGCTAGTCGCAGTTGGCCTTGCCGCTTTAGCTTGGCGATCGCCACCGCGACGGCCGATCGGGATGCCAAGAGTTGGCTTGCGATCGTCCGTGCGCTCACCGGCGGTTCAGCACGATCGATCGGTTGGTTTTCCTGCTGGTGTTCCTGGTGCCGGTACAGCAACGCCACGATATCATCGGCCAAAATTCTCAACGTCAACATCTGACGAAGCATGAGTTTTACGATGATACCGTGACGCGGGGCGAACAGCAGCGCGATCGTGAACAGCACGCCCACGACGATAAGAGGACGGCCGCCGGTTTGAGACGTTGCTGCCGGGCCACCGGAATTGTTGCAGCCTGCCAGCAGTGCCGCGAGAAAAGGAACCATGCAAAGAAGACGCTGCATCAGACAATCGACTCCAAGGGTTCCGTGAATACAAAGCACAGTGACTGCGTGTGTCGTGAAATAGCACGAGAGACGCGAATGCCGAAGTAGCCAGCGCTACATTTCCTGTGCAGGGGACGCCGAGGGTTTGCGTGGCGTTTTATCAGCAAAAAGCTCGGAAGAAATGACGAGTTTTTTCTTGCTCTGGCTTGCCACGTCGGATCTCCTAAGTCGCAAGAGCACTTCCGCACGGTTCTTCTCGTTTATTAACTCCACACAGAAATACCAGGATCCAACCCAGTGAGCGGCAAGGCGCTAGCCTGGACCGCTAAATCTTTGGGGTTGCGAGGTGTTTGCAATGCGCAAGTTTGCTTCCGCATCTCTGTCTCGTGCAGGCCAGTCCAGTTCATCCAGTCTCCTCTCTCCCCCGAAGAGGTCGTGCGGCTTTTAAGTATTGAAATCCAAATGCTTTACGCACTTCACCCTCCCGCGGCTTCGCCGTGGGAGGGTCGGTCGGCCCGAGGCCGCCGGGGAGGGC
>JBDNIG010000584.1:0-7523 GCA_041688415.1 Rhodopirellula sp. | reverse complement strand
TGGACGCAAAGCTGCGTGGAGGCATTGACAGATTCCTTGCCCAGTGCGTCAAGCCAACGGTAGCGTCCGCCGTGGGCACCATCGCTTCAAAGCTGGGGATGAACTGAACATGGCTTTGCCAGTTCTTTAGCAGATCCAAAGCTCGCGTCCGTGACAGCCCGTTGGCAACGATGCGTGTCGGCTCCGACGGTGGACTGCCAGGGGCCGCTGCGGCAGCTTCGGTGCAAAGAAGACACGCCAGCGACTCGATGCGCCAACTTTTCTCGTCCATCCCATGGGGATCGGGTAAGCCGAAATCTTCGCAAGCGCGACGGGCAAAGATATCGAAGCGCTCGTCTTCGCGAAGCGCAACAAATTCGCCCTCCGGTCCGGCCAAGACCCGCAGCATGCGGTTGTCGTCAACGAGCGTTCCCTTGGCGTTGCTAGGGGTTAGCTCGCGCCAAGTACTCTGCGGCTTATCGAACCAGTCGTTCACATGGGCCGGCAAGATGCTGCCGAGTTCCAATTCGTCCTCGTATGAAATGTCAACGCCGTACTGCCGAAGCGAGTCGAGCAACGACCTTTCCCAGACTTCCTCGGCCTCGAGTTCAAAAACCTTGAACCAGGTCAAATCCTCTCGCGCAACAGGCACCCAAACGACGCGTGGCGCATGCGGCTGACGAACCATTCGGTCGCGAAGCGCAAGTTCGTGCGGAGCCTCGCCCGCCTTCTCGGGTGCCCACAATTCAAACGCCCCAGATTGGCTGGCACGCTTAAGCAAATCCAACCAAGCCAGTGACGGATCGCACCACAGCAAGAACGGATTGTCAGGCTGACGCAGCACGTCCTCGATTTCGCCGCTCAACCAGCTTTCAAAGGTATCGCTCATACCAAGTGCTCCGTCTTGATCTCGCCCCAGAACCGCGAAAGATACTCGACCACCAATCTTCGGTGGCAGTGTTCGGGAAGATGTTCGCTGCAGAGCAGGCAACCATGGTCAATGATTTCCTTCGGAACCTGGTCTTGGATCGCTCGTTTGTCCATCAGTTCGATAAATTCTCGTTCGTAGACAGACCAGTCACCGTTGTGCTTCTTGTAGGCATCGAGAATGTCCTTCGTTGGTGCCAATTCAGGAACGTGGACATACTCGATGCTGCAAAGCCCTTTCAAGAAGAAGGCAAGGTCGTCGCGTTTCGCAAAACCCGCCAATTGGGATGAGTTGTTCAGGCGAACGTCGACAACACGAAGCACATCGACCTCACGCAATTTCTCGAAGAAGGTCTCAGCCGACTTCTTGGTAAATCCGATGGTGTAAGTTTCAATGTTACTCATCTCGCTCTCCCGGCGTCGAATTTGCCACGTTCCGATAGGCAATTTTGTCCCCCTGCTTTTCATACGCTTCGGAAAGCAACTCTTCACGAGACTCGAACAGCACACGGTCATCCATGTTGAGGGTTCGCAATAGTCGATTCTCCGCCTCTTCCTGGGTCTCCAGCCGGTCTCCCGTCACAATATGAGCAATCGTGATTTCGTCCTTGAGATGACGGCAGACGAGAATGGTACGGTGGCAAGTGAGAGGGTCTTTTTCCGCACACATCAGGGCGATTCGATGGCTCTGCGCCCCTTCACGTATCCGCTTCAAACCGTCAATGAATGCTTTTGTCTTTGCAATGAGGTCATATCGGGCGACCCCGTCTGCATAGCAGCAATCCTCGTCGCGCCTTGCGCCAAGTTCTTGTCCAAGAAATACGTAGGCAATGTTCTTCTCCTGGAGTGACCGTTTCAACTGATCCCGGTTGAACTGAGGGTTCATGCGGCTGTATGGCGAAGAACGAACATCTGCAATCGCGGTCACTTCGTTCTCGGTAAGAAGTGACAGAAAATCATCAAGCGTACGATTGGAATGCCCAACGGTGTAAAGTGTCTGAGTGGTCATGATTACTCGTCCTTCTCAATGATTGTGGCGACTACTTTGTAGTGATAGCCGTTGAACTCGGGAGCGAGGCTAACGCACAAATGGCAGCCACTTAAAGGCTTCACGGAAAAAGTTTTTGAAGGACTTCCTTGTGCTGGGAAGTTTGCCCGATATCTGTCACTGAATGCTGGATCTGTGATGTTGAGTTCGTAGCTGATTCCATTGTAAGTGAACAACGCGCGGCGACGTTGCTTGAATCTCCCGTCCCATTCGTTCCATTCAAAGCGAGCTTCGATTTCTGGTACGTGGATTAATCTTAGCGACGCCTTCAAACGTTTGCCCTTGAGGTGATCCGCCGAAACGCGATCAATGCGTCCATCGGGTTCTATCCAAAGACTCTTAGGCGATTCGACTAGCAGGTCAAAAGAGGGCCGTTGAAAACTACTATTGACGGATTTCCACTTCACTGAATTATCGTTCGACCAATTTTCCGGTTGTAGTGGATCCGTCATCTTTCGCCCGACCGTTAGCTGAACGAAATCCATCACTTTCGGCTGCCTGCCATTTGTCAGACAACATTCCCCATGTGAAAGTTCTCCCTCTCCATGCAAACTGACTGGACGCAACCACGGACCGATTGTGTAGTTTGATGCACTGGATTCAATCTCACGTCCAGCGATACACACACCTGGCCAGTGCTTGATCGAGTTGGCTAACACGAGTATGTATTTCGACTCAGGCACAGCTAATCCCTCCAAATTGACAGTGAAAGCAAACATCACCCACTAACCCATTCGTTTTGCCACTACCGTTGGGGCCGATTAGGACGTTCAGTCGTTTCGGCTGCCATCGAACGTTAGCAAGCGAACGATAGCCGTTGATGTAGATGTCTAGGATCCTCATGTTGCACTTGTAGCTTGTAGCTTGTAGCCCTATTGAGACGAGCGTTCTCGTCAGTCACCCGAACCGATCCTGGCCCATAACCTTCGATCTGCGCGGAACCCGATTGTGTAAAACTGGTGATGACATAACACGAGGGGTTTGCCGGGTTCTGAGTCAGATCTAAGCCCGAATATCTCGGCAATTGAAATACATCGGGTGTCGGTCCGAGACCGTCACGTATCTGTTGGCGAGTGGCAACGCAGGGTGACTCGGACTGCTTGGCATGACTGACCGGGAGACCAGTGAGGTGAATTTCCGTGTGATATTTCAGCATCTGGTCGACGCCTTCGCCATCAACAAACGACGGAAGCTTTTTCCGACCCGAATTGTAGGGTGTTGCCACCCAGGTGCGTTGGGATGGACCAATTAGAAAGCTCCTGTCGAGCGAACCACCCGAACCGTGATGCGGGATTTTTGAAAACGTGTGATCGCCCAAGTCAAATTTGCTTTGAAAAGCGGTTGCGATTTGTCGCCAGTAAGGATTGGGTGTGTCAGCACCGAGTAGCAACGTGACACCATGCCATTGAACCAACATCGCCGAAGAAATCTCGTTGAGTTCGTTGTTTTTGCGGTTTTGTTTCGCCCGGGAAACCAATTCTTCCGGGTGTAAGATCGTCAGGGTAGCCTCACCAAACTGCTTTTCGTCGGCTCGCCAAGTCCACCAAAAACGATCGACTTGATTTCTGTTTCTGGCGCGAAGACGCGAAAGTGTTTCTTCTAAATCACCTTTCTTGCCGGCCTCAGGATCATCGTCGTGCTCGACCATCAAGTCGTTGCACGCGAGCACATCCCAATCGCCGAAAGACATGACAGCGGGCATCTCGCCGTAATGATCGTGATGACGGTGCGTTAGCATCAAACAGCCACAATCGCCTGGATACTTTGCCAGGACATGCAAAGCTGCCGCCTGATTACCCACTTTACAACTATCGATCACGATCCAGATTCCAGGCGGAACCCACAGGACCGTGCATTCTCCCTGGCCCGGTCCAAAAACGAAGGCATAAAGTCGATCATGAGCGAGTGTCTGTGGCATCATGCGTTGGCAGGCCATCCTTCAAGGTAACGAGCCGGATTGGGTGGATCGAAACCGGGCAACGCCTTGATCCACTCGTCACGGCGTTTGAACACATCGACACGCAGTCTGTTCTCGTCACCATAGAATGACAGTTCCACGAAAACCCCCTCTTTGATTGACTCTGGGCCAGCGTTTTCAACGGCTTCAAGAAATTCGTCTACTGGTATCTCGACTCTGCCGAAGCGATGCTCGCCATCAGGCATTTGTTTGCCGACTAGCAAGTCAACCGATTTCTCCCCGATGGCAACAACCTTTGCCGGATTCCACGTATGGAGTAGCTGGTTACGCGACCGACCGGGTTTGTCAATGAACGGATAGCTGTTCCAGTCGCGGTCGGGGTCGACGTTCACCGGCAGCACATCCCATCCGTCGCGTGTGAACTTGAAATTGGAAAGCATTGTCTGCATTGCCAGAAAACCGACGTCGTTGGAGAGGACATCCTCATCAACATCAGCAAGAAGTTGCTCGGCCAGGTCAAGCAGGGCGCGGTGCAGCAATAAACGAACAACCCATTTATGAAAAGCATGAAAAGTGTGGCGGGGTGCATCACCAGTATCCAGCCCGAGTTCCAGCCGCGCCCGAACCAACTGCTCGCGAGCCTCCGCCATCCGGCCGGTCGTGATCAAGAAATTGATCCATCGCGACCACCACCACGGGTGCGCGGGGTTCTGCTTGATTGCTTCGGCGTAGTGGCTCAGAGCTCGATCTTCATCCGTCGCAATGCAGTCGAGGTTGTAGGCAAGATAGTGATGCGCGTAGTCATCGGATTCATCCAGATCGACGGCCCGCTCGAACACCTTCGCCGCTTCTTCATGCTGCATCGCTTCATGCGATAGATAGCGTCCCCAAGCGTGAAGCTGATCGACAAAATAGAATGTCGAGGAACCCCAGGTGGCGTTCCCGCTCACCGCTTGATGAAAGAAATGTTCGACATCCACACGATACGCATGGTGCTGCTCATTGCGTTTCGCTTTAGAAACCCCTTCGTAATGACTAGCAATTTGTTCGTGCGTTTGCGTGATCTCGTCACGCGGCAAAATGATCGAAACAGGCACCGCTTGCTCTAACTCGCGGTGAACACGGAAAGTGTTTTCGTCAATCCTGCGAAGGCAACCTTCCGTCAAGACAGATTGTTGCTGGCTTTCCAGTTCGCCGATCCCAAGACTTGAGAGTACCTCGGAGTTAATCGCACCACGTACCAAAACGATTCTGGCCATGACCTTAACAAGGTTTTCGTATTGTTTATCTCGACGTAGAAGATTGACAATCTCTTTCGCCAGTAACACGACATCACTGCACCGTGCATTCAGTAGCAAGGCATCTTCAACGGTGGTGACTGCCGCGTAAAACCCTAGTAGCTGCATCGCCACGTATGGCTTGGAGTGGAAAGCGTCGCCAATCCGTCCCTCTAGCTCTTCAAGAGTATCGTTCAGAGCAACAGCCGAAAGATCCCGCCAATCCAATCCAAAACTTGCCAGTTTGTGCTGTCCGGAATGACTCACGAACCGGTTCCGAGAAGTGGCGATGACCGTCCGACATGAAACGTCGACGCGTTGAAGCCACTTGGAAAGTTGCCTGGCATGACGATTACTGAAGGCTTCGCATCGCGGGTCATCACGAGCACTGATAAACCAATGCATCGGCTCGTCACAAAGCAAAACAACCTCCTCAGCGTTGTCGGTAACCGACTGCTGGATCGTCTCAAACTTCTCGTCCCAAGAGCTGCTCGGCAACATGAACTGCTTTGGCTCGCTCGACAGCATTGACGCATCGGCAAGCTCGTCCACCATTGATGAAAGCGCCGAGGCGGCAGTATCGAAATTGCGGCGTGGTGGATCAAGCAAAATCGGCTTCAAGCCGTTGTCCTTCAAGACGGCAACCAGTGTATGCAGCATCGTCGATTTACCAAAGCCCATGCCGCCAATCACATCCCATCGCATCCCCGCCTTCGAAGAAGCAATTTTCTTACCAAGACGCCCCGCTCGTTTTTTCAATGCAATATTCATGTCAATGATTATGCTCGCTCGTTCGCAAAAATGAAATCATACCCCTATTCATCCTTCATCTCTCCGCCTTCATCCCTCTGTTTCCCTCCGACTTCACCTTTCACTTCCGTCCACCATCCGCATTGAGGCAGTTTGCCTTCGCGGACCCAGCGGCGCTCGTCGGAGCGCCATTCGGCTCGGTCGGCGATGGCTTTGTCGATGTCTTTGGCGGCCAGCACGTCGGCGGCCAGGACGCCGGCTTTTTGCAGCGGGGCGATGTTGACTCGGACGCCGTCGTTGATATCCTGCGCGTACAGCGATTCTTGGTCCATGAACTCCGCGATCGACCTGGGCGGTGATCGTCGCTCGTCAAGACTCGCCACCTGATCGAACATCGAGCCTTCAGCCAACCAGTCGTGCCACTCGTCCGGCTCGTCGCTGGTCCAAGCCTGGATGGTATCGCGAATGGCTTTGGCTTTGGCCGATTCCGAGTTCATCTCGGCGGTGAGCTTCTTGATCTTTGCTTTGACGTCTTTGAGTAACGCCTTCATTGCTGCCACGCTCAGTTGCGTTGTTTGCTCGAATGGTTCATCTTCGGGCAGGAGTTGGAGTTCAGGCTTTAGCCGCTCGGGCGTTGGGTCACTCGCGTCGAATTCCACACCGCCCGGCCCAACGCCCGCAGCTAGCGCCGTCGGCTCACTGGACACAAGCACAGGTTGGCGATCCTCTTTGATCGCAGCATTGAGTTCTTTTTGTTCGGCCTTGAGTTCTTTGATACGTTCTTTCATCGGTGCGATCACGGCGTCGTTGAACTTACCCCACCACACGCCGCACGCAAGTTCGATCGACTGGGACTGCATGGCGGCGGACTCGTCAAGGATGTCACGTGCGAAGTCACCTGCGCTCGGATCGGTGGGAGTCTTCTTGGCGTCAGGGGCTTTCGGGCCAACGCTGCTGCAGAAGTATCCCAGGTGGGAAATCGAACCTTCAATCCAAACGTGCAACTCCGGGTGCAGTCCCGATTCGATGGCTTGATCTGTCCAATGATCCAGCGGTGATCCCTCGCGCATCCCATCGGCCGATTCTTCCTCCGGAGATTGGGCGAGCAATTCGCTCAACCGCTTCAGCCAGCGGGCTTTCATCGACAGCATTGCATCGTCAAAGGCGTATTGCCGCAGTTTGGGTACCAGCTTCGTCGGTCCAAATCCGGACAGGGCGATCAAAGCAAGCTTTTCGTCGAAGGCTTGCAGTTCACCGATCGCTTCTTCTAGCTCCACGGCTCGCTTGGCTTGGTTGTCGGTTCGAGCCGCAGACGGCGTCGAGGAGATACCTCGTAGTTCCGTTTCAAACCGCAGCCTCAGTGGCCCCGTGTACTGCGTGCGAATTTTGGGGATCGCGTCGTCATCCATGCGGTGGTAGTACGCCAGGCAAGCAAACGCGGGAGTTCTGCGAACGGTAAAGCTCGATGACTGTAGCTGCCAAGCGACCGGCCGCTTTTTGAACTGCTTGGTATGGTGCTTGAAGAACTCGGTCGTCAGCCAATCTTCCATCGACTTGCCCACAACCTCAGAGAAGTCCGAGACATCGACCTGGCCGTCCTGAAACCGTTTGGAAACACGATCTT
>JBDNIG010000583.1:0-16539 GCA_041688415.1 Rhodopirellula sp. | reverse complement strand
GTGAAGCTCCCGAGTCGGTCGACGAAACCGAACCGAACTGCGAAGCTCGCCGCTCGATGATTTGATCCACTATCTCGGCCGTCATCGCGGGGACGCCGAGTAGCACCGGGCGTGGGGCCTCCATCACATCGACTTGGCCTACAATGACGCTACTGGGGTAAACCGTGACATCGTCGACCAAACGTCCAATATAGTTACTACGGTCGCCAAAGTCACCCGAAAATGGGCTGCGGATTGGTAAAGGTTTCTCTTTCGATTGAGGAATCTCGACAGTGGCTCCCATCAATTCCAAACCACTTGCAATCCGCACGGCCGCGGGGATCGAAAAATCCGGTGTCCACTCGGCTGCGGAAACCACAGATGCGGCACTGCTGGCGGACCGCTTTTGGCGAATGCCAAACTGTCTCACCGCGATCACAAAATTGGCCCAATCCGCAGGCCAAATCGTTAGCAAGTCCTGATGGAGTTTCTGCAGGTCGGAGCCGTTGAGGAAGACACGCGGTCGACCGGCGAGGCTTTCGTTTTTTTGGCCGCTGTCGAACGTCAAGTAGTCTCGCCAAGCCAGAGTCGCATCCGCAGTCGGTGCGTCAATCGGGCTCGACTGGCCGGGAGAGCTTTGCTCGCCCATTAAACTCAATTCCAGTTCATCGAGTTGGTAATTTTGGTCCCAATCGCCGCCCGTCCAACCCATCGCCCACTTGCGAGTCCACTGGGCCGCCCCGTTGTCACCGCTCGATGAATCGCCAGCTAACCCATCCGCATTCTCGCTGGCAAAAGATCCCACCCGATCGCTCAAACTCGTTGCCGTTGCGGGCGGCGTGTCGTTGATCTCGTAGGCTCGCATCAATGCCTGAGCCATGGCGGGGTCCATTCCCGGTAAGTTCATGAGTGTTTTCGTCGCTTGCCCCGGTTCGGCTCGTGCCCATTCATCGAGCACCATCAGGTTGATTTTGGAGGATTCATTTGTGAGTCCGAAACGCCACGTCTTCGTAGTCTCCGTTTGAGTTTCCGCATCCGAAGGATCCGCGGGCGCGAGAACGGAAAACGACCATTGCGCCTCGTCATCCTCGGTCGCGCCGGAGTCCTGTTCGAGAGGCACCGCCGTGAACGTCTCCGGTGCATCACGATGCCAAGTCAAGCGAGTGCCGCGAGGTTGTTCCACCGACGATCGCAGTGCTTCGATGGCACTCATCGCCGTCAATCTCGCTTGCGACCGTTCGATCTGCAGTTTGCTCGAGCGGTACGCGTCGGTCATCTGTTGGTTGAACCCGTAGGCCGCCAGCGCCACCAGGGTCACGATCACCATGACGACCAACAGTGCCATTCCACGTCGCTGTCTACTCATCTTGGACTCCTTGGATTGTGCTTCCCACGACCAGCACCACAATCCGAACGTCGCGGGCGAGGGCGTCCTCGCCATCGACCGCAGCGGTAGGCGTATCGACAGAAACAACGTTCTCGGTCGACAACGTACCGCTGGCGAAATCCTCCGCAATAAACTCTTCCGCCTCGTCCGCTTCGGGTTCGAACGTTTCATAATCAGTCGACGCCGAGGGCAGATCAAAACTCAATTCAATCGCGCGCGGCAAACCGCCTTTCAATTGGCTGTCCCATTCGCTCAGCCAATCCTCTCCATCGCTGTATCGAAATCGAGGCGTGATCACATTGCGAAGTCTAGTCGTTCGACTCTCCGCCGCCGAGTCGGAATCGGTCGGCAACTCATCTTCGGTCGTCCGGTACAGGTCTTCCGTTGTCAGCAGTTTCTCGGACGATGACGATGGCGAGGCTTTGGACCAGCGATCGATTGGCACCAGTTCTCGCTGCAGGTCGAAAAGCTCCGCACTTGAGTCCGACGTCGTTGTGCCCCTTGCCGGCGTGCTAAGAACGATCTTATATCGCAAGCGATGGACGGCGACCGGATCGATCGCGATCGCAGTGTTCTGATTCGCCGCCTCGAAAGTCTGGGTCGTTGTGGTCAGCGGTTCCTCCGCACGAGTGACCTCCTGGAGCCATGCGAGCGGATCGACCGACGGAATCACATCCACTTCAAAGCCTTGTTCGTCCCCTTTGAAAGGATTCATCTCGGAGGACGACGATGGGGACGACTGCGATTCGACTCCCGACGAACTTTTTAGAACCCGAGGCTCCATCAAGCAGGCCGCGTCGGTTTCGAGCCATTCGCGGGCGATTCGAATCACTTGCATTTGATAGGTCTGACTCCAAGCACGCTGCTCGGCACCTCGGTAAGTTTCTAAGATCGACCAGGCGACCATCGAGAGTGTCGCCAGGAGGACAAGCGAGATCATCAGTTCGAGGATCGTGAAACCGATCCGGGAGTGACACGAGCGAAAAACAGGACGATCATTGACGTTCACGGTGATCTCAACGCCTCGGGTATCGAGTCTAACGGCGGCATCGATTCGGAAGACTCCGACGACGATGGATCCGATGGCGATGGTTCGATCGGCTTGGTGGCCCGCGACCAGCGGACCAAGCTCACGCTTGCCGAATCGGTGCTGTCGGGAGATGGCCCATCGCTTTCGCTCGATCGATAAATGGAAACGACAATCCTCTTCAACTGAGATTCGTTTTGCCCTGTTGCCTCGACGTCGGATAGGTCAATTCGATAGTTCCAGCGTGGATCGGATTCGAAGCTGCCTTCGGTCTCATCCTCGGAGTCGGATCCGTTGGCCAGAAACTCGTCGAGCGTTGACTGTGCAAACTGCAAGGCGACAGTTCGCTCTTCGGCCTTTCGTGCCAATTGGCTCGCTTGTCCCACCAACGCGAACAGGGCCACTCCGCTGCCGGCCAACACGGCCGTGGCAATGACCATTTCCATCAAGGAAAATCCGCGGCGTCGTTTGAGTTGAGCGTTCACCGGGAATACACTCGGTCGCCTTGCTGCGAGTCAAGCGAAGTGGTTGGCAGTTCGCTCGTCAAATCGCTCGCTGGTTTCGCTGCTATCTCCAGTGCCCCGCCCGGCTCCGCTGCCGGCAACTTTTGTGTCCGCATCAACCCAGTGACCGCTTCGATTGCGAGGGCCACGCGGCTGCCGGTGACGCAGTCACGCAGCACGATGACCGCATCACGTGTTTGCCCACTGGGCAGGAATGGCAAGTACCATTTCGACTCCGCCTGTTCGCGCGTGTCCGTCGGTATGGAAGACTCATCGGCCTCGACATACGTTTGGTGGTCAAATTGAACGTCGTCGACCACGATATCGATCGGAAGTTCCCAGGCGTCGACATCCGGATTCTCCTGACTACCGGCTAGCGCACCGGTGGCCCCTCCGATCGAGCTTGCGTCGGCGAGTTGCTGCGCGACCAAGTCATTCCAGGGGCCTCGCCCCACGGAAGTCAGGCCCGCTTCAAATCGCATCAATCTCGGCTGGCCTTCGATGGCCGCCGATTGTCGACAGTCGGCGATCTGTGCGCGTAGCTGGTTCGCAGCTTGTTGCACGGAGCTATCGGCCATTGGCCGTCGCAAGCTAGGCCACGCAACGGCACCGATTGCCACCATCATCGTCAGCACGATCATGAGTTCGAGTAGCGAGAAAGCGGCTCTCGCTGCCCTCCCTTTGGGCCAGCCAGCCCGCTCCTGGCCGGGGAGGACGAGTGCATCGCGTTGCCCGGCGGGAGCCTGGCAACGAGTCGATTTATCGCACATCACTTATACCTCACTCGGTTGAGAATCGAACTCATCGGAATCCTCTTCGCCGTCGGCAGGTTGGTTGGCAATGTCGTCATCGGTCCCCGCTTGCGCATCGGGCCCCGCCGAAGAGATGCGTGGAAACGCCGGTTGAGTGGTATCGCTGCCGCCTTCGACTGCGTCGAATTCGTATTCGAAGTCGTTCCCCCACGGATCGATTGGCAATTTGTTGCCGTCGATATAGGGACCAGCCCATTTGCGAGCCAAACGCTCATCATCGGGAGCCCTCAACAACGCTTCCAAGCCATCCTCGGTCGCCGGAAACACTTTCATATCAACGACGTACATCTTCAGTGCCGAGCCCAAGCTGCCGATCTGCACTTCCGTCGTTCGAATGTCGGCTTTCTGCTGCGACCCCAACAATCGGGGACCGACCATCGCGATCAATCCGACCAAAATGATCAACACGATCATCAATTCCAGTAGCGTGAAACCGCTACGACTGCGTCTACGTTGACGTCTCATGAGATTTCTCCTCTCTAGTTGATTGTTGAATTTAAATCGAAGACTGGTAGCAACACGCCAACGATCACAAACATGACCATGCCACCAATCAACACTAACATGAGTGGTTCGATCATCCGAACCATCACTTCCAATTGACGCTCGACCTTTCCATCAATGCGGTCGGCGATTTTGACCAACACATCATCGAGCGTGTTTGATTCTTCTGCGATGCGAATCATCGCCATGACTTGGGGCGGAATCAGTCCGCTCGCCGCGAGTGGTTTTGCCAAGGTATCGCCCGTCGTAACGTTCTCAGCCGACTTCAACATCGCTTGCTGCAACAGTCGATTGCCGGTTGATTCGCTGCTGATCTTCAGCGATTTCAGCAGCGGCACGCCATTGCGAAGCAGTGTCCCGAGCACCCGACAGGCACGCGACACCGCTGCGTCATGAAAGATAGCGCCCATCACTGGAATCTTTAACTTCCAGGTATCCCAGTTCGTTCGGCCACTCTCGGTGGCCATGTACTTCTTGATTCCAAACACGATTCCGATGACCGGGAACGGCAACAGTAACCCATAGTTGAGCAGCGTATGACTGACCGCTAACAACAACACCGTGATCATCGGCAAACCCGCTCCGGTTGATTCGAGCCGATCAAAAAATGGCTGAAACTTGGGAACCAAAAAAACCATCATCAACGAGGTAATCAGCGTTCCGACGACGCCCAAGATGATCGGGTAAGCCAAGGCGCTGATGATCTTGGAACGCATTTCGTCTTGTTTGCACAAGAACACGCTCGTTCGATGCAGCGCCTCTTCCAAGAACGCACCTTCTTGCCCGGCGCGGACCATGCTGAGTGTCAATTCCGAAAAAATCGCGGGCTCGGACGCCATCGCTTCATCGAGCGTCGCACCTTCGGCGACGGCATCGTGAATGCGATTGACTGCGGCTTGCAATCTCGGGTTAATTGTGACGTCGCCGAGGATCGACAATGCCTCCAACATCGGAACGCCATTGGTGAGCAGGTCCGCCAACTGCGTACACAAGTCGGCGACCTGTTCCTTTTTGACTCGCTGAGGCAACTGAAAACTGGCACCCATTCCGGCCGCAGGCTTCACATCCAAAACGCTGACCGGATACAACGTTTGCTGACGCAGTCGCTGCATCGCGGCCCGGCGAGTTTGGGCAGCGATCGTGCCTTCTCGTCGTTCTCCCGTCGCTGTTTTCGCGACATATGCGAAGTCTGGCATACTTAATCCGCCTTAGTAACCCGAAGCACCTCGTCCACGGTCGTTACACCGCTGCACGCTTTTTCCCAACCATCACTGCGGAGCGTCTGCATTCCCGCTTCCATAGCCGCCTTCTTAATCAAATTCGACGCCGCACGCTGGGTCGCCAAATCGCGAATCTTTTCGTTCGCCACCAGCAACTCATAAATACCCATCCGGCCCTTGTAGCCCGTGCCGCGGCATTGCTCACAACCTTGGGGCCGGTACAGCGTGCCGTTGAGTTTCTCGAGCGGGAAATCGTCCGGCAAATCCGCGACGTTGGGCTCGTATTCCTCGCGACAATTCGGGCACAATCGCCGCACCAATCGCTGAGCCATCACACCTTCAACCGTGCTGGCAACCAGGAACGGTTCCACGCCCATGTCACATAGCCGCATGAACGATCCAGCGGCGTCGTTGGTATGCAACGTGCTAAAGACCATGTGACCGGTCAACGAGGCTTGGGTCGCGTTCTCGGCCGTTTCCAAGTCACGAATTTCACCGATCAGCACCACGTCAGGATCATGCCGCAGGATCGCTCGCAAGCACGCTGCGAACGTCAAACCCACTTTCTGTTGAACTTGAATTTGATTGATGCCGTCGAGCTGATATTCGATCGGGTCTTCGGTCGTGATGATCTTGGTGTCTTCGGATTTGATCTCGTTAAGCGAACTGTAAAGCGTTGTCGTTTTGCCGCTACCCGTCGGACCGGTGACCAACACGATACCGTGCGGCATTCGAATGAGTTCTTGGTACTTCTGATAGGTATCTTCGGGCATCCCGATTTGACGCAGCGACAAGCTGAGGTTTGACTTGTCGAGCACCCGCATCACGACGCCTTCGCCGTGCAACATCGGGATGATCGAAACCCGCAAATCGACTTCACGCCCCACCACTCGCAGCTTGATGCGTCCGTCTTGGGGAACTCGCTTTTCAGCGATATTCATTTTCGCCATGATTTTCAGACGGCTGACGATGGCCGCTTGAAACTGGTTCATCTCTTGCGGCACACTCTGTCGCTGCAGCACACCGTCGATCCGGTAGCGGAGTTTCAGCCGATTCTCTTGAGCCTCGATGTGAATGTCGCTCGCCCGCATCTCGACCGCTTCGCTGAGAATTTCATTGACGAGCCGGACGACCGATGCCTGGGCCGCTGCTTCGGCGTCCTCCGATCCATCGAGTTGCAACTCCTCGAGCATTTGGACATCACCATTCTGCTGGCGCTGCATCGCGATCAATCCATCGATCGTTTCGGCACCGACACCCAAGTTTTTCTTGATCAGTTGGCGGACGGTTTCAGGCGTCGCAACGACCGGGCGCACCTCCAGCGACAGGGCGGTCGCGATCGTGTCGAAGGCTCCAAACGCAAACGGGTTGCTGACGGCCAAGCGAATCCAGTTGTCCGTTTTCTCGAGCGGAAAGACTTCGTAACGATGGATCATCTTCAGGGGGAAACCGTCCAAGGCCGACGAATCGACTTCGATCTCCTCCCCATCAAGCCACTCGAGCCCCATCACGCGAGCCGTTTCCGACAGCAACGCGACGCCACTTTCAAAGTCCCACTGGAGCGCTAGGTTGCTGATTTCGCTGCGGTCCCGCAAGGAATCGGCGACTTGCCGAAGTTGCAAGGCAGACAGGGCGGGGGCGATTCCGTTTACTTGAGTAATCATGGTAAGGGTCGCTGGGGGTGGGAGCCACACGCACGTGACGTCATGCCAGACGCCGCACAGTCACAACGATGGTCACCCCGTGAGCGCATCGCTCACGAGACCGAAGGTGAAAACTGCGCGAGCCTCGCTCGCCAGCACGCGGATCTGTCGCCGGAGAACCGAAAGCGATACGACAAATATCGTTTCACTGCCAGTTAACTCGACGACATCCTTGGCTTTGTTCTAGGTGGGATCGGGGGGCCAGGTGGCAACCGTGCCAGTGGATAGTCCCGATATATTTAGGTGGGGTGTCAAAGTTGTATTGTAGTGCGATCTGGTCGCAGAGTCAAAGTGGATTGTCAGAGGTCAACGTTAACGGGCAGAGGAAAACGCGGTTTCATCCCTCTCAAAATCGATTAACGGCCAGTCGACGGCGTTGAAACCACCCCTAAGTGGCCAGTTACGGCGTTCAGCAACACAGGCTGTCCGTTATGCATAACTCCTCAGATTTTCGCCGGGCTGGTCCCGGTCGGGATCACAACCGACGGAACCCTGCGAGGATGTGCCGCTGGACCTCTCAGCCGTTTTTGCCAAATGCGATGACAGCGGTCCCTAATTCAATCAGGAAAAACCGTGCGGCTCAACCGGAGTGAGAGATGCGTTGGTCAGTAGAGTGCTGTCTCCCTCTGGCTTCTGGCTTGCTTCCCTCTGGCTTGCTGTCCCGACTGCACCCCCGCACGCCGAAAACGGCTGGCAGCGGAGGCGGTTGTGTTGCAGCGCTGCCAAGCGTTCATCGCAGCGGAATAAACTCGATATGATTCAGCATCTCGTGAACGTCTAATACCTTCGATAACAATTCCAGGTCGCGAATTGCTTGTCCGATCGTTACACCCAACTGATGGCCGTAAACGAGTCCCGCAAAATTCCTTCCATCCACTAGCCACTGATCGGCAATTGCTAGGAAATCGTCGTCCTGCGTAAAAACAACTCGCCCAAGTTCAGTAGCCCGAGCCAAAATGGTTTCATCTTTCCAGCGATCGGTCCCGTCTTCCATAGCCGTAACGACATCCACACCGCGTAGCCGTAAGCCATCCGTTACGGCAGCTTTAACATGCTGGTCCATGTAGAGCGGTAGCGACATTTCAATCCGCTTGCTTTAGGCGATCACGCAATTTGGAATTTTCTCGCGAGGATTGGATCTTTTCCACCTTTTGCATTCGCTGTTCAATATTTCGATCCAGTTCATCCTGGTTGTCGAAGTAATAAGCCATCGCGGCATGGATTTGCGCGAGGTGCAAATAAGGATACTGGCGACGTATTTCGTGTGCGTCCCAGTGATGAGCTAAGTGATCGAGTACGACTTCGATGACTTTCGTGGTGGTCCCACTGATAATCGCCACCCCCGTCGCGTCGGTTTCGATATGCGGATACGCCGTGGCGGTCATGACTACGTTCTCAATTGAACTCTCGATTCGATTTCCGATTCTGCCTCATTCTATTTGATTTCTCATGCGTCGCCAACTTCATCGATGCGGGAGAAGAAAGGGCCTGAAGTCTGGCGACGCCAGCTACCGTGGGCGATTAGCGGCGTCTTCTCGTCCGCCTGCCCTGCATGAACTCTTGCAGGACCTGCTCGACTTGCTCCACATTGGACTGTTGCAGGGGGATGATTCGCATTTTTCCGGAGCGGTTGCTGATTGCCTGCATGTCGACTTGATTGACGAAATCACGAATTTCTTCCGAAAGTTCGGCCGGGGCACGCATCACAATCGAATTGCTGACTTCATCGACACTTAGTGTCAAGAGTGGCCCCGATGTCTCGGCATTGATCTGCTCGAGCATCGAAGCAACCTCCTGAGATACCCCTTCGGGGATCGAGATTTGCGGCCGGTTCCCCCCCCCCGATAATTGGCTGCTGTACACCGTTCGGAGCATTCCCTCGACTCGCTCGGCGTCCGTATTGAGGATCGGAATGAGTTGCGGTGTTGCTAGCTGCAACGAGTCGATGAATTCGGGCGAATCCAGGACCGCCAGCAAATCTTCGATCACGCCGCGGGTCGCGCGTGAACTCTGGACGACCAACGCGTTGATCCGCGTGTCGGCAACGATCCGCGTCTGTGACGCTTCACTGGTCACTCGAGTGCGGGATCTTCCCCGGGTTCGCCGAAACAGGTTCGTCAGCAGTTGCTCCAATTCCTCCGCGTTGGCATGCTGCAACACGTAAACCGATAAGTTGCCGCTTTCGGCGACCGGGGTCATCGGTGGCGCGACAGCGACTTCCAATAACGTCGCCAATGTATCGAGTGCCTCGGTATCTTCCGAAGCGATGATCCATTGACCATCGCCCGGCAGAATCAAAACGGCAGGATTGTCGGTTCCGCTCGGCGGCTCGGTTGCCGTTTGTTCCTCGGTGACTTGCGTGGCGACCAATGCCACGGCTGGATCGTCGACTTGGTTCGTGTCCTGGTTCGTGCCTTGTAAATCCACTGCGGGGAGATTCCGGCGCAGGTTGGGTTCCGCCTCATCGTCTTGTTTCACGCCATCTGGTTTCGCATCATTTTCGTTCGTACGAATCACGCGAAGCGGATTCTTACGCAGAGTGGGCCAAACCTGCTGCAACTGTTTGAGGAGTGATTCGGAATTTCGTCCCACGACAATCGTTCGCGCCCGAGTACCGGCATTTGGTTTTCCGGCGGCACCTTGGTTGACACCTTGTTCGGCGAGCACGGTTTCACCGAGTCGACCGAGCAAGGTGCGGATCTCACCAAGTTGCTGCGTGGTCGCGCGGATCAACAATTGCTGGCGATCTTCATCAACCGTAATCACGGGAACTTCGTTGGTCGGTAAATCCGCAAACAGTGCATTGACGGCCTCACTCGCCGAGTTGGGATCGTTTTGGCGGAGCGGGAAGATCTCAATTTCACGGTCGGGCGGATCAAATTGTGCCAATGTTTCTTCGACCGACTTCAACTGCTCTTCGTTTCCAATGACGACCAGTTGTTCATTGTAGAAGTCATAGCGAACATCGACTTTGGGACGCGCGTCGACGAACAAGCTTTCCACGGCCTCGGCAACGCTGTCGCCATCAATCCCGGCCAGTGAGAACGCTTTCAAGCGGCGATCACGGGTCAGGGGATCGGTGCGATCCATTTGCTCAATCACTTGCTTGGCGATGTCTTGCTCGCGCGGCAAGCCGACGACAAAGACGGTCCCACTTTCGTCGTCCGCACTGACTCCCACCGTCGATCGTCTACCGAAAGCCTGCTGCAGTGCATCGACGACGCTTTGCGGGTTTGCGTTGGCCAACGGGTAAGCTTGCATGTCTGTCGAGCGCGCGGGAGTCTCGTTGATCTGCTTCACGAGCGCCGCGATTTCCTTCTGTTCTTTCTCGGGAGCGGAAACGATCAGGGTATCGTTTACCGAATCCGCACCAATCGTTGCTTGCGGGTAAGTCGCTTGCAGGGCTAATCGCAGCGTGGCTGCTTTTCCATTTTCAAGCGCGTAGCTTTGCGTGGTTTGCTGCGCGCCCGTGTTCACCTGTTTTACAAACGCCTCGATCATCAATTGATCTTCCTCGTTCGCCGAGACGACCAAACTGTTGCTCGTCGCGTCGGCCGAGATGGTTGCCCTGGGGAAACTGGACTGCATCGCCAAGCGGATTGCCGTGGCACTTCCGTTTTCCAAAGCGTAGTTCTTGGTCAGCTTTTTCCCATCGGCGTTCATGCCATCGATGACTTCCGCGATTTTCGCTTGGTCTTCTTCGCTCGCGGCCACGATCAAACTGTTGCTCGTCGCATCGGCACCGATCAAGGCCTGTGGAAACGCTTGCTGGACGGCCAATCGCATGGTGGTGGCGCTGCCGGTCTCCAGTGGATAGCTCTTGGTCAGCTTTTTCCCAGCGGCGTTCATACCTTCGATGACTTCTGCGATTTTCGCTTGATCTGCTTCGTTCGCGGCAACGATCAGGCTGTTGCTCGTCGCATCGGCACCGATCAAGGCCTGTGGAAAAGCTTGCTGGACGGCCAAGCGCATGGTGGTGGCGCTGCCGGTCTCCAGTGGATAGCTCTTGGTCAGCTTTTTCCCATCGGCGTTCATGCTTTCGATGACTTCCGCAATTTTCGCTTGATCTGCTTCGCTGGCCGAGACAATCAAACTGTTGCTCGTCAAGTCAGTCGAGATGGTTGCTTTTGGAAAACTGGGCTGCATCGCTAAGCGGATTGCCGTGGCACTTCCGTTGTCTAAGGCGTAGCTCTTGGTCACCTTCTGGTTATCCGAGTTAATCGATGCGATCAATTCCGTGATCTGGGCGTGCTCTTGTTCGCTGGCGGCAACGATCAAACTGTTGCTCGTCGCATCGGCACCGATCAAGGCTTGTGGAAAGGCTTGCTGGACCGCCAAACGCAATGTGTAAGCGCTGCCGGTGTCCAACGGATAGTTCTTGGTTACCTTTTTCCCATCGGCGTTCATGTCTTCGATGATTTCGGCGACTTTCGCTTGATCTTGTTCACTCGCGGCCACGATCAAGCTGTTGCTCGTCGCATCGGCACCCACCAAGGCTTGAGGAAACGCTTGCTGGACTGCTAACCGCATGGTGTTAGCGCTGCCGCTATTCAACGGATAATTCTTTGTCACCTTCTTTCCATCGGCATTCATGCCTGCGATGACTTCCGCGATCTTCGCATGATCTGCTTCGCTCGCAGAGACGATCAGATTGTTGTTCGTTGTGTCAGCCGAGATGGTTGCCTTTGGAAAACTGGACTGCATCGCTAAGCGGATCGCCGTGGCACTTCCGCTTTCTAAGTCGTAACTCTTGGTGGATTCCTTTTCGCCGGAGTTCAGCGACTCGAATAGCTTTGCAATCTCGGCATGCTCCGCGTCGGTCGCCGAAATGATCAACCGATTGTTAGTCGCGTCCGCTGAGATTTTGGCACGTGGGAACGAGCCTTGGATCGCTGGGGAGAGGGAGTAGGTCGTGCCCTCGTCCAATCCGTAACTCTTCGTGGTGCGTTGTTTCGTTGGATCGGATTCCATGCTGTCAATCGCTGCGGTGATCCGATCCAAGGTCTCTTTGGGCGCGGTCACAATCAAGCGGTTGCCGATTCGATCTGGCGTGACGAGCGCGGTGGGTGCCATTTGCGTGACGGCGAGCGAAAGCGAGGTTGCGTCAGCATCGCCAAGTTCGAACATTTTGGTTTCCGCGTCGTCCATTTCGCGGTCGTCATACTGTTGAATGAACGCGTTGATCGTTTCGCGATCCCCCGCCGTGGCGGTCGCAGACACCGTTTTCCCCACGACGTCTGCTGCAAAGACAACTTTCGGCAACAACGTTTGCAGGACTTTCACGGCACCCAACGGGTCGCTGTACTCCAGTGGATAAACCTGCGACGTGGTCGGCTCCGGTGCGGGCACTTGCTCCTGCAACTGTTTCAACCAGGCAGCGTATTTTGCATGCTCGGCTGGAGATGCCACCAGCAAAATTCGCTCGGGGTCGTTGCTCGGTAGCCGCGTTGCTCGTGGGACTTCCGTGGACGCTCCCGTGACGGCTTGCTGCGTCAGGTCACTGCGAATCGGGTAGACACGCAGCTCACGCTGGCCCGCTTCGGCAAACACCTTTTCCAATTCGTCGATGGTCTCGGCAATTTCCACGTGTGTCGGTTCGGTGGCCGCGATCACCAATCGGTTCGTTCCAGCACCGCTGATGATCTTCGCAGCGGGATGGCGTTCGGTCAGAAACGTTTGAAACGCCGTGGGGTCGGCACGGTCCAGTTCATAGGCCTGCACGATGGTGTCGGGCAGTGGCCCCGTTTCGTCGGATAATTTTTTGAGCAGTGCGGTGGCCCGCTCATGATCGGCGGGCGACGCCAAAATCATTAATTTAGCAGGGTTGGACGAGCCCGTCGCGACGACGGATGCGTTGGGGACGGTGGTTGATAGCACACTCGTAAACGCCTCACGAAACTCCGCGGTTGTATTGTAAAGTCGCGGCTCGAGCTTCGACCCTTCCTTGTCGGCCTTGGTTGTTTTCTCCAAGACCTCCGCAATTTCTTGCTGCAAATCTTGGGAAGCGAGCACCGTCAATTGCCCGCTCATCGTGTCGGCGCCGATATGTGCGGTAGGAAACAGCGACGTCAGCACCATACGGGTGATCGTCGCTTTCTCAGGAGCGACTTGATAAATCTCGATCTCGCGACGACTTTCCGCGGTCTCGGTGAGTTGTTCGATCGCTGCGGCGATCCGTTTGTGCTGCTCGTCGCTGGCCCACACCACGATCGCACGGTTGGTCGTATCGGTGCTGATGATGGCTTGCGGAGCGATCTGGTTGAGCACGGCCGGCAAGGTCGTCAAGTCGCCCATGGGAACATTGTACGTTTCGACTCGCATCTCTTCGCCCGTGGCAGAGGTGTTGAGTCGCTCGATCGACATGCGGAACGATTCATGATCGGCTGCATTGCCGGTGGCAACGATCCGGTTGCTCTGGGCATCGGTGGAGAGCGTCATTCGCGGCCACATCGATTGCAGCGTCGGCAGGATGGAGGCAGCCTGCAACTCGTCCAGCTCGTAAGCTCGGATCTCTTCGCTGGCGAACTTGGACGCGGGCCGATCAACTTCTTGGATTAACGTTTTGATCCGCCCGTGTTGTGCCAAAGTCGCTGTGACGACCAGTTGTTGTCGGCGATCGTCCGCAATGACCGTTGCACCTTCGACGGCTTGATCGATCAGTTCTTTCACATCGCTCGCTTGCGCCTCGGCAAGATTGTAGGCCAGCAAAATTATTTCCTGATCGACCGGCATGGGCTTGCCGAGCTCTTGAACAAATTCATCAATTTTCTGATGAGCGTCCTCGGTTGCCATGATCAATAGCTGCCGACCGGCGGTGTCGACGGTGATCGTACCAATCGGTTTGAAGGTGCCGTGGCTGCCTGATGCGGTGACGGATGAGATCACCGGCGCGAGTAACGTTTCCAGCTCCGCGGGCGTGCGATCGTCGGTGCGATAGCTCTTCAGGACCAACTCAGGATTTGCGGGCAGCTCGTCAGAAATTTGCGCCAGTAGCTCGGCAACCTTGGTATGCGTGTCTTTTTCGGCCCACACCGTCAGTTGGCCTGACGTGGAATCGGCGGTGACGCGAGCACCGGGAAACCGAGTCTCCAACAATTCACGAAAGAGTGACGGATCACGATTGCCAAGATCGTAAATTTTCGGCCACTGCAGTTCCATTTCGGGTGTTGACTGCTTGACTTCTGCGATCACTTCGGCCAACCTCGCCTGGTCGTCTGAGGCGGCCCAAACCAGCAGTTCGACTGATCCGTCCTCTCCCGCCGGACGAACAATCGGTTTGACGTCGAGGAGTTGCTGGTCCAGAACGGACTGGAACTCTTGCCAGCGAGTCAGCTCCGACGCCGACAATTTATAAATTTTGAGCACACGCTGCGGCGGTGCCGGAAGGGCCGTTAGCAATTGTGGCAACATCGCTTCGAGTCGATCTTTCTCGTCGACGCTGCCGAGCAGAATGAGTTGTTTCGCGTCGGTGTCGAGCCATATCTGTGCCCGCGGAACGACTTTGGTCACGGTTGCCAGCCAGTCGTCGGTACCCGGACGTGGCAATGAAAATGCGTGCAGGGCGGTCCCGGCGGCGAAGTCCGCACCTCGCCAACGCTCGATCACCTGTTCCGCGAGCGCGATGTCCTCGGGACTGCCACGCACGACGACCGTTCCCAGCGAACTGTTTCCGACGACTTGAGACGCGGGAATCATCGTCTGCAGCGCCGCGGAGATGACCGTCGCTTGAGCCGCATCGACTCGCAAGGCTTTGACTTCCATTTTCGCATCGATCGCGGAGATACCCATCGCCGTGAACGCTTCGGCAATGCGGGCCTGTTCCTCGGGCGAAGCGGTAATCAGCACGCGGGCCGCGACCGCGTCGACACTGACGGTTGCTCGCGGCGCGATCGCCGTGACCTGTTCGCGAATCTGTTCTTCGCCACCGCTGCGCAGCGGGTACGAAACGGAAACACTCGCCGGTGACATCTCGATCTGATCTCGCATCTTTTCGATGGCGGTCTGAATTGCGGCTTGCTGACCGGGGGGGACGAATGCCGTCAGCAGTCTCGTTTTCTCGTCCACCGCGACCCGCTCGCTGCCGATCAACGCCTGCATCTCGGCCAACACAACGGCCGGATCAAGCTCGCCGAGCGCGTAGGCAGCAAAAACGGGGGCCGGTGGTTTTTCCTTTTTAGCCGATTTCGAGGCGGCGGGCGGCTCCGGGACCGTGTTGATCAACACATTGATCGTCTCCATCTTGCCGGCCGTTTCGATGACCAATAACTGCTTGCTTTGGGGCAAAGGAATCGCTCGGCCAAAGGAACCCAGATAAGGTTGGACCTCCTTCATCACGGCGTCAACTGGACGATTGCCGAGTGAGAACAGAACGCTGATCAGTTCAAACTTGCCGCGACTGGCCAATTTTTCGAGCGGCACACGCGGAATCAGATCAATCGGGATCGAATTGGAAAGTTGCAACACGGTCAGCATCTTTTCACGGCGCACGAGCGTGAAACCACGAGTCAACAGAACGCTGTTGAGCAAATCGATCGCTTCGGACGCGCTGTAGGACCGCGTATCGGTGTAGGTGAACGTGCCCGGCGGAACTTGGTTCATCACCAACGTCAACCCTTCTTGACGCGCGAACCATTCCAACACGTCACCCCAGGGTTGCTCGCGAAATTGAAATCGCAACTTACTGGTCGGGCCGTCCTCGCTCCACTTCTTCAATTGGTCGGGATTGAGCGTATCGCGAATTTGCTGGTCGATCGCGATCAACGCTTGCTTTTTGTCCGCGACGTCTGGCGAAGCACTGATCTCAATTCGCTGACCCAAAAGCGTTTGAATCTTGGCTCGTTGCTGATCGTTGAGCCCTAATTCGGCGGCGACCTCGGGATGAACCAAACGGCTCACTTGGTCCGAAGGAAAGGGCGATCGCAGTGGAGGAGCATCGGCGGGAGGTTCGTTTGAAGCGGGAGTTGCTGGCGCAGGTGGTGGTTCCGGCGCGTCCGTATCCGGCGTCTCGGCAGCATCTGGAGCATCCGCATCCGGCGTCTGGGGCGCATCCGGCGTCTGGGCTGCATCCGGTGGCGGGTCCGCGGGAGGCTGAGCCATGACGGACGGCCACGGTGTACAAATCGATAGCAGCAAGACTAGATGAAACAGGTCTCTGGGTACAAGCATGAGTTAGGATCCAGCGGGAGCTTCCGTATCGGAAGCCGGTGGTGAGGGTTCACGGCGTCGAGTCGAACCAACCCGTTACTCTAATTCGTCTCACCGCACGGTCAAGTAAACTCGGCACCGCAATTCGCTTGGGAGTGGCGTAAGCTTCCAGCTTGCGTTTCTAAACTCCCAAGCTGGAAGCTTAGGCCACTCCCAATCCCAAGCTGGAAGCTTCGGCCACTCGCGTCCAAGTGTGCCTT
>JBDNIG010000087.1:0-4204 GCA_041688415.1 Rhodopirellula sp. | reverse complement strand
GATCTTTCCAGCTGATCTGTCTGCAATTCAAAAGAAAACTCTTGAGCTACTTGATGTCCCCGTCTCCGACTACCAATAAATCCACGTCGCAATTTCCTATGAAACAAATCAAAACTAGCCCTTTTCAACCTGCGGAATGTGAGATCCACGCTCTCGATTTCTTCATTTGCCAACTCCTTTTATGGAATTTCGGGGAATTCATTCCGCATAAGTCCTTGAGCTGCTTGGACGCTAGGCCCGGTTGAACGTGGGAACCGTGGCTAGCGCCAAAACGGCTAATAAACCCGAAAGACTCCCCGTACATGTTTAGGCTTTATAACAAGCCTTCGTCACGTACTGCTGCATCATCCGCTGGGTATTGAAATGTGATCCGTTGAGCGCCATGGCGTGCGACATGATTCGCAGCCATTCATCCCGGTTGTGGTAGTACAACGGCACGACCACTTGTTCCAGTTTCTCAAATAGTGCATTCGCATCTTCCGCGAATCGAGTGACATCTGACGGGCCTGCAGGTGTGGCATTGCCAAACGCCCAACCCGTGATGCCTTCCACGCAGCCTTCGATCCACCATCCATCCAGAATACTGAGACTCTTCATCAATTGTTTGTGAGAGATACCCCCGCCGGTGTAGCAGCGTTACCGCGATCATCGGAACGGCGAGGTCCGCACACGCTCTCAACGTGTCGCCAGCCAACACGCCCAGGCCACCGCTGTACGTCGGCATTGCCGGATCGAGAGCAATCTCCATCGAGAAATACGCGACCGTCGGCTGCACACTGAATGCATCCGCGTTCGCTGCTGCTGACGTCAGTTCGACGGTGGGCATTCTCTTTCCGGTTTCTTTGCTGGATGATCATTGACGCGCAGACGGTTATCGATCCGATCGATTCCACCAACGGACCTTGCTTTTTCCTAAGCCAACTGTTTGAAATAGTAGCTTGAAACGATGCCAACGATAATGAGGGTGCGGTTATCGTAGCGACACTCGATTCGCTTCAATGCGGCATAGCCGCTCGTATTCCAACGAATCTTGACCGTCTCAACGACGCAACAGCCAAAACATGCGATGACCGGCAACTCTTTTCTACTTAGCGGCGGCTGGCGGGCGTCCGTTCGATCTGACAGTTCCTTTTCTTCGACTTCGGCGTCTTGTGGCACGCTTGGGCGATTGGCCATCGCCGCCCGCACGCCACGTCGTGGAGGAAGAGCCGATCGGAGATCGAGCGTGGTAGCAATACTCATGGCGGTCTCCAGTCGAACGAACGATTTCCGACTTGCAAATCATTGCGAGTCGAGAAAATTCCGAGATGACCTTGGAAAGTGGACTTTTTACGATAATCGCCAGATCACATAAGGCGATTTTGGCGATTCGCCGGATCACGCGTACGCTATTCCGCGTCGCTTTGGATTGTTGCCGAGCTGCCGCAGCAACTGCGTTGGACGGTGCAACAGTCCGCACGCTTTGCGCAACACGTGCCCTCAGCCAACTCGGTCGATTCGATGGCATTTGTTCGACAACCGCACTCGGAGCCGTGTCGGACGCGGGCATGCTCAACGCGACCGTGCCGCCTAAAAGCCCAAGAGCCAAAACACCGGCTGCTACTGATTTTAACAATATGATTTCCACCTCTAGTCGTCAGGGATTCGGAACAGAGACATTTCGGCGGTACGTTTCCGCCGGTATTCGTCTTTCGCTAACTTTGATGCCTCCACAGCCTGACTTCTTCACGGAAAGTCACGAAACTTTGCGTTCTTTCGGTTCGCTCGAAAATGTGCATTCTCATGAAGAGATCGGTGAAAACGGTCATCCAATTAGGTAAGCCAAGCGATTGGACTTTTCATAAAAATTCTCCTGGAGCAGTCACATGGATTGCCAACAAACCACCAAGCTGTTGTCGAACTACTTTGACGGTGAACTGTCCGTTGAACAGCGAATCGGCGTTGCGGATCACATCAAGAACTGCGCAGAATGTCTACGGTGTTTGTCGTTTTTTTCGGAGCTGTCAGCGGCGATCCGAAACTTATCTGTACCTCGAATGCCGAGTGAAATGCGGTGGCAGCGTATTACGGCAGAACTAGACGAAACGTCGCGAGTTCCTGATCGAACGATTCTGACAAACGTCAAGTCTCAGGAGTGCGCCCGATCCCGATGGCGATGGGCACTTCTGTCCACCGCAGTCCTTGTGCTGATCGCACTCGGTCTGTCCTGGTCACTCACCACGAAAGGGCACCATGAACCGCTTCAGTCATACGTGAACCTGCTTGAAACCAACCCCCGAGTCGCTCAGCAACATCTAGCAGAACAGTATTCCGCTCGCACCGTTTCGCCGCACCAGGCGGAGCAATTGGTCGGCTATCGGCCGCACAACGTGGACACACCGCCCAGAGGATTCGTTTGCGAGGAATTGGTGGTACTCGACATGCCGTGCTGCAAATGCGTCCAAGCGGTCTGGCAACGCGAAGACAAATCGCATCTTGCGGTCTTCGAGCACAAATCGAAAATGGATGATTGGTTTGCCGACCAGCCGAGCGTTCGTATCGAGTGTGCCGGGACCGTCTGCCGGGTCACTCAGCTCGACGGTCAACTCGCGGCCTCATGGCGAGTCGGCTCCCGAGTGATGACCGCCAATGTGGCGATCGCTCCTGAATTTGAGACACGTGGATTGTCGCTTGACGAGCTTCAGTCGATGGCGCTCGGAAAGTAGCCGTCTATTCTCTGACTGTAGCCGTTCTTCTGAGCCACAACACTATCTGATGCGGCGGCGAGTCGCCTCCTTCACCGTTTTCGTTGATTTCCAAGCAAAAGCCGATCCAAGCCCAAGTTTTTTGATGATTCGAGCAAAATCCATGAAGGTGGGCACTGTCGCGAGCATCCAAGTAGAAAATCAAAAGCTCGAATCACTTCTTCCTCAACCCAGGAACGTACCCAATGACATTCGTCAAATGGTCCCTATCAATCACGGCGATCGCGGTTCTCTTCATTGGCTTGGTTGGCTGCCAACCGTCCGATGTCACTAAAACCGAAGAAGCCGTCTCGCCCCCAGCGACGACCGAGGTGGATCACGACAACATGAACCATGACGATCACGAGATGGATGGTCACGATCATTCAGCTCACAGTGACCAAGGTGAAGCGGAAGAAACCACATCGGCCAATTCCGACATGGACAAGATGATGGAGGCACTTGCCGATCTGCCCGAGGAAGATCGAAAGTCGGCGATGAAGCAGCACTTCTGCCCGGTCAGCGGCGAAATGCTCGGCGTAATGGGCGCGCCGGAGAAGATCGAAGTCAAAGGCCAAACAGTATGGATTTGCTGCGACGACTGCAAAGACAAGCTACTCGCTGATCCCGACAAGTACCTCGCCAAACTGAACAAGTAGTGATCTACGTTGCCGAACCATTTAGAGAGGTTTCCGTTTTGGACTTGAAGCAGATCAACTGCGGCGTTGCCTACGACCACATTGGAATACCGTCAACTGAGTCCTCCGAAGGCGAGGTCTATCAACCGGACATCAAGGCACATGTTTGCAGGATCGGAGGTGATGCTTTGCGTGTTGAGAAGATCAGGTTCGACGCTGATGCACCGTTTCCCGACGACATCAAGAATCGGCCCCACGTGGCATTCAAGTTCGACAGCCTGGACGAGGCAGTCTCTGGAAAACGAATTGTCATGCCACCGACTGAACTCACTCCGGGAATTAGATTCGCTTTTGTCTCAGTGTTCTGTCAGAGTTGGCATCCGAAGACGTACATCAGCGTGGCGGCGTCCACTTTGAAATCATTGTCGACGGCGATGATGAGTGTGCGTCGTCCATCGAGCAAGTTGGGGCCGAAGGTGAGCCCCTCCAGCTTTTCGGGCATGGTGGTTCCCGCGAGACCATAGCTCGTATCGAGTAGGTCGAGGTACGTCGATTTGCTGGCCGGATGAATGTCGCTGGGCAACTCAAGCGGTGGTAAACGATCCAAGTCGCTGATGTCGGTCGCCGTGGACAGGTCGATTCGTTTGATCTGTTTGCATCGCGCGTCGGTCCCAGACTCACCGTCACGCTCGATCACCACGAACTGAGAGTCTATCCGGAAATTCGGGGCCGTGTTTTCCGGAGTTACGCGGTGGTAGCGAGATAGTTGAATGATGGTTGCTCGACAGGCACACATCTTCGCAGCATGATTCCGATGTGACTGATCTGGATCATTGCTTCGCT
>JBDNIG010000582.1:0-2582 GCA_041688415.1 Rhodopirellula sp. | reverse complement strand
TGGGGAGAAACCGGGCAAGATGCCTTCGATGCTCAAGACCGGTAGGGTGCCCCGGCGGGATTGATGATTTATGAAGGGACCTGCTTTCCCGATTTCGTTCGCGGACTGCTTATTTATCCCGACGTCTACCGCAAACTCGTCCGCGCCTTCCGAATCGAACGCGACGGTTCCACGTTCAAGGTTGTCGAAGAGTTCACATTGATGACGAGCGAAGATGGATTGTTCCGTCCCTGCCAAGCGCTCCAAGGTCCCGATGGGGCGATCTATATCGTCGATTGGCGGACTGATAGCGGCGGAGCAGGACGATTGTGGGGAGACGGCGAGCATGGACGCATCTACCGACTTTCATGGAGCGGTACCGATGCGGAGCCTGCGATCGAGTTGCAACCCAAAGACACGTGGAGCAAAATTTCGCGGGCCACCGACAAACAGTTGTGGAGCATGCTCGACGGACCTGATTTGCAGATTCGCAAGCGTGCCGTTAACGAACTCGCCAAGCGAAGCAAGAATAACTCACGCCCGTTTGTGGATTTTGTTCGCGAGCGTTCTCACACCCTGCCCGGCAGGATCGCGGCCATGGGCGGCGCATGCCGAGATTTCGACGCGGACTCTCTTGAACTGATGATGGAGATGCTGTCAGACCCATCGCCGGAAATTCGTCGGACGGCCGCCAACGCGATCAGTTGGCATGCCGAGCCCGGCCAGGTTTCCGACACCCAATTGACGGAATTGCTAAACCATCTCGACGATTCCGATCCAGCCTCGCAAAGAGCGATCGCGTTGATGGCCGGTCAGCTCGCCTCTTCGCTGCCGGCGGATGCGGATCTGCGGCGAGACATCGCCGCCGGACTGTTTGAGTCAACGATGCTGTTGGATCGCGCGGACGTCTACTTGTTCGATGGATTCGTACGCGGCATCGAGCGGATTGAACCGCAAGGTCCCGCCTATCTCACCGAGGTACTCACCGAGTCAGCGCCATCGGACTCTTCACCCGACGACGCGAGCGGGCGACGGAAAATTGCCGTCGCCTGTCTGGAATCAATGCGGACGCGTTCCGCCGCTGATACGATTGACGGTTTCTTGACTCGCGACACTTCACGGATCCCCCCCGAGCAACTCTCTCGCGTGATCGCGACCTACCGTCAGGTCCTCGTGGAGCCGCCGATCAAAGCGGTCGCGCTGGCGGATTGGCTCGAATCGCATCCCGACGCCGACTTGGAAGTCCGGATCACGGCGTTCGAAACGATCGGGCTGGTCGGCGGCGTCGACGAACAGCGACTCGCCCAAACCGCTTTGGGTTTGTTGAACGTTGACGACGAGGCTGCTCGCATTCGTGTGATCCGGGCGATTGGTGATACTGGAATCGTCAGCGCGTCGAAACCGCTGGCCGGTGCCCTCGCGGATGCCGATCGCAGCGATGCCGAACGCCATGAAATTGTCTCAGCACTATCAAAACTGCAGTCCGAGCCGTTGCCGTTTACCGGACACCCCAGTCCTCCTGGGGTTGAGACGGTGCTCGACGATCTTGCATCGATCGCCCTTCGCGAGGACGCCGAACCGATCCGCGCTGACGTGCTCGCGTTGCTGGCTCAAGTCAACTTTGAGAAGGCACGACCGGTCGCTTTCGAATTGCTGTCCGGACATGGTGAGTCGGCCACCGCGAGTGCGATCACCGTGCTCGGTGCAAACGCCGGTGATGCCAAACGGCTCGCCGAGGAATTCCTGGCCGGAAAAATCAACCGCACCTTCCAGTCGCAGGTTACTGAAATTCTGCAACGCCACGGCGATCAAAGTGGCAACGGAGAGCTGGCAACCCTCCGCCAGACCATTCTCAAGGGTGGCTTGCTGTTGTCGCTCGAACCGAGCGAAGTCGCGCGAGTCGAAGAACTCGTGAAAACGAAAGGTGATCCGAAAAAAGGGCGTGCCATCTTTTTCGATAGCAAACGAGGTCAATGCAGCAACTGCCACCAATTGGAAGGCAGTGGCGGCAGCGTCGGGCCCGATTTATCGAAAATCTACGAGACGCACACGGTTGGCAAAATTATCGAGTCGATTGCCGATCCGTCCAAGGAAATTAAAGAGGGGTTTGGCACCTGGACCGTGCTGACGGTCGATGGCGAAGTCTACGCGGGACTGAAAGTCAGCGAATCGGAGAAAGAGGTCGTCCTGCGAGATGCCAGTGGCAAGGACATTCGAACCCGGGTGGCGGACATCGAGTCGATCAACGATACCAAACGCTCGTTGATGCCCGACGGCGTGGTCGCGTTGTTGGATTATCAAGAGTTTCTCGACTTGATTGCCTTCCTAAAGAGCAAGGAAGCTCAGGAAGCCAAACAAACGACAGGGACACAATCAAACGCGTTGAATCCGAGGTAGCTGCTGTCGCCACGTGGCATAGGCTTCTAGCCTGTGTTGACGATCGATCACAGGCTAGAAGCCGATGCCACGTATTTCGCGCTGCGTTCTCTAACCAGCGGGCTCTTGATCGGAGTACATTCACCGATTTGATCCAATAGCAAGGCGATACCAGTATGTCACGAACCACCCTACGTCGATCCTTCCGGCTTGGCCTTGTCTTAACC
>JBDNIG010000581.1:0-4777 GCA_041688415.1 Rhodopirellula sp. | reverse complement strand
GCATCGTCGATGGCTTGTTGCAATTTCGTCGCCACCGAAACGGCTGGAAATGAATCGCTCGGCGTGTAGTCCACCGCAACCGCACCGCCGCTGACACCGTCGACGGCTAACGCATCGTCACCAACAACCCCTGATCCATCGACCACGTTCACGGTTGTGAAATTCGCGGCGGTTTCACCGAGCGTGATCACCGCGCCGCTGCGCGTGACGTCTTGCAACGTGCTACCGAGATTAGCGTCAATCGCTGCTTGCAGCGCCGTGGCGATCTCGGTCGCATCGGCGTCCGCGGCGACGACCACGGTGACATTCGCGGAGGTGAGTTGGGGATCGGTCGTGAACAAGAACGTTTCGGACGTGCTACCGACGTTCAACGTCACGGTGGAACCGTCGATGCTCGCTCCCGTTTCCGAACCCGGCACCGTGATATTGAGACCACCGGTCACACCGGGGGTTCCGGTCAAGGACAAGTTCGAATCGCCGAGGCCAATGGTGTCACCATCGCGGCCACCGACGGATACCAGGCCATCGCCGATCGTGATCGCTTCGCTCAAGTCAATATTCGAATTGCGCAAGGCCGTCGCGATCGAGCCTGCGATTTGGTTTGGTGTATCGGTACGGCTGAATTCGACCCGGCGCAGCGTCTGGGTTTGGTCCGCGGGAGCGAAGGAACCGTCCGAATCAAACTCGAACGTGACCGTCTGCGCACCGCGGGTGTAGGTGAACTGCTGCCCATCGACCATCGAATCGATTTCGCCGGTTTGCACGAGGCCCGAGGAGATGTTTCCCGTATCGACCACATGTCCAGGCAAGGTGCCCAGTTGAATCGCATCGTTACCGACGGCGACCGGCGCCAATCCGAGTAGGTCGGCGTAATTGATCGCGTTGGTGGGGCTGCCGGCGAATAGCGTCGGATCGAGCACGCGCAGGATCGCGTCGCGTATTTCGGTAACTGTTCCCGTCCCGGCCAGCGGAATCGCCACATTGGCACTCGCGACACCGCCGGTCGAGTTGATCTCAAACGTAACGGTATTTGAACCGTCGACCGATGTCATCGTGAAGGTATCGGTATCACGGAATCCTGATTGGGTATCCGTCACCACCAACGTTTCGTTTTGCGGCACACCGAGTGTGTAGCCGCTATCGAATTCGAAGACGCTCTCGCGTCCGGCATTGTCCGTCACGACGACTTGGTCGCCATCGGTGATTGAACCGCCCGATGGCAATTCGACAACACGACGTGGCTGATTGTTGAGCGTGATTTCGTAAACCGAATCTTGGTTCCACACCCCGGCCAGTGGCGTCAGACGAATCGTGCGACTGTTTTCACTGTAGCCGAATGTGAAATCACGTCCGGGCAGGAGTTGACGTCCATTCTCGGTCAGCAAGACGGTGTTGGCCGTGATGGTGGACGCGTCCAGACCGGTGCCCGCTTCGTCGATTAACTGAATTTCGAAGAACTTGACGAACTGATCGGAATTGACGAGGCGAACGAACGACTGTTCTGGATCGGTGTCACCGACGGTGTTGGGATCCGTTGGCGAGCCAGCGGCGTCCAGGTTAGGTGCATCGAACGGATTGTTCAGGACAGCATTGGGACGTCGGGTGTCGGCACGATCGACCGCACCGCGATCGATAAATACGTTCGAACCCGTACCGCCACCGGGCGAACCGGCAATTCCGTCGACACGACGCTGACCGTAGATATCCACCGCGGGCGCCAAAATTGGTGATGGCGGCAGACCGAGGGGGCCTTTCACGGTGCCAGCGAAGTCGCTCCGTTCGTCCAACGCATCAATGGAATTATCGATCAAGGAGCTGCCAGCGGCGGGAATGTAAATCGATCGCGAGGCGTCCTGGAAAATCTGAGCGAGGTCGACGTTGGTGCCCAGATCAATCGAGCTGTTGGCCGTGGGCAGCGTGCTGTTCGTGTTGTTGGCGAACAGGTTACTGCCCGTGCGAGTACCCGAAGCGGTTTGAGTATCGACGTCGATGCCGCTATCGGCACCTACGATGACATTGTTGAGCAACGTCGGAGCCGCACGACCGGTAACCAAAATCCCCGTGCCGCCGCCATCACTCACAATGGTGTTGTTGATCACGCGGCTGAATAGGCTCGGCGTGCCCAGTTCGTCTTTTCCGAAGTCGCCGCCACCGATTTCGATACCGGCGCTGCCGGCTCGCTCGATGACGTTGTTGACGATCACCGCTCCGGGAATCAGACCAAACTGATTCGAGTTTCGTAGCAGTGCGGCGTTGCCGGGTACACTCGACGTGTTCCCAACCTTGCCGGAGCTGGGATCAACGATCGTCGAGATTCCCATATTCGCGGCGTCGCGGATAAAGTTGTCCGCGATGATCAGTTGTCCCTGATCATCGACTCGGTTTTGATCGGTGGTGCCGAACTGATAGTCGACCATCAACACATCACGTGCTGGCACACCGGGGTCGCCGGTGGGTCGAATCGACATGGCGTAGTCGCCCGACTGTAGATCCGTGGGGCTGCTCGGGAACCCACCCGCGGCACTGCTGACGATGACGTCGTAGTAACCCGAGTGGGTCGGCGTGAACTGCAACGTCGCACCGTGCTGGGTTTCACCGACCGCCAATGTGGGCGAGGCAAATCCGGAAAACGCCGGATTTCCATTGGTGCCCTGGGCAAACGCAAAGTTCAGTTCGGTCGTGGTGAACTTCGTCCCCTGCTCGACGACCGCCACGAAGGGCCGCACCAATCCGGCACCGACCTTGAACAGACCGGTCGTATCGACATCGATATCGATGCCTTTTCCAGCCTCGAGGTACACGCGGACGGCATCGATGTCACCCCGCGGAACGGTTGATAACACCGCGCCGTCATCGGCATCGCTACCGGGGCTGATACCGAGATTGACCACGTCGCCGATTTTGCCGGTCGCAAACAGCGTATCGCCGCTGACGTAACCCGGAACGGCGGCTTGGGCGAGTTCATCACCGTAGAGGACGTAATTCGTCGCCGTTGCGGTATTGACGCTGTCATGGTCGATGACGGCCACGCGGCGGCTCGTATACCGGCCTTTAAACGTCTCTTCCGCATTCAGATCAAGTTTCAGCGTTCGTTGCGAGCCAGGATTGACCGTGATGTCGGTGGAGACCGGACGCCGCTGGAGGTTGTCATCGAGCACGTAGGAGTTGCCGAACAACTCAATTCGTGCCGACGTCGATGTACCGCTATCGCTGCTATCACCGGTGGCCGCGGAGATCGCGAGCGTGTCTTGGGCTTGGCTCGAATTAATCGCAGTGCGGATTGACGCAGCAACCTGCGCCTCGGTATCGACGGGGTCGAATGGCACCGGCACGTTGCCCGAATCCGGCGTCAAGCCTGGGGCGTAGCGGCTATCGAATTCGAACGTTAGCCGGTGTGAGCCGTCATCGAGGACGAACGTGTCGCCGTCGAGCAGATTGCGTCCGGCCGGAGCCACAATCGTGACCGCACCGTCAGCGAGCCGATCGTTGCTGTCGAAGGATCGACCGAGCGAACGCTGTTCGTCGAGCCGGAGGTTGATTGGATCGTAGTCTTGAGGAACGCCGTACTCATCGGCGGTGCGAATCCCGAGTGAATAACCACCGACCAAAATTTCGTCAGCATGCTCGGGCTGGACGGCATCGGGATGACTGTCGGGCAGGAACGACGGATCGAAGACAAAAGTGGAGTTGATTTGATTTCCACCGTTCTCATACAGCACGGTTTCACCACGCTCGGCCATGCCGATGATGATATCGTCGATGTAGACACCGGCGACCTCGTTGTTGCTGCCCCCGGCCGATTGGTCGGCGGTGATCCGGTTGGGTGTATGCAGTCCGAATTCGTCGCCCGGTAACCGGGCGTTGAGACCGTAGGGCCCTGGATCCAGGACTGGGTTCGCGCCCGACTCGGGGAGGTAAATCCGTATGCGATTCCCACCGCTGATCTTATAGTTGTCCGCGGTGGCGGTGGTACGGTAGCCCGCGTTCTGGGCGGCGATGGTGCCGATCGAGGCGGCCAACGCCCGTTGCAGTTGTTGCGCGACTTCATCCGCATTCATCACAACGTTCGTGATCACCGGGACCGCGCGCTTGACGAACTGGGGGTTAGACTGTCGCTTGGCTTCCCACGAAACAATGTTCGAGGTACCGCTTTGAACCGAAATGGACGCCGCCTCGAGGATCAAGACCTCACGTCCCGAGTTGCCGATCATTTGCGGAGCGAGACTCGGATCAACTGCCTCCAAAAGTTTCTGGGCGACCTGTTGCGGCGTGTCCGTAGTCGCGTAGACGACCTCGTTGGCCGCACCGGTGCCAACGGTCCGGAACGTGTAGGTATTCCCGGTGGTAGTCAGCGGCGCGTCTTTACGGAAAATCGTGATTGACTCGCCATCAGTCAGGTCCTTTCCGCCTGGCAACGTCACTGGCACGCCATAGGTGTCGATATCCTGGCTACCCTGCCCAGTGATCCTGGGCAGATTCAAGGAAAGCGTTGCGGCGGAGTTGGTTCCTGTTAGTTCGAATCCATCGGTGGTTGCCGACTCGACCGCACCGAGGTCGGGAGCATTGACTTGTAACTTCGCCACGACGAGGGCGGAGACATCCGTCGCCGTCATCGCTTCGTTGAAATAGACGCGAACAAGGTTACTTGCATTCGATGCCACGTCCGTGCCTTGGCGAATAAACAGAACACTGACGGCCCTGCCGCCACCCTGCAGGTTAACCAGATCTCCGGTGCGCAGATCTGCTCCAGCGGGTACTGCCACCAGTGTGGGGCTGG
>JBDNIG010000086.1:0-9752 GCA_041688415.1 Rhodopirellula sp. | reverse complement strand
GCTGTCGATTTAGTAACCCGACGCGTAAGCGAGGGACCGGGTTGCGTCCCTCGCTTACGCGTCGGGTTAGGATTTGCACGCTAATTTCGTAAAAACGATTAAATCGACAGCCCTCTAGCGTCCGCTAAAGAAACGTTTCAGCGCGTCATCGGCCGCATCCCGAGAGGTGTCCAGCAACTCCTTTTTGAAACCCTGGGGGAGTTTGCCGGGTTTTTGTTTTTCGGGCCGCTTGAATTTCTTCGCCTTCTCATCACTGTCGCTGGCGTCAACGTCGTTTCCATCGCCCGCATTCGTGTCGCCCTTCTTCGCGTCGCCGGTTTTGTCGGCGATGATGGTCGCATTGACCGACAGCTCGCTACTATCCGTATCAGGGTCGTTCCGCTGTTCCTGCAGCGTGAGGTGACGCGTATCGGGATCGTTCTTTTTCCGGACCCGATCGATCGCATCGGCTTCGTCCAGCCAAGAGCTGACATCCACCTCTTCGAAGCGACTGTCTGCTGAACCCTCGGCGTGGGTGCGCGCCGCGGCATCGGCGATACTTTTGACTTCCGGCTTTTTCGCCGCGTGCAAACCGTGTTCGATCACCACACCGAAGCCGAGTTTGCCGACTCGCAACAGATCGCCGTCCTTGAGCACCTTCGCCTTATCCGGCGGCAGGCGTTTCTCGTTGACGAACGTGCCGTTGCGGCTTTTCAGATCTTGCACCAACACACGCCCGTCTTGGACGGCAATGATGCAGTGTTTGCGACTGACCGACTCGCTTTTAGGACGAAGTTGACAGGAATCGCTGCGACCGATCAGAAACTTCTCTTGGCCTACTTCGATTTCCTTGCCGGTGTGGCTGCCTGATTGGACACGGAGTCTGATTTTCATGTTTCCCCTTCGCACGCAACGAAGATTCCGGTAACGGTCATTCCTCACCTATCATACACAACGCCGCGGCGCCGCGTCATACTCAACGCCGTGGCGTGGCACCGTGGCTGGATGATGCGTTAGCGTAGGTGATTTTCGTTTTGGATACCACAGTAACAACATTAGGGATAACACAAAACGGCGGACCAGGTTCCGGCTTGCCACGGCGAGCAGGAAAAAATGGTCATCTATTTTTCGTTGGCCACTTGAGATGCTATCGAACGCGTATGAATACACGGCCCAGAATCATGATAGGAGGCTGGCAAGTGTGTGGGGTGCGATCGCCCCCGACTGAAATATTGAGCGAGCCGGTGGTGGCTGCGGGGCGGGGGGTGTCCCGCTCCGCCACTGGCTGACGGGCAAGTGAATTGAGCCCCGGTAGCACGGAATCGCGTGCGCAGCGGGCAACGCTGTGAAGCATCTTTTCGTAGCCACCGTCGCCAGACGGTGGAGAATCGCAGCAAACGTCAAAATCCACGCTCTGGCGAGCGTAGCTACAAACAAATGCAGCAGGGAACGCTGTTGCACCAACACTTGGCTGGCAGACGCTTGACGATCTCATTTCGCGGGCGGGTTGAGCTCCTGCAGCGACTTGCCGAGACGTTTTTGCGAGGTTCCTTTGCGTGTGACGCGTTTTCGCTTGGTGGCCGTTCCCTCGCCGCTGGCGGAATCTCCCAGCAGGGCGGCGACTTCGGGATTGATTTCGGCGGCATTATCGGGCGTGCCGATCTGCTCGACGGCATTGCTCACACCGAGTAGGACGGATTGACGAACGCCGTCGCGGAGCCAGTCAAAAAAGTTGAATTCCATGGTTTTCTCTTTGCGAAACAGAAGCGTGAGAGGGTACGAATGGCCCGCTTTTAGGAAAGCTGGTGGGCCGATGTCTAGAGCGCAAAACCGTGAATCTCTGCGGAGTTTCCGCGACAACGCCGTTGTGACGCTATAACTTGTTTGGTAGCTTACCCAGCTAGGCTCTCACGCCTAAAATTGGTCCTCTTTTTACCACCCCCCTTAACCCCGTCGGGGTGAACTGCCGCGAGCGAACCGGACCAGTGCTCGCTTGTTTGCTTCACCCCTGGTATTGATTCATGGTCAACCGCAACCTCATTCGTTCACTTGAAGACGACGATATCCTGGCAGACTTGGCACTCCTGGCTCCGGAGGATGAAGTCGAAGAATGGATGATCGAAAATTTTGCTGCCGAGGAGCAAGATTACAATTCAGGAAATATCGTCGAAGGCCGAATCGTTGAACTCAACGACGAATGGGCGTTAGTGGACGTCGGTTTCAAGAGCGAAGGCACCGTCGGCCTGGACGAATGGGGCCCGGAAGAAGAAGCGCCGAAGGTGGGCGACGTGGTCAAGGTCCTCATCGAAGAGATGGAGGACGAACTCGGTGCCGCCGACGACCCGTACGGCATGATCTCGCTGAGCAAGCGAAAAGCCGAAAAGATCATCGAGTGGGAAGAGATGATGGAAACGGTTGCCGAGGGCCAAGTGGTCACCGGTACCGTGATTCGCAAGATCAAGGGCGGTTTGCTGGTCGATATCGGCGTCAACGTGTTCCTGCCGGGCAGCCAAGTGGACATTCGTCGCCCCGGCGATATCGGCGATTTCATCGGTCGCGTCGTGCAAGCCGAAGTGCTCAAGATCGACGACACCCGTCGCAACATCGTCATCAGCCGCCGCAGCCTGATCGAGCGTCAACGCGAGGAAGATCGCACCTACCTGATGCAGGAACTCGAGGTCGGTCAAATTCGCACCGGGATTGTCAAGAATATCGCCGATTTCGGCGCGTTCGTCGACCTGGGCGGTATCGACGGCTTGCTGCACATCACCGACATGGCCTGGGAACGAATCGGTCACCCCACCGAAATGGTTTCGATCGATCAAGAAATCGAAGTCAAAGTGCTGCACATCGACCGCGAAAAACAAAAAATCGCGTTGGGTCTGAAGCAAAAAGATCGCAACCCGTGGGAAAACATCGAAGGCAAGTACCCCGTCGAAACGCGGCATCCGGGCGAAGTCGTCAATGTGATGAGCTACGGTGCGTTCGTCAAACTCGAACCGGGCATCGAAGGCCTCGTCCACATCAGCGAAATGAGCTGGACCAAACGCGTCAACCACCCGAGCGAACTAGTCAACATCGGCGACCAAATCGAAGTCATGATTCTCGGTGTCGACCCCGAAGGTCAACAGTTGTCGCTCGGCATGAAGCAGACGCTGAAAAACCCGTGGGACGATGTGCTCGAGAAATATCCCGAGAGCAAGGACGTCACCGGCAAGGTGCGAAACCTCACCAATTACGGGGCATTTATCGAACTCGAAGAAGGGATCGATGGCTTGCTGCACGTCAGCGACATGTCGTGGACTCGCAAGATCGCTCACCCCAGCGAAGTGCTGGAGAAGGGACAGGAAATCGAGTGCCGAATCCTCAGTGTCGACGAGCAGCGTCGCCGCATCGCATTGGGTCTGAAGCAACTCGACAACGATCCTTGGGACGGCGATATTCCGGACAAGTATCAACCCGGCCAGTTGGTCAAGGGCGAAGTCACCAAGATCACGAATTTTGGTGTCTTTATCGGACTCGAAGATGGTCTCGAAGGTTTGCTGCACGTCAGCGAACTGGCGGAACACAAAGTCGAAGACCCCGAAGAAGTCGTCAAGGTCGGCGACCCAATCGAGGTCAAAGTGCTTCGTGTCGATACCGACGAGCGTAAGATCGGTCTGTCGCTCAAACGAGTCGGCTGGAGCGAAGAGCAAGAGAAATCGGCGGCCGCAGCCGAGGCAGCTGAATCCGGTGTTCCCGCGACACTCGACGAAGGCAGCCTCAAGGGCGGACTCGGCAGTGCCGGCCCGCTGTTCCCAACCGGCGACGATTCGTAATTTCGAAATCAACGATTCGAAAAAAAGAAGCCCGGTCGGAACTCCGATCGGGCTTTTTTCGTATGTCAACTGTTTAACCGTTAGCCGCTGGCGTACGTTCCACCGCGCGGGTACGCCTGCGGCTGACTGTTAAACACAGCGATTAAGTTCCGGGGAACTGAAAGCCGCCCGGAAGCCCAAAGCCGGTTGCCGAGGGCGGCGTGCTCGATGGAGTGGCTGCCGCACCTGCCTCGGCTGGCGTTTTTTCCGGTGCCGAACCTACCGGAGTGGTCGCCGCAGGCTGACTCGGATCGGGTGCTGTTGCGGGCGTCGCTGCGGAACCGGTTTGCGGCGAGGCGGCCACGTCGGCAGGCAACTGCGGCGACATGTAGCTGCGTGGATCCTGGTAGCTGACAGGAGTCATCGGCATGCGGGGTTTCGGCTGCGGCGACATCTGACCGAGCACCTGGGGTGCCTGATTGGATCGGTGCGCCGGTGCCGCGGCGACGATCGCTGCTGGCCCCGCTGCTGGCCCGATCTCCTGGGGCAGATCGGTGGTCGGGGTGTCGGCGGGCGAGTTTCCACCGGCATCCAGCTGTGCGAGCATCTCACGCGATCGATCGATCGCACGCTTGGTTGCGGGATCCGAAGCGGCCTCGTTCTCGTACGCGAGCGACTCGGTCAACTGCGTCTTCGCTTTCGCCGTTTGTCCCTTCTTGTAATACAGGAACGCCATGTTGAAGTGGGCGACGGCAGCCTTGTTGTTGGCTTGCAAGACCTTGAGCGCCTCATCCGCGTTACCGGAATCAAATTGCACGCTGGCTAGATTATTCGCGTACCGAGACGTTCCTGGAGCCAGCTCAAGGGCTCGCTGCAGCGTCTGGGCCGCCAAATCATGTTGGCCCAATTTGCTCAGCGTCAGGCCCAGATCGTTGTACAAGGCCGCGTCTTCCGGATTCTGCGCGATCGCTTTCTGAAAGTACTCAGCCGACTCCGGGTACCGAGCCTCGCGAAAATGCAGACGCGCGATACTCGTGAAGGCGGCTCCATTGTTCGGATCGCTCTCGAGTGCTTGGGCGTAGCTCTCCATCGCCTTGGTCAAATTTCCGGTCGACTCCCACAATTGGCCGTTGGCGACGAACACGTCAGGCTGCAGATGCTCGGAATCGCTATCGATCGCCAAGCGATCCTCTTGATCCGGCTTCTCACCGTCGCGACCGAACCAACTGCCGATCTTGCTGGATGTCTTGGAAACCAGGCTTTTGGACGCCGTCACGGTTCCCGACGCCATCTAACTGGTCCCCGACGCCACCTTGCTGGTCGCTGAGACCAACCGGTTGGGTGACTCGGTTTCCGAGGTCGCGTCCGTCTCCCCCTGAAATGGATTCATCGATGCGAGCGACATCGAACGCCCTGCACACCCGGTCGAAGATAAGCTAACCGCTCCGCCAATTAACAATGTCGCCAAGAGTTGCCGACGGATATCGCGACGGGAACCTGGAGAACCGGCGCGGCGAGTTCGCGGGATGTGCTGAGGGGTGCGTGCGTCGTCCATGTTTCACACTTCGTTGAAAACGAGTTATTGTCGATCGATTGAATCGCTCTACCACCGTCAGAATCGGCATCTCCGAAAGCATTCCTTTATCGACTTTGCCGATTTCGCCCCTTTTTATACAAAATCCTGGAATCCGGGTCCTGTGTGTCGCTCGGCTCTCCATCCGATAGCGAATTCCCGCAACACATTCGGCCCGGAGAGCCGGGCGACAACGTTCGCCGCATACCACCCTAACCAGAGACCGGTTAAGTTATTTCGTCCCTCGCCTGCGTTATCCGTCTTGGAGGCACCCACCAGCCGACCCTCACTTCGAATCATGACTGAAAACGTTCCGATCCTCTCGCACGTCCATGATGGGTTGACCATCGAGGGATACTCTCGCGCCGCCGTGCAGACATGTTGGCGGGTGAACGAATTGAAATTGCTGTTCGATGCCGGAGTCCAGCCGTGGGACTTCATGGGCACTCCGACGATGTTTATCTCCCACGCGCACTTGGACCACATCGCGGCGCTGCCCGCTTATGTGTCGCGCCGCAGGATGATGAAGATGGACCCGCCGGTGATCTACCTACCCGATTGCGCCGTCGATCCAGCGTGGAAGATGCTGCAGCATTTCCGCTCGCTCGACCGCGGTGCCATGCCCTGCGAGTTGGTCGGCTTGATGGGGGGTGATGAAACGCCAATCGGTCGTGAAATCATCGTTAAGAGCGTCGCGGTCAAGCACACGATCGAGGCACTTGGATTCATAGTCTATCAACGTCGGCACAAACTGAAGCCCGAATTTCTTGAGCTGTCCGGGGACGAAATCCGCGACCTGCGTCAATCCGGTACGGAAATCACCACGGAACTTCGCGTGCCCCTGTTCGCGTACACCGGCGACACCGCCCCGCAAGGACTCGACGACAACCCCGAGTTCTACGAAGCCAAAATTCTCATTAGCGAATTGACATTTACTGCACCGGAACATCGCCGGGATAAAATCCATAAACACGGGCACATGCACGTCGATGACTACCGCGAACGTCAACACGAATTCAAGAATGAACTCGTGATCGGATCCCACCTGTCGACTCGTTGCACCGACACGCAGATCAAAAGGTTTGTTAAGAAAGCGTTGCCGGACATGCTCAAGAACCGCCTGAAGCTATGGCTGTAGGCGTGCGTCAACACACGTTTGGGTTGTCTCGATCTCGCCGCATTGGCACCGCAAGGTGAGCCGAGTGCCGTAACGGCTGTTGCATTAATTAAGCAGATACTGCGAAATATTTCGGTGGAATCGACAATCTTAACCCGACGCGTCAGCGAGGGATTCACGCCGCCATCCCTCGCTGACGCGTCGGGTTATGAAAACGTGGCACTCTGTGATGCGGAATGAATTACCCAGACCTGCTTAGCCGATGGGCGTTAGCTCCGGTTTTGCTCCGTTAACCGGGGCTAACGACCGTCGGCTAATCTCTGTTCTCGTAATCGCGATTAAATCAACGGGCCGGTAAGGTTCCGGGGGAGCCGTCATCCCGGCCATTGACGCGTCTCGGCTCACGAAATCGACGGGTTGAAATTCCCTCTTACACGATCGTGGAAGCGACGGAGTCAACGAGCCGCTATCGGCGTCGCCTCACATCAACAATTGCCCCCCCATATGTGAATATTTCTCGGCGACCCAAGCAGCAGCAATTCCCGGCTCGCCGGGAATTGCTGGCGAGGCGATAGCGCCAGGCAATAACCTGGGACGCCAACAATTGCCGTCCTTTGACCAATGTCCTTCTGCTCCGCGGGTGAAAAATCAGTTTTCCGATGGTAGTTATGGTCTTGAAGCACTCGCGAAAGGCAACAACTATGCCGTTTGCTGGGGATCGGGCAATATGCTCTCGTGGGAAGATGCCCAAACGCGGGGTGCCTTCGGAACGTACTGGGCGAAGCAGGAAGAGATTCTGAACATAAGTCCAGGCAACCCGACAACAGCCGGGGATCGCTTCCAGAATAGCAAGGGCATGCAGAGCCGAGATTTTCTCGATGGCTTGAGCAACACGATGGCCATGAGCGAGATTCTCGCTCCGGACTCCCGGACGGACATTCGCGGAGTTTGGATGTCACCTGCGATGGGGGCCACGGTCTTCTCGGCGTTCACCAACCCCAACTCCAACCAAAAAGACATCCTGGCCGCTTGCGGTGACGACATCACCGACCCGTCGACGACCGTGACCATCGGCGCAAACGATCGCTTGGACTGTCTGGAGGATCGTGATACGGCGAATATCTATGCCGCCGCTCGCAGCTACCACACCGGTGGCGTGAACGTGTTGATGGCTGATGGGAGCGTTCGATTTGCGTCCGATTCGATTGACAATCTGAGAATTTGGCGACCGATGAGCACCGCTCAAAACCACGAAGTCATTCAGGAAAATTAGCGGAACGAAGTATTCGCCGCCAGAGTTAATTATCGAAAAGTGAAGGAAAGGAAAACACGAATGAAAATGAAGAATTTACTGGCCCTTCCGCTCGCGTTGTGCACGTGCGCGACGATGGGATGTGGTGGTTCCTCCGAAGGTCTCAAGCCAACGGATGAGCAGAACGTGTACGCGAGTGTCGAAGGACTAGGCGATGTCGCCGGCGATGAAGAAATGTTTGCCAGCGTTTTCGTCGACGGCGCGGTACCGGACAATCGAAGTGACTACGCCGAACGAGGGTACCAGGTCACTGGTGAACCGACCTACGACGGTGATCAGGTGACCGTGCCGGTAAAGATCTTTGGTGTGATGCACACGACGTCTTCCAAGGAGTCGCGTGGCGGTGGTTCCAGTTCCGTTGCCGACACGCAGCAAACCTGGACGCTCGAGCGTGTCGATGACCAGTGGAAGCTGAAAGATGCTCCGCTCGGCTGACCCATGGCATCAAGATGCGGAAAGCGAAACCATCCAAGAACGACTCGATTCCAGTGAATCGCAAAGTGCCGACGCACTTTCAATGGCAGACACTCCTACGTGGGGAACTGCTAGCGTTGGCCGTGATTGTTGGAGCGGCTTGGTTGGTTGCGGGGTGGATGATGGGCCGGTGGCTTCCATTGACTGCCCCGAGTGAAGTGAGCGATACGAGTTGGCAAACCACGATGGATACCCCCGAGCGGGTATCGCAACGGGTGTTGGAAAGTCTACCGCGTCCGGTGCAGCAGCAATTGCACGATTGGAACAGCCTGATCGCGGCGAACTTCGCCGGCGATCAGGCGTGTGCGGAGTGCCATCAAAGCGAATATGAAGCCCATCAACGTTCGGGACACTCGCACACCGCGATGATGATGAGCGAGTCCCCTCTGGCAGTCGAACTGTCCGAACGAGAAAGCTATCAGGACTCGCGCCGTGATCATGTGTTTGAGTTCACCCTCACGAATCGTCAGCTTTTGGTCCGCGACGAAGAGCGGGAGGACGTTTTGCTTCCGGTGACCTGGTTGCTTGGATCGGGCAGCCACGCTCAAACTCCGATCGCCGTCGACGAGGCAACCCAGCGCGGGGTCGAACTGCGATGGTCGTACTTTCCTGACGACGAACGAGTTGGGGTAACACCTGACCATGATCGTTATGACGAATTCGCCAAGGGTACGCTGGAGTGTTTTGGCCGCCCCATGGATGATGCGGATATTCGCGCCTGCTTGGGTTGTCACAGTACGGTCATGCCACCTCCGAACTTGCCGATTATCAATTCAATGATTGTCGCCAACGTGGGCTGCGAGCGCTGTCACGGGCCGCGAAAAAAGCATGCCGAACTCGCCCATCTAGGCCGTGCCGAAGAAGTCAAGCCGATGTTGCGGTACGAGACGGCGGCGGACTACATGGCTACGTGTGCCGCGTGTCATCGCGATGCATCGTCGATCACGCCGGACATGACTCCGGAAGAAGTGGCTCGGTTTCAGCCGTACGGCCTGCAACGCAGTCGCTGCTACTTGGAAACACCGGGAAATATGACGTGTTCCACGTGCCATGATCCTCACGATGCCGTGTCGCACGATCGTGCGCGATCGATTGATCAATGCAACGAGTGTCATGAGAATGGCTCGTTGAGCAAATGCTCTCATCAGCCGGGCGGCGATTGCATTGAATGCCACATGTCATTGGTGCCGTGGAAGTCGGGACTTGCTTTCCACGATCACTGGATTCGAGTGCAGGGTGACGACCCGAGCAGGGATCACGACTCTCGACAGCTCATGAGCAATTCCGACGACGAGCAACGCAGGAGCGAATGATGTCAACCCTGACTCGCCCCCAACCGGAACGTTCCAACGCCCGGCGGTCGACATCACGTGACGGCCACGTGCGGGATGATGGACGCGCGTCGAACTCATCATCGAACCATCCGTCTGGGCCGAACGCACCTCACGGTGCGCAGCCTTGGGGAGGGTTTCTATTCTCACCCGCGGTGGACTTGTTCTT
>JBDNIG010000085.1:0-6834 GCA_041688415.1 Rhodopirellula sp. | reverse complement strand
GGCTACTTCGAAACCAGCGGCGTCCCCCGCTCCCGCGGTCGAGGTGGCGGAGGCAACGGCGCGTCAGCTCATTGATTACCGCGAATTCACGGGCCGCACCGCCGCAATGGAATCCGTTGAAATCCGAGCCCGTGTCAGCGGTTATCTCTTGCGCAGTCCGAGTACGAAGTCGAATAAAAAGTCGAAAAGCCAATCGGCTACCGACAAGGCCAAAGAATCCGACTGGCAAATTACTGCCAATGAGGGGGAATTGGTCAAGAAGGGAACGCATCTGTTCCTGATCGATCCGAAACCCTATCGGCTGGCCCTGGATCAATCCTTGGGGTCTCTCAAAGCGGCTCAAGCGAGGCTCACGCAGGCGAACCAGAACCTCTCACGTTCGCGTGAGTTGCTCGGAAAGGACGCCGCGAGTGAATCCGAGTTCGATCAAGCGGTCGCGTCGGTGGCCGAACTGCGTGGGCAAATCGAGAACTTAAAAGCGACGGCCGAACGGAATCTACTGGATCTGGAATACACGAAAGTAGAATCGCCGATTGATGGACTTTTGGGACGTACCATGGTCACCGAGGGGAACTTGGTGGCCGCCGATACAACTCTCCTCACAACCGTCGTCAGTGTGGAGCCCATCTACGTTGATTTTAATGTCGACGAACGGTCCGTGCTGGATTACCGCAAACGAATGGTCCAAGGTAAGGTCAAGAGTGCACGCGACGCCAAAATTTCCATCGCGATGGCGTTGGCCAACGAAGAGGGCTATCCGCACGAGGGGACCATCGACTTCGTCGATAATCGCACCGACCCCAATACGGGCAATACAAAGATGCGCGGTGTGTTTGGAAACCCGACGGGAATCCTATCACCCGGTCTCTTCGCCCGAGTTCGAACTCCGTTCACCGAAGAGCACGAGGCGATTTTGATTCCCTCACCCGCATACGCGATGGATCAGCAGGGGCGTTACGTGATGGTCGTCGGTGATGATAACAAGGTGAGTCGTCGCAGCGTGAAGGTTGGTCAAATTGTTGGTAACAAAACCGTTGTTACCGAGGGAGTCCAAGTCGGCGAGAAAGTGATTGTCTCGGGACTGCAAGGTGTTCGTCCCGGAATCGAAGTCACGATCAAATATCTCGAGGCCACATCCGACGAAGGCAAAGCCAAGGCCGAAAGTGGAAGTACGATGCCCGCCGACGACGAATCCACGGCTGCTGAATCGGGAGCGTCCACTTGATCTCCAACTTCTTTATCAATCGCCCCGTTGCGGCCAACGTGATCGCGTTGATGATGCTGATCCTGGGGGCCGTGGGTCTGTGGAACCTACCCGTTGAGCAATATCCGAATATCACGCCACCAACGATCCAGGTAACCGCGAACTATCCAGGCGCCAGTGCCCAGGTGGTCACCGATACCGTTGCGGCGCCGCTGGAGCAGGAGATCAACGGCGTCGAGAACATGATGTACATGTCATCGACATCGTCATCCAACGGCAGCTAACTCCCTGACGGTGACCTTCGACGTCGGAACGAACCTTGAGGAGGCTCAGGTGCTCGTTCAGAACCGCGTCGCATTGGCCGAACCGTTTCTGCCGAGTGACGTTCGCCAACTCGGCATCTCGGTCAAAAAACAATCCACCAATATTCTGCTCGCCGTCTCGCTGACGTCGCCCGACGAGTCGTTCGACAGTTTGTACATGTCCAACTACGCGACGCTGCGAGTCAAAGATGAACTCAGCCGCGTCGAAGGCGTGGGCGACGTCATGGTCAGCGGCACGGGCGCGTACAGCATGCGGATCTGGGCGGACCCGACAAAACTCGATGCGCGGAATCTGACGTTCAATGATTTGCTGAATCAATTGAGACAGCAAAACGTGCAGGTCGCCGCAGGGCAAATCGCTCAGCCGCCGCTCAATGATCCGCAGGCGTTCCAGTACACGATGACGGCGTTGGGACGTTTATCGACGCCCGAGCAATTTGAGGACATCATCGTCAAGGTCGGTGCCGACGGCAGCCTGACCCACCTCCGCGACGTTGCCCGGGTGGAACTCGGTTCGGAAACCTATGATACCTTTGCCCAAAAGGGCGGTATTCCCTCGGCAACTGTTTTGGTCTACCAACTTCCCGGTGCCAACGCTCTCGACGTCGCCAAGCGTGTCAGAGCGGCGATGGAAAACCTCTCGGATACGTTTCCCAAAGGGCTGGAGTACGACATCCCGTTCGATACGACCGCGTTCGTGGCCTCAGCCATCCGCGAAGTCTACAAGACGCTGTTCGAGGCGGGGGTGTTGGTCCTGATCGTGATCCTGGTTTTCTTACAGGACTGGCGCGCCGTCCTGATTCCCGCCACCACCGTCCCCGTCACGATCATCGGCGCGTTTGCCTTCATGCCACTGCTGGGGTTCTCAATCAACCTGCTGACGTTGTTTGGGCTCGTACTCGCGATCGGTATTGTCGTCGATGATGCGATCGTGATCGTTGAAAATGCGGCGCACCACATCGAACGAGGCAAGGCGCCCAAGGCCGCCACGATCCAAGCGATGTCGGAAGTCACCGGGCCGGTGATCGGCATCACCGTGGTACTGATGGCGGTTTTCATTCCGACCACCTTTTTGGCGGGCATCACGGGGCAACTCTACCGGCAGTTTGCGTTAACGATCGCCGCGACCGCGCTGCTCAGCGCGATCAACGCACTCACGCTCAAACCTGCCCAGTGCGCATTGTGGCTGCGACCGGCCAAGGAAAACCATAAAAAGTTCTTCCTCTCGCGATGGTTCAATACGGTCTTTGGCTGGATCGAGTCCGCTTACACCGCCTGCGTCGGTGGACTGATTCGGGTCTGGCCGATCATGTTGATCGTGTTCGTAGCAACCCTCGGTGGCACGGCGTGGTGGTACCGGCAAGTCCCCACGGGTTTTCTCCCACCGAAGACCAGGGCTATCTGATCGTGGCGGTCCAGTTGCCCGACGCCGCTTCGCAGGACCGTACTCGCCACGTCGTCGAAGAAATTAATGGAATTCTTTCGGAACAAGCGGGCGTCAAGACGTGGTTCACGCTCGGCGGCATGTCGCTACTCGAAGGCAGCCAGTCGTCCAACGCAGCGACGATGTTCATCGGTTTGAAGGATTGGGAAGAGCGAACGACTGCGGACCTGCAACAGGGACACCTGATCGGCGAAATCACGCAAAAATTTTCGACCATCAAAGATGCATTCATCCTGGTGATCCCACCGCCCGCGATTCAGGGCTTGGGAACGAGCGGCGGATTCGAAATGCAAGTCGAGGATCGCGGTGGTGCGGGGTTGGTCGAACTGCAACGGGTCAGCTCGACGTTTCGCGCCGGTGTGCCGCAGTTGTACGCCGATGTCGATCGCGACGAGGTGCTCAGCATGCAGGTGCCACTGGGCGACGTCTTCACGACCCTGCAGTCCGCCCTGGGATCGATTTATGTCAACGACTTTAACAAGTTCGGACGGACTTACCGCTTCACCCTGCAAGCCGACTCGAAGTTTCGTGATGACGTCGATGATGTGCGTCGACTCAACGTGCGAAACGCCGACGGTGACATGGTTTCGCTGGGCAGTTTGATGAGTATCGACGAGACCTTTGGACCGCAGATTATACGGCGATTCAACTTATATCCATCCGCCAACGTGACCGGATCCGCCGCCCCGGGGGTGAGTTCGGGACAAGCACTGCAGACGATGGCGGGGCTGGCCAAGGAGAATTTCCCCGAAGCGATCTGGTTCGACTGGAGTGGTGTTTCGTTCCAGGAGAGTCTAGCCAAGGGAGAGGAACTCTACATCTTCGGATTGGCAGTTTTGATCGTGTATCTGGTGCTCGCGTTTCTCTACGAAAGCTGGATGCTGCCTTTTTCGGTCATTCTCGTCGTCCCACTGGGGTTGCTCGGCACGGTTGCGGCAATCTCGTTCATGGGTATGGACAACAATACCTACGTGCAGATCGGGGTGGTCTTGATCATCGCGTTGGCCAGTAAAAACGCGATTTTGATTGTTGAGTTCGCACGTGATTTGCGGATGCAAGGCAAGTCGATTCGGGACTCCGCCATCGAGGCGGCGCGAATGCGTTTTCGCCCCATTCTCATGACGTCGTTCGCGTTCATTCTGGGCGTTTTGCCGCTCGTGTTTGCCACCGGAGCTGCCGCAGCGAGTCGGCGTTCACTCGGCACCGCGGTGTGTGGTGGGATGATTACCTCGACCGTCCTGGCGGTCTTCTTTACCCCCGTGTTCTTTGTCGTGTTCCAGTGGCTGAGCGAATGCCGTGGCAGCCGCGACGATGAGCCAACACCGAGCGAATAGGCTCAACACGGCTCATTTGACCGTGATTCTCACCACGCTCGCAGAACCGTAGCCGAGCGACCTCAACTGAAACGGCGCGATCTCGAATGCAAGCAGCGTCACCAGGTCTGTGTCATCGAAGTCCAGATTGCTGACAAGCGTGACGTGTCAATCGAGGGCCTCCAGCGACGAATGGCTCCGCAAACCATTGTGAAGACCGTACCCGCGACATCACGCTGGCAACTACGTTGGTCAACGCCGACATCTACGAGGCTGAAGAATTGGCCATGCTTTCTTGCCGATACTGGAACACACTGGAGAACCGCGCTGAATCGCAATCCATCCGGCGACGAACGTCAAATTACTTGCGTTGTCGAGCTCACTCGTGACTGCCGAAACCAGCTTTCCGATCCCGAATCAATAGACTGGTCAAGTCACTGCGTTGAACGGTGGCAATCAGCCGATGAGGAGCATCGTCGGTGACGACGGCGACGCAATCGTCACTGGTGTTACGAAACAGGTTGACGGCGTCCTTAACGGGTTGGGAGGGCCGCAACAACAGATCGGGCGGCGTCGCCAAATCGCCGGCGCGAAGGAGGAGGTCCGATTGCGGGTCGAAGAAGGCTTGGTTGAGTAAATCAAATCGAATCAAGCCAACCACGCAGCGATCATCATCAACGACGGGGAATGTGTTGGCGTGGGAGTGTTCGACAAAATGCACGACTTCGTTGAAGTCCGCGTTCTCGGCGATCCCTTCGACACTGCGCCGCATCACCTGCTCGACGCGCATCCGCTCGGACAATGCTGTTTTCTTATCGAGCAAACCCGCCGATCCCGCTAGGCGAATGAACACGTTTTGCAGCGCGCTCAGTGGGGTTCCGAAGGTATGATGGATCGAATTGGCAATCGGCATCTCGCCACTGTGCAGCACCGAGGCACGGGTCAACAACGGTCCAAAGATTTCAAACACGACGACCGTGCCCAGAATGATCGTCTGGACATGCCCGGCAATTTCTGGATTCCTCGCCGTCGCCGTCGCGCTGAGTGAGATCGCCACACCGGCCTGGGCCAACAACGCTGGCCCCAACCACGTGCGGACCTCCGGCGATGCTCCCGTTCGCGATGCAACGGCCCATACGCCGAAGATTTTCCCCAGAGTCCGCAGGACAACGTATCCCGCGCCGACCAAGCCGACCTGCCACAGCAAGCGGAGATTGAGCTCGCTACCGTGCACTGAAAAGAACACGACGGTTAACAAACCACCGATCGAATCAAACTGATCAGTGATCTTTTGCGTGCCGCTCGATGAGTTGACGACGACCACACCGACGACGAGGAACACGAGCATGTAGGGAATCTGCCAGGTCTCGCTCAGCCCGAGCAGCAGCGATGCCATCCCGACCAGCAACACCAGCCACCGCCGGGTGTGCATGATTTCACAGGCGTAACTCATCACCAATCCGCCGGCCAGGCCCAATAAAAACGCCCCACCGAGGGACTGGACCAACCGAAACACGGTCGCCCCGATCGAGTGTGTCTGGCCGCCCGTCGACGCCAACTCAATGCCCAGCCACACGAGTTCGAATGCGATCACGGCGGCGAGATTATTGAGCGTGACGAGCGTGCTGGTCAGGCTCGTCACGGGGCCTTCCGAGTTCGTCTCACGCAGCACGAACATGGTCGTCGCCGGCGAGGTCGCGATCGCCAACGTGCCCAACAAAATCGATTGGGCAGGTGTCATGCCAAGCAGATAGACCCCCACCGTCACGAACAGAACCGTGCAAACCATCTCACCGATCGAGAGGGGAATCGCCCGGTGGCTGATCCGGCGGATTTGATCAAACGGAAATAGCGTACCCAGGTAAAACAGCACCAACGCCATCGCCAGCTTGGTCAGCGGCTCGAGAAACTGGTAGTGCTCATGGGGAATAACGTCGAAGACGCTCGTGCCCAGCAGCAACCCCGCGACAAGATAGGCAGTGACCTTGGGCAGTCGCAACATCTCGCTAGCCAGCCCCGCGACCAGACTCGCCGCCAACAGCAACCCGATCGTGGTCGCAATATGAACCGGTTCGGTCGCGCCCACCGCAACCGCCGCGTCCGTCCCGGTAGGAACGGTGGACACTGCGGTGCTAGCCAGCCCCATCGTGAGGCCCGTGAAAATCATGGCGATGGTTGCACAGAGGTCAGAGAAATGTCACGAGGCGCGGTGGACCGATCCGCATGATGACGGGTGTCGACATTCTAGCGTGCGCGACGTCCGATGGGGCAACCCGGTGAATCAATTTCCGATCGGGAACCTGATGTCGATCTGGCATGCGGGCGAGACGTCCGCGCACCGGTTCGCTGCGCGGGTTGTCGCTGCAAAGGCAATCGCGCATACCACTGTTCAACCGACAGCGGACTAGCCTGGACCGCTAAACCTTTGGGGTTGACGCCACCATTCTGTCATCCCTTTTTGTTCCACTGGTCAGCTCCATTTTACCTCTCCCGACGAAGTTGGGGGAGGTCGAGCAGAGCCGTTCAGGCGAATGCGAGGGAGGGGGCCGG